>JARVCL010000073.1:0-13370 GCA_040405695.1 Halorubrum sp. | reverse complement strand
TCGATCTCGGTGACCGGTTCCGGGTGGCGGATCCGGAAGCCGCTCGGCGTCTCGATCACCCCGCGGGTGCTCTCGACGGCCCCCCGGTAGGGCGTACCGTCTCCATCTCGGGAGCCACCGCCGTACGGAGAGGTGTACGGCGACGCGTACGGTGAGTCGTCGATCGGTTCGTCGAAGCTCTCCGGTGGGAGGTAGATTCGCTCGCCATCAGCCGAGCGCACGACGATCGCCACGTCTCGTGTTCCTGTCACGTCGATCAGCGTTCGATCCGCCGTAACGCGTGTGTCGATGCCGACCTCGCCCGACTCCATCTCGTCCATGTGTCTCCCGTGTGAGCGAAGCGAATTAACCGTACCGACGGTGAACCCTTTTGTGCGGTCGCGGCGAACCTTCGGCCGATGGACGTCAACAGCCATGCCGAGGAGCTCGCCTCCGACCTCGGCGTCGACAAGGCGGAGGTCAAAGCGGACCTGGAGAACTTACTGGAGTACAGCGTACCGATAGACGAGGCCAAACAGAGCGTTCGACGGAAACACGGCAGCGGAGGTGGCGGGTCGAGTCCGACGCCAGACGCCGTCGACCTCAACGACATCACGACCGACCACGGCAACGTCACGGTCACGGTGAAAGTGCTCACACGCGGGACACGGACCATCCGGTACCAGGGCGAGGACCTCACGATCCGCGAGGGCGAGTTGGCAGACGAAACAGGAACCATCTCGTACACCGCCTGGCAGGATTTCGGCTTCGAGCCGGGTGACTCGTTGACTATCGGAAACGCCGGCGTTCGCGAGTGGGAGGGCGAGCCCGAACTCAACCTCAACGAGTCGACGACCGTCGCCATCGCCGACGAGTCGGTCGAAGTCGACCACACGGTCGGCGGGGACCGCGCTCTCGTCGACCTCACGGCCGGGGACCGTGGGCGAAACGTGGAGGTGCGCGTCCTCGATGTCGAAGCGAAGACCATCTCGGGGCGAGACGGCGAGACCGAGATCCGCGAGGGGGTCGTCGGTGACGAGACGGCGAAGCTCCCGTTCACCGATTGGGATCCGCGGCCGGAGTTGGAAGCGGGTGCCGAACTCCGCATCGAGGACGTGTACGTTCGTGAGTTCCGTGGTGTGCCCTCGATCAACCTCACCGAGTTCACGACCGTGACGCCGCTCCCCGACCCAGTGGAGGTCGCCGACGACGCGCCGCGTCTCCCGATCGCAGAGGCCGTCGACTCCGGCGGGATGTTCGACGTCGAGCTCGTCGGCAACGTGCTCGAGATCCGAGACGGATCGGGACTGATCGAGCGGTGTCCCGAGTGTGGACGGGTGATACAGAACGGACAGTGCCGAAGCCACGGGCAGGTCGACGGTGAAGACGATCTTCGGGTGAAAGCGATCCTCGACGACGGAACCGCCACCGTCACCGTCGTGTTGGACGACGAGCTGACGGCCGCGGTGTACGGCGGCGGGTTGGCGGACGCGCTCTCGGCGGCGACGGACGCGATGGACAAAGACGTCGTCGCGGACGACATCGCCGACGAGCTCGTCGGCGGGGCCTACCGCGTTCGTGGGAGCCTCTCTGTCGACGAGTACGGCGCGACTCTCGACGCGACGGCGTTCGAGGCGGCCGACGACGACCCGGCAGCCGTCGCTCGCACAGCGCTCACGGAGGTGCGCGGATGAGCGACGATGGTCCGGGGACTCGCGAGGTCGCGTATCGCCTGTTCGCCGCCGAGTTCGACGACGCCGCTCTGTCGTACTCCGAGAGCGACGAGGAGCGTGCGCCGAACTACGTCGTCACTCCCACCGGTGCCCGCGTGAATCGGCTGTTCGTCGCTGGAGTACTCACCGAGGTCGAACGCGTCAACGACGACACGAGCCGAGGCCGGGTCGTCGACCCGTCTGGGGCGTTCGTCACGTACGCCGGCCAGTATCAGCCGGAGGAGGCGGCGTTCCTCGAACGTGCCGACCCACCGACGTTCGTCGCGCTGACCGGAAAAGCACGGACGTTCGAACCAGACGACTCCGACCGGGTGTTCACCTCCGTTCGTCCAGAGAGTCTCAACGAGGTCGACGCCGACGTTCGAGACCGATGGGTCGTCTCGGCCGCCGAGGCGACACTCGATCGGCTGGCGGTGTTCGCCGCGGCTCTCGACTCGGACCTGCGGGGGTCGGCGCTCCAGCGTGCGTTAGAAGCCGGTGGTGCGTCCGCGTCGCTCGCGGCGGGGATCCCGAAGGCTATCGAAGAGTACGACACCTCGACGGCGTACGTCGAGGCGATTCGCCGGCTCGCAGTCGACTCACTAGAACTGATCGCCGGCGAGCGTGAGGAGGTCAGATCTCCGGACCTCGCGCCGGCCGAGGGTGGTGAGGCGGCGATCGGTCCCCTTCCGGCGACCGACGTTCGGATCGACCCGAGCGCGGTCGACGAGCGACCTGGGGAGCCTGTTGACGGCGTGAGAACAGAGCCGGCCGACGGCGGAGGAGCGGAGCCCGCCGACAGCGTGAACACAGGGGCGGCGACAGCGACGGATCCCGGACCGACGACCGCCGAATCCGAGCCCGAAGTCGAGGCGGAGACGGAGCAACCAACCGATTCTCCTGAACCTATCACGGGCGATGACGCCGACCTCGGGGGCGTCGCCGACGTTAGCGGTTCGGCTTCGGATGTCGATGGAGTCGGCGACTCGGCCCCGGAAGACGGAGGAATCGGCGATGCCGATAGAGACGAAAACGCGATCGATGCCGCGTCTGAGGGTCTCGGCGACTTCGACGACGGACTGAGTGACGCCGACCCAGCCGGTACGCCCGATCCCAGCGATTCGGCGGGGACGCAGGGTGTGGCGGCGGACCCGGAACCGGCGGTCGACGGTGACCCAGAGACAGAGCCGGTCGACGGAATGTACGAACTCGACGACGAGGAGCGCGAGGAGATCGAATCCGAGTTCGGCACCAACTTCTCGACCGGTGGCGAGGTCGCCGACCCCGGAGAGGCGGACATCGACGTTCCCGATCCCGAGACGGAACCGGGGGAAGCCGAGACCGCCGAGACTGAGACCACGGGGACGACAGACGTGGGGGTCGGGACAGCCGAGACGAACGTCGAGGCCGGAGAGACCGCGGGGAGTGACGATGGTAGCGACGCAGACAGCGACGGTGACACGGACCCGACCGACGATATCGGCGCTGGCGATACCGGTGACACCGACGACGGGGACTCGGCTGTCGACCTGGAGACCGCGGCCGTCGAGGCGATGACCGAACTCGACGACGGCGACGGTGCGGATCGCGCTGCGGTCGTTCGGTCGGTGTCGTCCGACCACAGCGTGACCGAGGCAGATGTCGAGGACGCGATTCAGGACGCGCTGATGAGCGGGAAGTGTTACGAGCCGACCGACGGGGTGCTCAAACCCATCTGATGGTGTCAGGTGACGGTGTCGGCGTCGAGCCGATAGTCGGCGAACCGGCGGCAGTCGCCGATCTCGGCACCGAGCGAGCGTTGCTCGTCGCCGATGTGCACGCGGGCATCGAAGTCGGACTCCGATACGAACGCGGCGTCGAACTCGACGACCGAGCGGCACAGCGTCGCGAGCATCTCTGTCGGCTGATCGACGAGACGGACGCCGACAGCGTCGTCGTTCTTGGTGACCTCGCACACCGGATCGGTGCGCCGGAAGGCGACGAACGAGCCGAACTCGAGGCACTGATCGCGGCGATAACCGACCGCGTTCCGGTGACGCTCGTCGAAGGGAACCACGACGCGGGCGTCGCGGCGGCGTTCGCGGACGTCATCGAGACGCTCGGGCCTCGGGGTGCGGTCATCGGACGTGAAAACGGTTCCAGCAGAGAGACGAGTGACGAAGACGACGGACCGACCGGCGGAGATGAGCAGGGCGGCGGAGCGGACGGCGGCATCGCTGTCCTCCACGGCCACACGCGGCCCGACCCGGGGCTCCTCGCCGCCGACGTGGTGTGTATGGGCCACGAACATCCACAGGTGCGGCTGGAGGACGCGGTCGGCGGCTCTCGAACCGAGCGAGCGTGGCTCCGCGGACGGCTCGATCCAGACGCGTTCCTCGGCGACGGTGGGGGCGATTCGAGCGATATCGACGCCACGAGCGCGAGCGTCGGCACCGATCCCCCCGAACTGATCGTGTTTCCCGCGTTCAACGAACGCTCCGGTGGCACCTGGGTGAACGTACCGGGACAGTCGTTTCTCGCGCCGTTTCTGCCCGGGGCGCTGCCAACGGGGGATGCATACCTGCTCGACGGGACGCGGCTCGGAGACTTCCGGCAGGTCTGACCGCCCTGCCGCGTCGTCACAGTGGGGAGCCGGTCCGCCGTCAGTCGTCAGCTATCGCGGAGCGAGCAACTCCCGCGGCCGAGCATCGGTCTCCGCACCGCTCGCGTCACTCGACCGGACGGAACTGAAACCCGTCCCAGGCCTGACTCTCGGGTTCGCGTATTCCTGTGTCGGGGTCGCGCAGCTCGTCGGTATAGGTGGGTTCGACGCGGTCGCCAATGTCGAGGTCGAAAGCCTCTCCCGAGCCGTCGGGACGCTCGGCGACCTGGCCGAGTGCGCGAACCGGCGGCCCGTCGTACCCGTCTCCCATCTCGAACTCGACGATGACGAGCGTGTTCGGCTCGCGGACGCCGGGCGGCGTCGCCGTCGACGTCGTCCACGTTATCACCTCCGCCTCGTGCTCACGGAGGTCGAGGGTGCCGGTTCGTTCGGTCCCGTCCGGGCCGACCGGGTGAGGGGGGTACGACACCGCCCCGCTGGCGTACTCCGCTGCCTCGAACTCGAACGCCCGTTCCTCGTCGTGTGCCGTCGTACTGGTGTCGTGGTCGCTCATTGGATGCCCTCCAGAATGGTCGTGGTCACGCAGTTACCGAAGCCGCCGACGTTACAGGCGAGACCCGTGTCGGCCTCGACCTGTCGCGGGCCGGCGTCGCCGATGACCTGTTTGAATATCTCGTACACCTGTGCGACGCCGCTGGCCCCCAAGGGGTGTCCCTTCGATTTGAGTCCGCCCGAGGTGTTGATCGGGAGGTCGCCGTCGCGGTCGGTGATGCCGTCCTCGACGGCTTTCCACCCCTCGCCCTTCTCGAAGAAGCCGAGGTCCTCGCTTTGAAGGAACTCGAGGATGGTGAACATGTCGTGGAGCTCTGCGACGTCGACAGCCTCCGGACCAACGCCGGCCATCTCGTAGGCGATGTCGGCGGAGTCGGCGACGCCGCCCATCGTCGTCGGATCGGCGCGCTCGTGGACCACGTGGGTGTCGGTCGCGCCGCCAATCCCGGTGATCACGGCGTACTCGTCGTCGGGGACGTACTCCGCAGCGACCGACTCGGGACAGAAGACGAGTCCCGCCGAGCCGTCGGTGATGGGACAGAAGTCGTACAGTCTGAGCGGGTCGGCGACGATCGGCGACTGCAAGACGGTGTCGAGGTCGACCTCCTTACGGAACTGTGCGTGTGGGTTGTCGACGCCGTTGCGGTGGTTCTTCACCGCCACCTTCCCGAGGCTCTCGCGGGGCGCGTCGTACGTGTCGAGGTAGAGCCGGGCGGTGAGCCCCGCGAAAGCGGGGAGCGTCACCCCGTGTTTGTACTCGGCCGGGTGAGTGAGCGAGGCGATTACGTCGGTCGACTCGGCTGTCGTGCGGTGGGTCATCTTCTCGCCGCCGACCAGCATCGTGAGGTCACTCGCGCCGGAGGCGACCGACTGCCACGCGGTGTACACGCCCGCACCGCCCGACGAGGAGGTCTGGTCGATCCGCGCCGTGTACGCGGGCATCGCGTCGATGTCGTGTGCGAGCGCGTTCGGCACGCCAGTTTGGCCCTCGAACTCGCCGCTGGCCATGTTCGAGACGTACAGATGGTCGAGGTCAGCCCCCTCGACGCCGGCGTCGGCGAGTGCCTCGATGCCAGCTTCTGCTAACAGTTCACGCACCCACGCGTCGCGTTCGCCGAATCGGGTCATCGACGCGCCGATGATCGCTACGCGTTCCATATCTACGGGTCAGTCGCCCCCGTCTAAAACGTACCTTTCCGGACGCGGGAGTCGAGACGCCGGAACGAAATCGAGGTGCGCTCAGTCGGCCGCCGTCGGTGCGTCCCGACTCGAACTCGGCGTCGGGTCGGCGGTGTCGATGTCTGCGAACGCCTGTCGACGAGCGTAAAAGAAGTAGACGTACGGGACCTTCGCCAGCACGTCGAGGAAGGCGTACGTGAGCGCGATACCGACCGCACCCGCGAACGCGAGCCCCTCCGGCCCCATCAGCCAGACGAACGGGTACGCCAGCCACAACAGGCCGATGTGGTTCTTCAACAGACTGAACAGTCCGCGCTGCATCGGCTCGTCGGGAACCGACCGCGGGAACACCCCGTAGAGGTAGACGAACAGCCCGAGGTGGAACAGCCCCGAAGCGGCAAACAGGGCCCACTTGAGCGTTCCGTCGGCGACGACCGCGGCGGCACCGAAGACGATCATCAGCGCATCAGCGATCATCACGCCGGCGATCGCTCGACGGGAGGCCCCGGCCACGTAGCCGACAAAGCCGACCAGCAGCGGCGTGGTGACCAGCCAGTCGATGTACCGAAAGCCGACGAACTCGGTGCCGTTGATCGTCACCGTGCCGATCCCGAGCGCCATCGCGACGTACGAGATTCCTGCGAACCCGGGGATGAGCCCGAGGGCAGCGAGTCGGCCGCGGTGTTCTGACTCGCTGAGGCTGCGATACAGCGCGGCGGTTATCCCGACCCCCACGAGGAACGAAGCGGCAGCCAACCAGTAAGCGACGGCGATCGGGTCAGTCATCGGTCACCCCCGTCGGTCGTGACACGAGCCCGGGGCGTTCCAGGGGCGGCGTCGATCCCGCCCGCTTCGTCCGTCGAAACGGTGAACGTAGCGACGTGGTCTTGGAGTCTGCCGGCCGTCTCCTCCCGGAACGCCCGGAGAGACTCGGAGATGTGTTCGGCTACGTCCTGTCCGTCCTGTATCTCGGCAGCTACCTCGGTGGCGGTGTCGGCAGTCTCCGTACTGAGGTCCGTGATCGAGTCGACCGAACTGGCTGTGTCCTGTGTCGTGTCGGCCTGGTCGGCCGTCGTCTCTCGAATCTCGTCGAGCGAGTGTGTGATGTCGCCGACCGAGTCCGCGATGGTCTCGATGTCGGTTAGAGTCGACTCGACGGTGTCCGTTCCGCTCTGGACTCGTTCCTGCGTGGAGCGGATGGACACCGTAACTTCCTCGGTCTGCTCTGCGATCTCGTCGATCATCGCGTCGATTTCGTTGGCGCGGGACTGCGTTTCCTCCGCGAGGCTTTTCACCTCGTCTGCGACGACGCTAAATCCGTCACCGTTCATGTCTCCGCCGGCTCTTGCGGCCTCGATCGAAGCGTTCAGCGCCAGCATGTTGGTCTGTTCGGCGATCTCACCGATGATGTCGACAATTTCGGTAATCTCCTCCATTCCGTCTTCTAAGCGTTCGACTCGCTCGACGGCTTGCTCCGCCTCGGCCTCCACCTGAGCCATCTCCTCTAACGCGGATTGAGAGGACTCACGCGCGTCGCTGCTGGCCGTCGCGACCTCGTCGCTCCTTGCGGAGAGGTCGTCGACGGTGGCGGCGATCTCCTCGGCGGACGCGCTGACATCCTCGACGTCGGCGGCGATCGACGCTAGTTCCTCCCGCTGTTCTTCCGCCTGTGACCGGATGGTAGATGCACTCCCGGCAGCGCCGGCGACACGCTGTTCGACCTCGCTGCTCATCTCGGCCATTTCACCGGCGTCAGTTTCGATCCGGTCGGCCGCCTCCGTCACCGTCCGGACGGTCGATTCGAGGTCGTCCATCATGCGGTTAAACGAGTTGCCGACGGTCGTGAGCGCCTCGTCTTCGTCGCTGACATCGACGCGTTGCGTGAGATCACCGGTGGCCGCACGCTCCATCACGTCGCCGTATCGCTCTGCGGTCCGACGGTAGCGGTCGGCCATCTCTGTCGCTTCGGCCCGGGCGGCTTCGAGCTCGTCTTGGGCGGCTTCCATCTCGGCCAGCTGCTGTTGAAGTGAGGAACGCATCTCCTCGATCGATCCCGCGAGCTGTCCGAACTCGTCTGTTCGTGTCGATCTGACCTCGTTGTCTATCTCACCCTGGGCGATGCGCTCGGTCTGTGTCCCGATCTCGACGACGCTGGCGAGCGTCTCGGCCGCGTTGATCGAGCCGAGCGTCAACAGCCCCGCGACGACCGCCACGATTGTCGCGTTCACGTCGCCGGTCGTCAGTCCGACGGCGACGATGAACCCCCCCGTGGCAAGATATCCGAGTGCGAGTTTTATTCCGTAGCTGTCCTGAACCGCTCTAACCTGCATACGCTCACTGAGACTGCCGGACTGTTAAACGCCTTCCATAAAATATCCGTTTTGATAATCTCGAGAGACACGCGGACTGACGAGGAGTTGCGGCGCGAGCCGCGCGGCGTCATTCCCGGCGGCGTTCCCCGTGACCAGGGTAGTCGCGTTCGAACCGCGACCCGATCTCGTCGTGGTCGATCTGGATTATCACCGGACGTCCATGCGGGCAGGCGTACGGATTCGTACAGTCGTCAAGGCGGTCGAGAAGATCGATCACGCTACCCGCAGTCAGTGAGGTGTTACCGGTCACCGAGGGGTAACACGCGAGATCCGCCAGCAGGTCGTCGACGACATCGGTCACGGGACCCGCCTCGACGCCGTCCGCTCTCCGGTCGTCGTTACGCGCCGCCGTCTCGTCGTCGGATCCGCCTCCAGAGTGAGACCTGCCTGTCGCGTCGGAGACGAACGACGAGAGCGCGTCACGAAGGAGTTCGGGATCGAGCGTAGCGTCGAACACTGCTGGAACCGCCTCGATGACGACATCGCGGTCGCCTGCCCGCTTCGCGCGGAATCCGACCTCGGCGAGTTCGTCGGTGAACTCGCCGAACAGCGCCGCCTCCCGGGCGGTCAGTTCGATCGTGACCGGCTGTGCGAGCGCCTGTGCGGGCATCCCATCGGCGAACTCGCGCTGCAACCGCTCGTAGTTCACCCGCTCGTCCGCAGCGTGCTGGTCGATCAACACGAGTCCGTCGGGCGCTTCTGCGATCACGTAGGTCTCGTGGAGCTGTCCGAGCACTCGGAGTCGCGGAAGCGCGTCGTACGTCCGCTCGTCGGTCGTCTCGTTGCCGTCGAGTGTTCGCTGGCTCGTCGGTCCCGTGGGACGGCCGTCCGACCGAGTCGGAGTCGACTGAGAGGTTTCCGAGTGCGCCGCGTCGTGGTCGTCGTCAACCGACCGATCGGCAGCCGGCCCAGTGTCTGCCGTCGCCGACTGCCGGCGTCGAGGCGAGGGACGGTCGGCCGCGTCACCCGTGGTGTCACTCACTTCGGGACCGGTCGAGTCGGTCCGCGCTGTGCCCGCTGGTGACGAGTCTGGCACCGACGGGCTCACCGATGACGAGTCGTCTCCGCCAGTGCCCGCTGAGTCGGTGCCGTCACCGCCGGCGTCCCCCCCGCCGAGCCCGTCGACGGCCCACGCGTTTTCGTCGTCCGGATCGAGTTCCGTCGCGGTTCGACGGGACTCTCCGGACACCCCTCTACTGTCGGAGTCCGTGTCGGTGACGTGCTGGCCGGCCGGTGCCTCCGCATCGGGCGTGCTGTTCGCGTCGGCTGGGCTCGCTGTGTCAGCCGTGTCGTTCGCGTCGGTCGTGCCGGCATCGTCAACGCTCTCGTCCGCGCCGGCAGTCCCGCCCGTGTCGGTCGCATCCGCCTCACTCGAACGATCTGTCGGCGACCGGCTCGACGGTGGCTGTGCACTCGGTGCGCCACCGGCCCCCGCACCGCCGACCGCCTCGGTATCGGGTGATTCCGGGTCGACGACGACCTCGTCGGGCGCAGACCGGCCGCGCGGTGCAGTGGACCGAATCAGCCCGTGGTCGAGCAACGCCGATTCGACCGCGTCTGTGACCGCCGCTCTGACGCCAGCCTCCTCGTCGAAGCGCACCTCCAGCTTACGCGGGTGGACGTTGACGTCGACGTCGTTTGGGGGAAGCTCGACGAAGAGAACGGCGAACGGGTACCGATCGGGGGCAAGTTGGCCGCCGTAGGCGTCGAGGACCGCCTCCCGAAGCGAACCCGCGGTGACGTACCGACCGTTGACGTAGGTGCCGAGGTACTCTCGACCCGCCCGAGTCGTCTCCGGGTGTGAGACGAGTCCGGTCACCCGGCCGACGGGTGTCGCCTCGTCGCCCGTCCAGTCGACGTCGACCATCGACTCGGCGACTTCCCGGCCGTAGACGGCCAACACGGCCGATCGAAGGTCACCGTTCCCCTCCGTAGCGAACGTTTCCCTGCCGTCGTGTTCGAGCGAGACGGCGACATCGGGATTCGCGAGCGCATAACTCGTCACGACCGTGTTGACGTGGTCGAACTCAGTCGTCACCTGCTTGAGGAACTTCTTGCGGGCGGGCGTGTTGTAGAACAGGTCATCGACCTCGACGACAGTGCCAGTCGGACACCCCGCGGGCCGGACATCCCCAACCGACCCACCTTCGACGGTGATTTCGGCGCCGGCGTCCGCATCCGGCGGCTTCGACCGAACCGTGAGCCGAGAAACGCCGGCGACCGTGTACAACGCTTCACCACGGAAGCCGAGCGTCGCAACGCCAGCGTCGAGATCCTCGATATCACCGATCTTCGACGTGGCGTGCTCGGCGACCGCAGCCTCCAGTTGGTCCGCCGGAATACCGACCCCGTCGTCGCGGACGCGGATCCCCTCTGTCCCGCCGGCCTCGACGCTCACCGCGACCCGGCTCGCTCCCGCGTCGAGGCTGTTTTCGACCAGTTCTTTGACGACACTGGCCGGCCGCTCGACGACCTCCCCCGCCGCGATCCGCTGGATCGTCCGCTCGTCCAACCGTTCGATCTCGGGCGGCTCCATAGCTGTTCCGTACTCCGGCGAGCGCGCACTTCAACCCGTCCCTCGCGTTCGGATGAGTGCCTCGGACACACCAGATCGGTGACTACTGCGGGGGCGGGTCGGTAGCGATCGCAGGCGGCCCGTCGAGAGACGAACCCACGGTCGCGTCCGCACTGTGTTACCGGCGTGTATATTCATTAGTTGTACCACTAAATTATATATTCGTGGGGACACACGAACACCCATGGGGTTCAGCGAGCAGCTACTCGAGGACGGCGCGGCGATCTGGGACGCACAGCAGACTCACCCCTTCGTCACGGAACTCGCGGCAGGAACACTCGACGACGAGGCGTTCGAACACTGGGTGAGACAGGATTATCGGTACCTGCTGGATTACGCGCGAGTGTTCGCTGTCGCCAGCGTGAAAGCCGACACGGAAGCGGACATGACCCACCTCATGGGTGTCGCACACACCGTGCTCGACCACGAGATGGATCTCCACAGAGCGTTCGCCGGCCGCTACGACATCACGCCACAGGAACTCGAAACCACGCAGAAAGCGCCCACCTGTGTCGCGTACACGAACTTCCTCCTCCGGACCGCATACGAGGGGTCGATCGCCGAGATCGCCGCCGCGATCTATCCGTGTGGACGCGGATATCTGGATATCGCCGAGCACGCGGCCGAACGCTCAGACGGCGACCACCGGTACACTCCGTTCATAGAGAAGTACACGGGCGAGGAGTTCGTCGAGTCAGTGAGGTGGATGACGGGATTCGTCGACCGAATGGCCGAACGCTATCCGCGCGAGCACGAGGCCATGCGAGAGGCGTTCATCACGAGTGCTCGTCTCGAGCATCGGTTCTGGGAGATGTGCTACACGCAGGAAACGTGGCGTGTGTAAGCGGCGTTGTGCGTCAGGTCGCCTACGGCGTCACGGTTTCCGGTTCGGCGGTCCGCAAGAACACGTCCTCGCCAGTTTGTGGATCGAACAGATGGAGGTCGGACTCGTCGAAGGTGATGCCGACCGTCTGGTCGGGTTCCGGTTTGATCTCCGGACGCGACCGGGCGAGGAAGTCGTCGGTGAGCGTCAGGTGGACGTAGTTGTCCGACCCGATGGGTTCGACGACTTCGACCGTCGTGGTGACGAGTTCGCTCCCGTCGGGCTCTTCTATCACGGTGATGTTCTCTGGACGGATCCCGAGGGTGTATCGTGAGTCGCGGAGGTCGTGACCGCGGAGGTACTCGTCGCTGAGCGTGAGTTCGAACCCAGCCGCCTGGTTGACGAGCGTCGTCGCGGAGCCGGCGGTGTCGACGTCGACCTCGATGAAATTCATCGATGGAGATCCGATGAAGCCGGCGACGAATCGGTTGACGGGGTTCTCGTACACCTCGGTCGGTTTGCCGACCTGTTGGAGTTTGCCGTCGTTGAGAATGGCGAGCCGGTCACCCATCGTCATCGCTTCCTCCTGATCGTGGGTGACGTACATCGCCGTGACGCCGAACTCCTTCTGGAGCTTCTGAATCTCCGCGCGCATCTCCGTCCGGAGCTTGGCGTCGAGGTTCGACAGCGGTTCGTCGAACAAGAACACCTCGGGTTCGCGGGCGATGGCTCGACCGAGCGCGACGCGCTGTTTCTGCCCGCCGGAGAGCTCGTCGGGCTTGTCGTCGAGCAGTTCTCCGATTCCCATCATCTCGGCCATCTCGCGGACTCGCTCGTGACGTTCCTCTGTGGTCATGTCCGTGCTCATCTTGAGCCCGAACGCCATGTTCTCCCGGACGGTCTTGTGTGGGTACAGCGCGTAGTTTTGGAACACCATCGCTACGGGCCGGTTCTTCGCGTGGATGTCGGTCACGTCTTCGTCGTCGAAGCGGATACGTCCCGAAGTGGGTTCCTCGAGACCCGCGACCATCCGCAGGGTCGTCGTCTTCCCACAGCCGGACGGGCCGACGACGGTGACGAACTCGCCGTCCTCGATCGTCAGATCGATATCGTCGACGGCGACGACGGTTCCCCTGTCGAACTCCTTTCTGAGGGCGTCGAGCGTGACTTCCGACATTTTCCTGAATCCTCGGGCCCCGACGTATTAGTCCTTCGGCATGTGCCCGAACTGTGAGGAATAATCTCATCGTAGATATATGTGTCACGATCGATCCCAAGAACTAAATCTATGAAGATGTAATTCTTCGTTTGTTACAACCTATGAACGAGACGCGACGGACGTTACTCAAGGCGATGGGCGGATCGGCAGCGGTCGCGGCCCTAGCGGGCTGCGCGGGCGACGGCGACGACGGAGTCAGCGGTCCGACGATGTGGACCGACCTCCAGGACGCCGAAGACGAGGACATGACGGCGGCGATCGCCGCCTACGAGGAAGAGTCGGGATTCGAGATATCCAGAGAGGACCCTGGCGGAGACCTCGACCAGCAGATAGAGACCGCGATACCGGCCGGAGACG
>JARVCL010000072.1:0-13670 GCA_040405695.1 Halorubrum sp. | reverse complement strand
CTGCTGTGACACTGAGAGCCGATACGCGAGGGAGCTATTTCAGGAGTTCGGCTCGGCGTCTCAAAACACCGTCCGAACCGCGCCGACGGCGACCGCCACGACGGCCGCGTGGTAGAGTAGCGTCGAGGTGAACGCGTACACCACCAGCCGCCCCACCGGGTACTTCGCGATCCCGGCGGGGATGAAGATGAGCCCGCGAAGGTACGGAACGAAGTTGGTGACGAACACGCCGAGCCCGCCGTAGCGGTCGAAGTACCGCTCGACCTGGTCGAGACGCTCGGACGAGATCCGCACCCTCGGCGCTGCCTCGATCCGCTCCCGACCGCCCTGGCGGGCGGCCGAGTAGACAATCAACTGTCCGAAGACGTATCCAGACGTCGTCGTCGCCAAAATGACGGCGATCTCCCGCCGGTCGGCACCGATCGCAAGGACGTATCCCGGGAGAAAGACGGTCGTCGGCAGCGGCTTGCCGACGAGTGCGCCCTTCAGCACGAAGAAGACGAACAGCGCGGGGAGCCCGACGTACAGAAGCACTGCGAAGGCGGCGTCAACGACTCCTTCGAGCATCTCGACTCCCGTTCGCCGAGGAGAGGGATAAATCTCGTGCGGGGAGATGAAGACGTGCGTCGCTCACGTCACGGTGCCGGTGGAAAATCCGGGTCGGGTCAGTACCGCTGGCGTCGATTTACGAAACGAGCAGCTTCTCGCCGCGTTCGACCGTGATACGGCACGGCGGAGAGAGCTTGTTGTACGCGCGACGGAACGCCTCTTTCACGACGGGGGCCTGTTCCACGTCGCAGTACGCCGTGAAGACGATGTCGTCCGCGTTGAGGCGGGCGGCGGTGCCGACGGGCTTGCCGAACGCCTGGCGCATTCCGTCGGAGACGCGGTCCGCGCCTGCGCCGGTCGCCTGCTTGTTCTCACGGATGACCTGATGCGGGAATTTACGGAGGGTCATCTTGTAGTTGCCCTCGCCGAGCTCTTTGATCAGGTGGCGGTTCGCCGACAGGCGCGCACTCTCTAACGAGCCGTGACGGATCTGGAGCTCCTCTTCGACGCGGAGGCTGATTTCGACGGGGTAGTCGTCCGGCTCCGCAGAGAGGTCGCCCATATTGTGCTGTGCGATCTTCGAGCCGGGGATCCCGGTGATGTACTCTCGCCGGGTGTACGACGGTTTGTCGATCTCCCGGTACATGGAGGCGGGTTTATCGGACATGATTACTTGTCCGATGTAGCCGCCGCTGCGTCAATAAACCCGTCGATACCGCGGCGGAGCCGGGAGAGAGAGACCGGTCGCACACCGCAGTCGCCGCGTCGTGTGCTCCAGTTCGTGTCGTGTGCGCGCCCGTACTCCCCGGCTCACGCGTCCGCGTCTTCTGTGCTCGGGTCGAGCGCGACGTGTTCGAACCCGCGGTCCGCGAGCCGCTCGGCCGCGCGATCCGTTATCGAGGGAGCGACGAGGATGCCGCGAACGCGTGAGACGGGAGCAGCCGAAGCGGGTGTCGCCTCGGCGCTGGCGTCCGTGGTAGGCCCGTCGTCCGGCGAGTACAGCCCGAGTTCTTCCCGGAGCGCTCGCACGTATCTGGCCAGCTGTCCGACCGCGTCGGGGCCGACCCGTCGGCGTTTTACTTCGACGACGACGGGGGTTCCCTCCGCGTCGACCCCGAAGATGTCCATCGGCCCGGCGCTCGACGGTCGCTCCGTCTCTCTCGGCTCGAACCCCCCTTCGATCAGGTCGGGACGTTCGAGAACCCGCGTTCTGAGGTCCTCCTCACTGCCGTGGAGGTCGAGATCGCGCCCGCCGGTGACGGGCATGGACGACAGCTGGTGGACGTTCGAGAACCGAACGGTCAGGGTCTCGTCCGGATTCTCGCGGACAGCGGTGACGCGGAGCCGCCCCGCTCGGACCGCAGCGCGGTGTTCAGACCCCGGCGGCTGCCAGTTGACCGGGGTTCGACCCTCGTCGGTGTGGACGAGGGCTGCGCCGTCGGGTTTCAACAACAACAGACGGTCGCCACCCGCCAGATCCGAAGCGGCTCGGCCCTCGTAGGAGACGGTACAGCGTCCGAACACGCTGATGAGGTCACCACGGTCGAACGCCGCCTCCAGCTCCCACAGCGCCTCGCGGTGACTCGGATCGTGGAGGCTCGTGACGGTCACTATCGGCTGTACGCGCGTGGCAATAAAAAGGGTGTGTCGATCGCGCGACCGGGACGAAAACGTTTCCCCGTCCCCCTGCGAGTCGTCGATATGCGCATCGCCGTCCCCAACAAGGGCCGCCTACACGAGCCGACGCTGTCACTGTTAGAACGCGCAGGGTTACACGTCGAGGAGACCGCCGACCGGCAGTTGTATGCCGACACCGTCGACGCCGACGTGTCCGTGCTCTTTGCACGGGCAGCGGACATCCCCGAGTACGTCCGGGACGGCGCGGCCGACCTCGGCATAACGGGGCTCGATCAGGCCGCCGAGTCGGGTGGTGTCGCCGAGTCAGGAGCCGCCGTCGGCGACGACGACCTCGTCGACCTGCTGGATCTACAGTACGGCTCCTGTCGGCTCGTGCTCGCCGCGCCGGAGGACGGCGACATCGAGAACGTCGAAGATCTGACCGGCAGAACGGTCGCGACCGAGTTCCCGAGGATCACAGAGGAGTATCTCGCTCGAGTCGGCGTCGACGCCGACGTGGTTACCGTCACCGGCGCGACCGAACTCACCCCTCACGTCGACATGGCCGACGCAATCGTCGACATCACGTCGACGGGGACGACGCTGCAGGTGAACCGTCTCGCCGTGATCGACGAGGTGCTCGCCTCGTCTGTCCGGCTGTTTGCACACCCCGACGTCGTCGACGACGCCAAGGTCGAACAGGTCCGGACGGCGTTCGAGTCGGTGCTCGCTGCTGACGGCCGCCGATACCTCATGATGAACGCCCCGAAAGCGCGGCTCGACGAGGTGAAAGAGGTGATCCCGGGACTCGGCGGACCGACCGTGATGAACGTCGAAGCCGACGAGAACGGGAACGGAATGGTGGCGGTCCACGCCGTCGTCGAGGAGCACGACGTGTTCGCGACGATCACGGAGCTGAAGACGGTCGGCGCGAGCGGCATCCTCGTCACAGAGATCGAACGGCTGGTGGAGTGAGCCGGCCGCCGGGTCACTCCGCGTCAGCGGGGCCAGGTTCGGCGTCGGCGTCGACCAATCGTTCCTTTTCGTCTCGAGTCAGGGACTTGATCGCGTGTTCACGAGACATCGCGGCCGAGCGGGAGTCGAACGACTCCACGTGTCGGAGGGTGACGGGTGTCCGTCCACGGGTGTATTTCGCTCCCTCCCCGGCGTCGTGTTCGGCGACCCGGCGCTCGACATCGGTGGTGTATCCGGTGTAAAACGAGCCGTCCGCACACTCGATCACGTAGACGAAGTGATCGGTCACGCCGCTCACCGTCCGTCGATGGCGCGGGCGATCAACCCGGCCTGTGCGCCGGCGACGAAGCCGGCGTCGACGTTCACGGTCGTGAGAACGGTACACGACTGTAGCGCCCCGGAGAGCGCCGCTGACCCCGCGCCTCCTTCACCGTACCCCGTCGACACGGGCACCGCGATCACGGGCGCGGCGACGAGTCCCGCGACGACGGTCGGAAGGGCTCCCTCGCGGCCGGCCGCGACGACGACGATATCGGCCGCACGGATCCGGTCGAGTTGATCGAGCAGGCGGTCGAGGTTCGCTACCCCCACGTCGGCGATCCGGTCGACGGTCGCACCCACCTCACTGGCGACGAGGGCAGCCTCGCCGGCGACCGGCGCGTCCGCGGTGCCGGCGGCGACCACTGTGACGGTGGCGTCGATCGAAGGGGGCTCGTACCCGGCGGCGTGTGCGACGACAGTACGGGTCGTCTCGTCGACGTCGACGCGTGTGTCGGGGGCCGCGTCGGCGATCGCCTCGGTGACGGCCGCCGCGTGATCGGGAGTCGTGCGCGTCACGAGCGCGCGGCCGGTCGTTTCGAGAGCGGTCGTCGCCAGCGCCGCGACCTCTGCGGGCCGTTTCCCCTCCGCGAGAACGGCCTCTGGGATCCCACGCCGGCGTTCGCGATCCGAGTCGAAGCGGCCGGCCGCCGTGGTCACGTACCCCGACAGCCGTGATTCCGCCTCCTCGACATCGATCTCGCCGGCCGCGAGCGATTCGAGCGTGTCGCGTGCGTCTGGTTGCCCATCGCGCATACCCGCTCTTCCGGGCCGCAGGGATTCGTAGCCGTCGATCCGCCCCGGCGAACACTCGGTTCGGCGCTGTTCGACACAAGAGTTAAATACCCTAACGAGATAAAACCGCCGTGAACCGCCTGCACGGCGTCCCTCGCGGGCGAATTCAGGAACTCTTATTAACTATCGCGGGATACCAACGGGTGCATGGCAGACCTTATTGTCAAAGCGGCAGTCAAGGAAGCGCTGGACGACAAGAACGTCGCTTCGGACTTCTACGACGCGCTGGACGAGGAAGTGGACGAGCTGCTCGAAGACGCCGCACGCCGCGCCGAGGCTAACGACCGGAAGACGGTCCAGCCCCGCGACCTGTAAGGCGCTCAATCCTGCCGGTTTTTTCGGACGCAGTCGACCAGTAGCGGCCGCTCGGTGGCCGTCGCCCGAGCAGCACGGCTGGGTGGTGGGTCACCCTACCCGGTCCACGTCGACGCCGTCCGTGGTTCCGACGTGAAGCTCGTCGGCAAGTCCGACGAACAGACCGTGCTCAACGACGCCGGGCGTCGAGGCGAGTGTCGTCGCCAGCGATCCCGGATCGGCGATCGTGTCGAACGCACAGTCGAGCACCAGGTTGCCGTTGTCGGTGATCACTGGGCCGTCTTTCCGCTCGGCTCGACGGAGCGTCGGCTCTCCGTCCGCGTCGCGCACTGCCGCCGCAACGACGCTCCGGGCGGTCGGAAGGACCTCGACCGGCACGGGTCGGTCGAGGACGTCCGTCACCTTCGAGCGGTCGACGACGACGAGAAACCGATCTGCGGCCGCATCGACGAGCTTCTCGCGGGCGTGTGCCGCGCCGCCTCCCTTTATCAGGTCGCCGCCAGCGACACGGTCCGCCCCGTCGATGGCGACGTCGATTCCGGGGGCGTCTAGACCGACCACCTCGTCGAGGTCGGCGAGGGGAATTCCGGCAGCGAGCGCGCGCTCACGGCTGTCGAACGACGTGGGGACGCCGCGAACGTCGAGCCCGGCGTCGACCCGGTCGCCGAGCCGAGTGATCGCGTGTGCCGCTGTCGACCCGGTTCCAAGACCGACCACGTCGCCGTCGGTCACCGTTTCGGCCGCCGACTCGCCGGCGTGCCGCTTCGCCACGTCGCTTCCACCGCTCGTCTTCATGGAATCGAGTGGGCGCGGGTCCGTTGAAAAGGCGTCGGCGACGGCCTCACTCCAGCCGGTCTAAGACGGCCTCCGCATCGTACGCGAGCGAGAGCTTCCGGGACCGGCCGCGGCCCTCCACGTCGGCGTACTCCGCGTCGATGACACCGAGCTGATCGAGCTTGTTGATTATCTCCGAGTACCGGGTGTAGCCGAGGCCGGTCGCGTCGTTGAACGCGTCGTACACCGGGCCCGCACGCTCGCCGTCGTGTTGGGCGAGGACGCGGACGAGGTCGCGCTCGGAGTCCGAGAGGCCCCGGAGCGACCGCGAGAGGTGGACGTGTTTGGACTTCTCGTAGGCGGCGTCGACGTCTTCGGTGGTGATCGTTTTCGAGGCGCGCATCTCGGCGTTCAACCCGGCCCGGCGGAGCAGGTCGATTCCGACGCGAAGGTCGCCGCTCTCGGCGGTCAGGTCGGCGACGTACTCCACTTCGGCGTCACCGATCACGTCGTCGTGGAAGCCGCGTGTAGCGCGCTCGTGTAGGATGTCGTAACTCTCCGTCGCGCCGTACACCGGGAAGTACACTTCCTCGGGCCGGAACACCGACTGGACGCGGGTGTCGAGGTCGTCGATGACGTCGAGTGAGAGGTCAGAGGAGACGACGATCACGCCAATTTTCGCCCCGGAATGTGCCTCGTGTGCACGCAAGAGTGAGTACAGCGAGTCGGACGCCTCGTTCTCGTAGAAGAGATAGTTCACGTCGTCCAACGCGACCACGAGCACCTCGTCCTCCTCGACGAGTCGGTCGGTGATCTGTCCGAACAGCTTCTTGAACGAAATCCCCGAGGAGGGGGGCTCGTACTCGAATATCCCCTCGAATAGGCGGGAGAAGACGGCGTAGCGGGTGGAGTCGACCTGACAGTTCACGTGGACGGTTCGGACCTCGGTACGCGCACGCAACTCTGAGAAGAGCTTCTGGACCGCGGTGGTCTTGCCCGTCCCCGGTGGGCCGCGAACGACGGTGTTGAGCGGTCGGGACCCGCGAACTGCCGGGCGGAGCGCGTACTTCAGACTCTCCAGTTGGCTCTCGCGGTGGCGGAACGTCTCGGGAACGTAATCGATCTCGAACACCGACTCGTCACGGAACACCGACTCGTCCCACGAGAGCATGTCGTCGTCGGCGTCCCCAGGCATGCGAGAACCACCTCGCGCCGTCCACTTAACCGTTGCCCGCATCCTCGGCGGAAGTGAAGATGAGCGGTTTCGGCTCCGAGACACCGGATTGGGCGGGAAAGCGCTTCAGTACCAGGACGCTCTCGCCGAACGGTTACAGTGGTCCGAGGAGAAAGCCCACGACTTCAGTCGTGGGAGGAAGTCAGGCCTGTGGATCGTCGTCAGCGTGGGTCGGCGGACGTGTCAACACGAGCACGTGACGAGTGAGCGAGCGATGGACCCGGCGTTCGAAGGCAGCGTCGACCCGCCAGCCGGCCTCGCGGGCCGGGCCGCGCCAGTCGCGGTCGGCGACAAGCACCGCCCGCGGGGCGACTCGCACAGCCTCGGAGAGCGCGCCGCCGACGAGGTCGGCCAGTTCGTGTCTGGCAACCTTCGACTGACGGCCGTACGGGGCGTCGAAGACGACCCCATCGACAGCGTCGTCTTCGAGGGGGAGGGCCGTCGCGTCGCCGCGGGCGACGTGCCAGTTCGACGGCGAGTCCGGGAGGGACGCCTGGAGGTTCTCGCGGGTCCCGCGGACCATCTTGGACTGCGCGTCACACGCGACGACCTCACCACCGGTCAGGCCGACCTCCAAGGGGAGTCCACCGGTTCCACACATCGGGTCGAGCAGCGTGTGGCTGGGAGCGGCGCCCGCGAGGTTGACGTACGCTCGGGCGTCGGCGGGCGACATGCTTCCCGGCTGGAAGAACGGGCGATCGGTCGGCTTCGGGGCGAACGCGCGCGGCGGTTCGCGGTCGACCCAGCCGAGCGCGCACACCGAGACCGTCTCGCCGTCTGCGCCGTCGACTGCGCCGTGGGTCGGCCGAGAGCCTTCGGCAAACAGAGCGCGGAGGACGTGGTCGGGCGCGTCGAGGTCGACGTCGAACCCACGGGCAACGAGGACGGCGCCGAGCGCGTGTTCGGCCTCGGACGTGGAAACCGCTGCCGTGTTTCGCACGTTGCGAGCGCGGACCGCCACGCTTCCCGTTCGGTCGATCGGTGCCGCCTGCAGTGCCGCGACCGCGCTCGCGACGTCGCTGTCCGTTCGGGCGATCGCCTCGTGGACCGCCCGGGTGTACGCGAGTCGATCGACGCCATCGCCAGCGCTCCGGGCGCTTGCAACCCCGGGTGCGAGGAGTTCGACGGGCGTCGCGGCGGTCGCCGCCTCGGCCGCGGCGAACGCGTCGGCCTCGCCCGCGAGTTCGAGCCAGTACACGGGTGACTCTCCGGCCGCCCGCCGCATGAGGGTAGCGGATCCGCGACGGCGCAACGAACCGGGCGGACACGCGGCACACGGCCGGATCGACACGAGACGGGTAAGCCGGGAGGCTCTGAAACGCTCGGGACCGTCTGCGCGAAGCGATGAGCGGCGATGTCGGCGGCGGCAACCCGCCAACCTTTTTAAAGATTTAAAACCTGTGTTCAGTTAGTGATGGCCGACCCGAAGGACACGATCTCGATAGAGAACGTCGTTGCCTCGACCGGGATCGGGCAGGAGCTCGACCTCCAGAGCGTGGCGATGGACCTCGAAGGCGCGGATTACGACCCCGAGCAGTTCCCGGGACTCGTCTATCGGACGACGGACCCGAAGTCCGCAGCGCTGATCTTCCGCTCCGGGAAGATCGTCTGCACCGGTGCGAACTCGACGGATGCCGTCCACGAGAGCCTGGGGATCGTCTTCGAGAAGCTCCGCGCGCTCCGGATTCAGGTCGACGACGACCCCGAGATCACCGTCCAGAACATCGTCACGTCGGCGGATCTCGGCGAGAGCCTCAACCTCAACGCGATCGCCATCGGGCTCGGCTTAGAACACATCGAGTACGAACCCGAACAGTTCCCGGGACTCGTCTACCGGATCGATGACCCCGACGTCGTCGCGCTGCTGTTCGGCAGCGGGAAGCTCGTGATCACGGGCGGGACCGATCCCGACGACGCCCGGAAAGCGGTCGACGTCATCGTCGAGGAGCTCGACGGACTCGGCCTCCTCGCCTGACTGAGACCCCGAACGCCGGTCGGGGCCTCGCCGCGAGCGGTCGGTATGCTCGGGGGCTGCGACCCGGATCGATCCCGCCGGGTCTTTGATATTTCACTACGTAAGGAACGACATGTCTGTTGTGCCCGCACAGACGGTGACGCCGGTCGCGGTGTTGGGAACCACCGTCCTGTTCGCGCTGTTCCTGTCGCTCACCGCACACCTCGCCGCCCGTAACGTCCTCGGCGGGGTCGACCCACGACGCGCGCTGTACGTCGGCCCGCTCCCGGCCGTCGTCGGCGTGGTCGGCGGGGCGTTTGCGGTGCCCACCGCAGTGACGATCCCGGTCGCACTCGCGCTCGACGCCGGCATGTTTCGCTGGAGCTACGACGTCGAGGAGCCCCGGGTGATCGCCGCGATGACCGTCGTCCACGTCGTCGTCACCGTGCTCCTCGGCGTCGTGGTCGGTGGGATCGTGCTCTTGCTTTCGACACGACCTACGTGACGAAGTCGGTACAGCGGCTGTAACGGGACGATTCCGGGAGCTGACGCTCGGAGACGAGCGAAAACGGACGCCTGTGTCACGGCTCCGGCGGCGCGCCATCGTACGCGTCGTGGTCACCGTAGAAGTTCAACATCGCGAACTTCAGCTTCTCTGGGTCGACGTCGAGGAGCTCTTCGCGCTCCTCGGGAGGAAACGCGGCACGGACGGAGTACTTTCCCATGTCGGCGGTCGTGTATCGGCGATCGGCGAGGATCCGGACGCCGAAGTCGTCGGGTCCGCGGACGACGCGGCCTAGCGCCTGTCGAGTCTTCCGGATCGTCGGGATTTCGACGGCGTACGCCCAACCGGGATCGCGAGCGCGGTCTCGGTCGGCGAACGCCCGGTTGTACGCCTCCTGAACCGCCTCCATCCGGTCCGAGAGGTGTGGATAGGGGACGCCGACGACGACGACGGTCCGCGCGTCCGTGTCGTCGAAGCTCACGCCTTCGGCGAGTGTCCCCCACAGCGAGGTGAAGAGCGTCGCGTTCTCGCTCGCGACGAACGCTCGGCGGAGCTGTTCTTCGTCTGCGCCGGAGCCATCGAGGTACAGCGACCCGGCGTTCGTGCCGCTGCCGTCGCTCGCGGTCCCGCGGAATCCCGCGTCGCCGCCGAGTCGCTCGTAGTATCGCTCCGCTTCCCCGTAGGAAGGGAAGAAGGCGAGCGTGTTTCCCGGCGTGAATCGGATCGCGTCGCGTAACAGCCCGGTGACCGCCTCCTGCGTCTCCGGGTCGTTCCGTTCGGACGCGAACAGCGGCGGCGTGTCGACCGCGAACGTGCGGCGGTTCGCCTCGGGATACGCCATCCCGTAAGCGAGCGTCGCGACGTTCTCTACCCCAAGCACGTCCTCAGTGACGTCGAACGGTCGGAGGGTCGCGCTCATCAGCACGGACGCTGCGACCTCGTCGAACAGTGTCGCGGTGACAGAACGCGGGATACAGGTGTACAGCTCCGCGCGCCCGTACACTTCGTCGGTGCCGGCGTCACGACGGACGGAGACGACGGGATGTTGTCCGAGTGCGGGACCGTCCTCCATCCACGTCGCGACGAATCGCGCGGCCTGCAGCGTCGCAGACTCCTTGCGACTCGTGGTTTCACCCTCGCGGTACTGACGTTCGTACTCCTCGTCGAACGCCCGCCCGAGCTGGACGGCGAGTTCGGTTTCGGTGTCGATGCCGCGTCCTTCGTACCGGTCGAGAAACGAGAGCGTGAGGTCGTCTCGCCGGTCGTCGTTGGCGATCGCGACGTCCTCCCAGTTCTCGCCGATCCCCTCACGTGCGCCGAATCCGAGCGCCTCGTCGTACGTCGTGACGAGCGCCTCACGGAACGCCTCGATCACGTTCGCCGCGGCGGTAGCTCGAGAGTCGTCGCTGTCTTCGATCTCCTCGACCGCGGCGTCGAGCGTGTTTTCGGTGAGAGTGCGCGTCGCGTGTTCGCGGGCAGCGTCCTCGACGTTGTGCGCCTCGTCGAAGACGGTGACGATGTCTGAGGGGTCGCGGTCGATCCACCGGAAGAACTGCTCGCGGATGTTCGGATCGAGGAGGTGGTGGTAGTTACAGACGACCAAGTCGACGCCCTCCATTCCCTCTTTCAGCAGTTCGTACCCACACAGTTCCCGTTCGTCGGCGTACTCGTACACGTCTTCGGGGGTTCGGACATCCTCGAACAGCCAGCCGAAGAACTCGTCGGTGTCGCGAGTGAGGTTGTTGTGGTAGTGGTCACACACGTTGGTCGCCTCGAACCCGTCGAGTTCGGCCTCGACCTCGTCGAGTTCGTCCATGATCGCCTCGCGGGTCGCCGCGGCACCTGCATCACCCTCACGGCTCTCGGCGAGGAGTTCACGTTGACGAGCCGCTAATTCCGCGACCTCCGCCTCCGTCTCGACGAGTTCGCGGGTCGTGTCTCGGAGGGTCTGACACGCTTGGTAGTCGACGTCGATGTGACACATCGCGGACTTGCCCTTGAATACGACCGCTCGGATCGGTTCTGTACGGGTGATCGCGCGGGCGTCCTCCACGAACTGCCGCATCTGCTGGTGGACGTTCGTCGTGATGACGACCGTCCGGTCGTGTTCGCGGGCGTGTTCGAGCGCGGGAACGAGCGCCGAGAGCGTCTTCCCCGTCCCCGGCGCACCCTCGAACAGCACGTCCTGACCCCGGTCCAGCGCGTTGGCGACCCGGTCCATCGCCTCGCGCTGGTTCGGGTACGGCTCCTCGTACGGGAAGAACCGCAGATGCGACGACTCTGACACGGTCTGTGGTTGGTCGTCGTCGCTGAAAAGGAGTCGGGTACCTCGGTGAACGTGGAACAGAGCGCAGTGCCGCCACCGACCGAATCCCCGTGACTCGGCCTGCGTCGACCGGAACGCAGCGGTCACGAGACACAGAACACGGTCGGGGAGGCCGAGAGACGGTCCGTCGTCACGGAACACCCACGGTGTTTTGTCGATCCCACACGTATCGCGGCTGTGAACAAGACTGCTGTCCTTCACATCGTCGCAACGGGCATGGTCGGAGCCGGCGTCGTGATCTCTGACACGCTGGTAACGGTCGGACTGCTCGCCGTCGGGGGCGTTCTCTTCGTCGCCGGGGTCGTTCTCGCCCGACGAGACGGCGGTGGCCCCGACACCGACGCCGCCGACTAACGTCGGCAGGGTGAGCGGAGAATCGGTCGTCGTGTGGGCCTGTAACGGGGGGTGTGGACGGACCGTTTCGGTTGCGGTGGTGCTGTGCGCGGCGGGTGAGACGGCGGGAGCGCGAAGAGCGAGCCGTCCCACAGGACCGTCGACCGGCCTGGGACGCACGAATTCGACACGAGCGGTCTCGCTCGGTCCGGTTTCTGTCGCGAGTTCTGTTCGACCGAGTATGCTAGTATATAGCTGTTGGTGAGATCCGTGTTACCAACGCACAACCGGAGTAGCTATTCAATCGTGCCCGGTGAGAGTAGGTCCGCTATGGCAAGTGAAACCGCGACAACGACGAACATCTCGAGCGAGACCGTCGACTGGCAGGCCGGTGTCGCCGGCGGCTTGGCCGGGGGGCTCGTCTTCGGCGCGCTGATGTCGGTGATGACTCCCGGCGTACTGGAGATGGGAATTCCGGCGATGTACGGCATCGAGGGGCCGGCCGGGGCTATCGGTTGGGCGATCCACATGTCTCACGGCGCGGTCATCGGTCTCGGATTCACGGCGCTCGCCGGTCTAAAGCCAGATCTGAGCGAGTCGACCGGGACGAGTCTCGCAGTTGGTGCCAGCTACGGGCTCCTCGTGTGGGTCGCGCTCGCAGTGATCGTGATGCCCATCTGGCTGGGTGCGGTCGGCTTTGGCGGCGCACCACCACTGCCGAACATCGGCGTCGAGAGCTTCGTCGGTCACGTCGTATACGGGGCGGTGCTCGGCGGCGTCTATCCGGCGATCGCGAACTGACGCTGTCGCGACACCCTCGCTTTTTACTCCCCCGCGACGACGGTCGGTAGTAGCACATGTTCGACGAGATCCTCGAGAAGTTCGAGGGGTCCCCGAGCCAGCAGGCGGTGATCAGGCTGTTCTTAGAGCGCGGCTTCTCGGTCAACGAGGAGGGCCGCGTCGTCTCCGGCGGGATCGAGATCCCGTACACGGGGATCGCCCGCGAACTCGACGTCGACCGTCGCGTCGTGGACTCGACGACCGACGCGATACTGGCCGATCCGGAGCTAAAACGCATCTTCACCAACATCTCTTCGGTGCCGAGCCTGATGGATCTGGCTCCGGTGTTGGACCTGACGGTGCTCACGATCGAGGTCGCGGCCGCCGACGAGGCAGGGATCGTCGCCGAAGTCACCGGGATCCTCGCGGACCACGGTGTCTCGATCCGCCAGGTGCTGAGCGAAGATCCCGAGTTTACCGACGACCCCAAACTGTACGTGATCACCGACGCCGACCTCCCCGGTGGGCTGCTCGTCGAGATCCGCGAGCTGTCGTACGTTCGCCGGGTCGGATTCTGAGACCGTG
This sequence comes from Halorubrum sp., assembly GCA_040405695.1. Taxonomy (GTDB): domain Archaea; phylum Halobacteriota; class Halobacteria; order Halobacteriales; family Haloferacaceae; genus Halorubrum. Next base: position 610 of record JARVCL010000072.1, on the reverse strand, counting down.
CAGTTCCGCCCCGGCACGGTCGTCGCGACCGTCCCAAACAAGTATCTCCGAAGCCGAACCACTCCGGAGTGATATCCCGACGTGATTTCACTTTCACCGAGGTGTAAACCAGCCTTTATACCGGAAGCCGAACAAGGGTAGTGTACATGCCAGAAGACGAACTCGAGGATCTTCCAGGAGTCGGCCCGGCGACCGCGGACAAACTCATCGACAACGGATTCGAGAGCTACCAGTCTATCGCCGTTGCGAGCCCCGGCGAGATGTCGAACACGGCCGACATCGGCGAGTCCTCGGCCGCTGACATCATCAACGCCGCTCGTGACGCCGCCGACGTCGGCGGGTTCGAGACCGGCGCGACGGTACTCGAACGCCGGCAAGAGATCGGGAAGCTCTCCTGGCAGGTAGAGGAGGTCGACGATCTGCTCGGCGGCGGGATCGAGACGCAGTCGATCACCGAGGTGTACGGTGAGTTCGGCTCTGGGAAGTCGCAGGTGACCCACCAGATGGCCGTCAACGTCCAACTGTCCACAGAGAACGGCGGGCTCGACGGCGGCTGTATCTTCGTCGACTCCGAGGACACGTTCCGGCCGGAGCGGATCGACGACATGGT
>JARVCL010000071.1:0-13677 GCA_040405695.1 Halorubrum sp. | reverse complement strand
CGAGTCCACCACGTTCGTCCTTCCCCAAGAGCTCACCAGCCTCGTCGGTCGCTACGGGAAGGCCCTCTCCGGCTCCGATGTCCAACAGATGGAGGGGCTCGAAGGGAAAGCATTCGACGAGGAGACCGAGAAGCTGCTCGGACTCGAGGACATCGAGGCGTCACTGGAGCAGCTCGACAGCGTCGCGGACGACGACCTCCGAACCGACGAGCGACGTGACGCCGACGTGGCTGGCGCAGTCGACGCCGACGGACTCGGATCGGGTCTGGGTGTTACTGGGGAGGACGACCTCGAGCGCGAGGGCGACCGAGACATCGAACTCGAGGCGGAGAGCGAGCGACCGGGCAACTGAGACCCTCCTACGCAGTCGGTCGTCGTCTCGCGCTGTCAGCGTCGTCACGCAGCGTCGATTCGCCACAGTACGGCGACGGTGATACACCGCCAACGCCGCTGGCGACGAGGGCAGCCGCCTCGTTCGTGCCCGCCACGACACCAACGAGCCGGCCCCCTGTGTTGGTGACCAGAGCGACCGTCCCCTCGGTCGCCGCCGCACGCGCCATTGGAGACTGGTTCTATCGCCGACAGCGGCGCTCCGGGCAGATCAGGGGCGCCACGCGTCGTCGACGGCCACGAGTGTGGCAACTGCGCCGACGCCGCCGACGCCTCCCGTGAGCAGCGTCATCGCCGACCCCGGTGCCGTCGCGGTCGCCGCGAGCGCCACCCCGACCGCGAGGAGCAGGGCGACGGTGTCCTCCGTCGTCGCGGCACGCACGACAGGCGCGACGGAGCCGCCAACGACGGCACCGGCCGCGATCGCACCAGTGGTCCCGTCGATCGCCGCTCTGACAGGTTCGACGCCGACCACCCCCGATGTCAGCACTGCCGGATCGGCGAGGCCTGCGCCGAACGCGACCGCGCCGGCCGCACCGAGCGCGGGCGCGCCGAAGGCGACACGAGCCGACGGCTCCGAGCCGGCGACCCCGGCGATCCCCCCGACCAACAGGATCGCTCCGCAAGCCAACAGCAGTGGCGTGAGCACGAGCGAGAACGGCGACGGGGAGAGCACGTTGGCTGCGTCGGAACCCACTGCCTGCGGGACCGTCGGGGAGAGACGAGCGGCCGCGAAGAGGGCGACGACGGAGACGACGACGAGGGCGGTGCCGATCAGGCGACGGGACGCGGGGAAACCCATGGGTGCGACGAACGCCTCGGGATAGAAATTTCTTCTCAGATCGTCACGCCCGCGCGCTCGCCGCCGACGGAGACGACGACCCGTTCGGGCGCCCCGCGGCTGTCGGCGAGACGGATCAGGAGCGTCTGTACCGTGGGGTCGTCGTCGCCCGGGCGGTGTCCGACCTCGTCGATGGCGACCCGGAGCGAGTGCGTTCCGACCCGACTCACCGATCCAAGCCGGAGGTCGACACCGGGTGCGGTCAGGCGCTGTGCGACGACGAGCACTGCCTCGCCTCCGTCGTCGACGAACGACGTCGCCTCCGCGAACGCTCGCGCCTCGGCGGCGTCTGGCCGCATCATCGCCGTCGCCCCCGGCTCGGACCGCGCGGAGACCACGTGCGTGATCATGTCCTTCGGTCGTGACCGAACGCTCTCAGCGGCGACGAGCGGATCGTCGGGGAGGTAGCGGCTGCGAACCCCGAGGTCGCGCGGCGTCGACGCCGCCACGTCGTGGATCCGATCGGTACACCCCGCGGTCGCGGCGGCGAACACACCGGTGACGACCGCCCGACGATTCATGACCGTTGCTCCGCCGGTGATAGATAAAAGCTGCCGGGCCATATATCGGTGGCTGATAATCGGGCTCGGCGTTCGGCGTTCTGGCGTCGGTAAGCCCGGCGGGCCGTGACCTACTCGTCGACCATCGGCGCGGGGACGCCTTCTTCGTCGCCGTCGAGTTCGAACGCCCGGCGGAGCTCCGCGATCCGGTCGCGGATGTCAGCCGCCAACTCGAACTCGAGATTGCTCGCGGCCTCGTTCATCCGTTCTTCGAGCGCCGCGACCCGCTCTTCGGCTTCCTGTTCGCTCTCGACGTCGCCGACGCTGACCGCGGAGGTGTCTGTCTTCGACCCCGGGAGGTTCGTCTCTCCCACCGGCTTGTCGATGGTGGTCGCCTCGTAGCCGTGCTCCTCGTTGTACTCGAGTTGAATCTCGCGGCGCCGCTGTGTCTCGTCGATCGCCGCTTGCATCGAATCTGTCACCTGGTCGGCGTACAACACGACCTCGCCGTTGACGTTGCGGGCGGCTCGTCCCATCGTCTGGACGAGCGTCGTCGTCGACCGGAGGAACCCTTCCTGATCCGCGTCGAGAATTGCCACGAGACTCACCTCCGGGATGTCGAGTCCCTCACGCAGGAGGTTGATTCCGACGAGCACGTCGATGTTCCCGAGCCGGAGGTCACGGATAATCTCGTGGCGTTCGAGGGTGTCCGTCTCGTCGTGCATGTACGCGACGTCGACGCCCGCCTCCTCGAAGTACTCCGTGAGGTCCTCTGCCATCCGCTTCGTGAGCGTGGTGACGAGTACACGTTCGTCGCGTTCGATCCGTTCGTCGACCCGGTCTAAGAGATCCTCGACCTGGCCGGTCGCCTCCCGGACCTCGACGCTTGGGTCCACGAGGTGGGTCGGTCGGACGATCTGTTCGACCACCTGATCGGAGGTCTCGCGCTCGTAGTCGCTGGGCGTCGCGGAGACGTACAGCGTCCGGTCCGTCTTCTCCTCGAACTCCTCGAAGGTGAGCGGGCGGTTGTCGTACGCGGTCGGCAGCCGGAACCCGTTTTCGACCAGCGAGTCCTTCCGAGACTTGTCGCCCTCGTACTGGCCCCTGATCTGGGGGATCGTCTGGTGTGACTCGTCGATGACGGTGAGAAAATCGTCCGGGAAGTAATCGAGCAGGGTGTACGGCGGGTCGCCGGACTCGCGGTCGTCCATGTGCACCGAGTAGTTCTCTATCCCCGAGCAGTAGCCTGCCTCTCGGAGCATCTCGATGTCGAAGGTGGTTCGTTCCTCGATCCGCTGTGCCGCCACGAGGTCGCCCTGTCGCTCGAAGTACCGGACACGCTTTTCCATCAGCGCCTCAATCTCCGCTATTGCCTGCTCCAGCTTCTCGTCGGGGATCGAGTAGTGCTCGGCGGGGTGGAGCATGACCGCGGGCTCGTCGGAGACGACCTCGCCTTTCATTGGGTCGATCTTCAGCATTCGGTCTACCTCGTCACCCCACAGCTCGACACGGACCGCGTACCGGCCGTACATCGGATAGATTTCGACCGTGTCACCGCGCACCCGGAACGTCCCCTGTGTGAAGTCCACGTCGTTGCGTTCGTAGTTCAGATCGACCAAATCCGCGAGCAGCTGCTCGCGACCGATCTCCTCACCGACCTCCAGTCGGAGCGCCATCTCGCGGTAGTTTCCCGGATCGCCGAGTCCGTAGATCGCCGAGACAGAGGCGACGACGAGCACGTCGTCGCGGGTGAGAAGCGACCGGGTGGCGGAGTGGCGGAGCCGGTCGATCTCCTCGTTTATCGACATCTCCTTGTCAATGAACGTGTCCGTTTGCTCGACGTACGCCTCCGGCTGGTAGTAGTCGTAATAGGAGACGAAGTACTCGACCGCATTGTCCGGGAAGAGCTCGCGAAACTCCTCGTACAGTTGGGCGGCGAGCGTCTTGTTGTGCGCCAACACGAGCGTGGGCTGGTTCAGCTCCTCGGCGACCCAGGAGACGGTGTTCGTCTTCCCGGATCCGGTCACGCCGAGGAGCGTCTGTTTGTCCGCGCCCGACTCGAACCCCTCGACCAGCTTCTCGATCGCCGTCGGCTGGTCGCCGGCGGGTTCGAACGGGGCGTCGACACGAAGCGGCCGGTCGACGGTTGGACGGTCCTCCGAGAGGGGGGAGTCGGCATCACTCACGATAGCTACTGTTGACGGCGGAGACACTTGAGCGACGCGGCGAGAGACGCGTCGAAGACGGGTTCCAGAGAGCCCGTGATGACACAACCGATCTCGGCGTTCTAGACCCTGCCGAGAACGGGTCTCCGCGGCCGTGCCACCTCGGCGGCTGAGCCGCCCACGGCGAGCCCGACGACTATGTTGGACTCGAGACTCATCGTGATCCGGCCCGTGTGTGGTGCTACCACGAAAACCGTTAAGCCCGGCTGTCGCTTACACACTGATATGAGCGCTGACCGGTCCGCGTTACGGCGGGCCATCGAGCGCGGCGAACGAGACGGGGGCGCGATCGAGTTCAAGGAGCGACTCACCCGCGAGGTTCACCTGTCGGACGGTCGGATGGAGTCGCTCGTCGCACAGTTGCGCCACCGCGTCCTCTCCGGCGACGGCGAGGCCACCTACGTGCTTGGCGTCACCGACGACGGCGGACTAGCCGGGATCGCACCGGAGGCGTTCTCCGAGACGATGGACGTTCTCTCGCTGCTGGCCGAAGAGGCGGACGCACACATCGCGGATGTCGAAACGTGGAGCGCTGGTGCCGATGGCAACGGCGACGCGGAGGGACTCGTCGGCTTGGCCACCGTCCGCGAGGGTGGCATGTTCGAGACCGACGACGACCACCTCGTCGTCGGTACTGCCGGCCACGTCGACCACGGAAAATCGACGCTCGTCGGCACGCTCGTCACGGGCCGTGAAGACGATGGACAGGGTGGTACTCGTTCGTTCCTCGACGTACAGCCGCACGAGGTCGAGCGTGGCCTCTCGGCTGACCTCTCGTACGCGGTGTACGGCTTCGCGGACGGCCGCGATGACCCCGTTCGGATGGACAATCCTCACCGGAAGTCGGACCGCGCGCGAATCGTCGAAGAGGCAGACCGGCTCGTCTCGTTCGTCGACACCGTGGGTCACGAGCCGTGGCTCCGGACGACGATTCGCGGACTCGTCGGCCAGAAACTCGACTACGGCTTGCTCGTGGTTGCCGCCGACGACGGGCCGACCGAGACGACACGAGAACACCTCGGTATCCTGCTCGCGACAGAACTCCCCACGCTCGTCGCGATCACAAAGACGGACGTTGTCTCCGAAGAGCGGCTCGCGGCGGTCGAACGCGAGGTAGAGTCCACCCTTCGCGACGCGGGACAGACCCCGCTTCTCGTCGACCGTTACGGCGTCGACGTGGCGGTGTCGGAGGTCGGCGACGGTGTCGTCCCGCTCGTCCGAACCAGCGCGGTGGGCGGTACCGGGCTCGACACGCTCGACCGGCTCTTCGAGTCGCTCCCGAAACGGGCGACACCAGAACGGGAGGCGTTCCGGATGTACATCGACCGCAGCTACAAGGTGACCGGCGTCGGCGCGGTCGCCTCCGGAACCGTCAACTCCGGCACGGTCGAACGGGGCGACGAACTCCTGTTGGGTCCGATGGCCGACGGCTCGTTCCGCGAGGTGGAGGTCCGGTCGATAGAGATGCACTACCACCGGGTCGAGAAGGCGACCGCCGGTCGGATCGTCGGCATCGCGCTCAAAGGGGTGGACGAGGCCGAGATCGAGCGAGGGATGGCGCTGGTCCCCCGCGACACCGATCCCACGCCCGTCCGGGAGTTCGAGGCCGAGGTGATGGTGCTCAACCACCCAACTCGAATCCAGTCGGGGTACGAACCGGTCATCCACCTCGAAACCCTCTCGGAAGCCGCCGTGTTCGATCCCGCAGAGGGCCGCTTGTTGCCCGGCGACACCGGAGCGACCACCGTCCGGTTCAAGTTCCGACCGTACCTCATTGAGGACGGACAGCGGTTCGTCTTCCGTGAGGGATCGAGCAAGGGGGTTGGAACCGTTCGAGACGTGAACTGACCGTTGCCGTCGCTTCTCCTAAAACGCGTCAACAGACAGATAACTCAACGGCTCACTCGGGACCGATTCGGTGACCCTGGCGTCACCACCGAGCCTTCGTGTCCGTACGTCAGACGTGGCATCGAGACACGGTTTCGTTCGGTGTAACGTATCAACCATGATAGACAAAAGTTAATATCCCTCGTCCGTACCACATTTCTATGCTACGCGATAACGATGCCCAACGCGAGATAACGAGACGGCAAGCGATAGCTGGCGGGGCGGCGGTGTCGACGACACTCCTGCTCGCTGGCTGTGCGGACGACCCCGAACTCGGTGAGGGCGACGACGGCACGGACGATGACGGACCCGTCGATCAACTCAACATCACCCAGCAGGTTGCCCCGATCGAGTGGGACCCCATCATCCTGAACGACGCGTACTCCGAGCAGATCGTTCACACGGTGTACGACGGGCTCTACGAGTACGATGTGCAGTCGCTCGATCCACAACCGAAGATTGCGGCAGACGAACCGGAGGTCGAGCGCGATGGCGAACGATTCATCGTTCCGCTCCGCGAGGAGCCCCGATTCCACGACGGCACGCCAGTGACGGCGGAAGATGTCGTTCACACGTTCCTGGCCCCAGTCGAAGAACAGACGGACAACATGCCCGACGTCGACATGATCGAGTCGGCGGAGGCGATAGACGAGCGCACGGTGCAGTTCGACCTCGAGTTCCCGTACGGCGCGTTCACGGAGATGACACTAGCGCGAAACGTCGTCAACGCGGAGGCGCGCCAAGAGGACCCGGAGGCGTACAACACGGAGAATCCTATCGGTTCCGGTCCGTATCAGTTCGACGACGCCGTCGTCGGGGAGTTCGCCGACGTGACGCGATGGGACGACTACTGGGACGAGCCGAGTCAGGTCCCCTCGATCCGCTGGGAGCCCGCGGAGGACGATGCGGGCCGCGTCTCGCGCGTACTCGCACAGGAGACCGACGTGATGGAGGGCATTCCACCGGCGGACTGGGAGCAGATCGAAAACGAAGACGGGATCCGCGTCGAGTCCACGCCAGACACCGGGGTGTTCTACATGGCGTTCAACACGAACGAGGGACCGACCGCGGACCCGGATGTCCGCCGTGCGGTCGCACACTGCCACTCCATCGGCGCGTTCGTCGACGACGTGATCGGCGAGGCCGGCCAGAACATCAACTACCCGGTCGCGCCGACGATCGCCGACGAGTGGGATTTCCCCGTCGACGAGTGGAACGAGATGGAGTACGAGTTCGACCCCGACCTCGCCCAGGACCTACTCGACGGCTCCGACGCGATAGCGGAGGGTGAAGAGCTCCACTTCATCTCCCCGCCGGATGACCTCCGCCAGCAGTGGTGTGAGCTGGCCGCCGATCGGCTCAACGAGCTCGGCTACGGCGGCACGGTCGAACGGCTCGACTGGGACACGTTCCTCAACACGTACGACACCGGTGACGCGGACGACTACAACGCGTACACCCTCGGGTGGACGGGCGGCGCGGACCCGGACACGTACTTCTGGAACCTGCTTCACCGTGAGAGCGCGGGTGTCAACCAAGGGCACTTCTACGAGAGTGACGAGTTCCACGACAAGATCCAAGAAGCGCGGCGAACTGTCGACTTCGAGACCCGCCGGCAGAACTACATCGACGTGACGGAGGAGCTCCTCGAGGAGTGCGTCTGGATCCCCGGCTGGAACACGCTGAGCGCGATCGCTATCAACGAGAGCCGCGTCGATGGCGTGCTTCCGGACACGAGCACGTCGACGACGCCGCGTCTGGACCTGCCTGAGGTCTCGATCCAGTAACCCCGAAGCGAACCGTTTCACGAGCACGACCGACATCCTGGTTGTACCCACCTACGGCCACCATCGACACGAACGACAACACAAACGAATGGGACTACTTCGATACACGATCAACCGCGTGCTGCAGTCGATCCCCGTCATGTTCGGGATCGCCGTCATCACGTTTCTGCTCGTCAACGCAATGCCGGGTGATCCGGTGGACCTCATGCTCGCCGAGCAGGAGGCCAGCCCCGAACTCATCGCGGCTATCGAGGCACGATACGGACTCGACGAACCACTACACATCCAGTTCCTGAACTACATCGGGATCTCGTCGGTGCTCGGTGCCGTCGGCGTTCCAGGATTCACGGACAGCCCACCGGGGTTGATTCAGGGTGACCTCGGGTTCAGCATGTACTACGAGCGCCCGGTGTCCGGTCTCATGATCGACCGGCTTCCGCCCACGCTGTTGCTCATGATGTCGGCGTTCGCGTTCGCGATCGCGACTGCGGTTCCCCTCGGGGTTCTCGCGGCCAAGCGGCGAAACAAGCCGTCCGACCACGTGTCACGGATCATCGCGTTGATCGGCGTGTCGACCCCGTCGTTCTGGATCGGGATCATGTTGATCATCCTCTTCTCGGTCCAACTCGGGTGGCTCCCCTCTGGCCGGCTTGTCTACCCGTGGCGTGACCCGTCACACTACGGGTTGTCGTCACAGCTGGAGTTGTATTATCAGACGGTCAGACACCTCATTCTGCCGATGATCGCGCTCGGAACGCTCCAGATGGCGACGATCATGCGTGTCGAACGAAGCTCGATGATCGAATCGCTACAGAAGGAGTACGTCAAGCTCGCCAGAGCGTACGGGGTTTCAGAGCGGAAGATCGTCCGAAAACACGCGTTCCGCCCGTCTCAGCTCCCGGTCATCACGCTCATCGGACTCAACCTGACGAGTGCCATCGGCGGTGCGGTTCTCATCGAGACCGTGTTCTCGATAAACGGGATGGGGCGACTGCTGATCCAAGCGATACAGACACACGACTACCAGCTCACGCTCGGCACCACCGTCGTGATCGGGTTCGTGTTCGTCGTCGGCGTCATCATCACGGACATCTCGTACGCCTACATCGATCCGCGGGTGTCCTACGGGGAGGAGAGCTAACATGGCCGTCGGCGAACAACAGACACAAGAAGACGAGGTCGGTGGCGACGAGTTCGACGCGAACGTTGGCTGGCGACACACGTTCGCGAGAATCATGGAGGACACCACGGCCCGCTTCGGGCTGTACGTCATTGCAGTCGTCGCCACCATCGCCGTCGTGACGACGGCTGACGCGAACCTCTCGCGGCTCTCGTTTGGCCGCGTCGACGACTTTACGCTCGTCGAATCGGTGTGGTATCACCCAGAGCGGCATCCGGACCCCGGGACGACCGAGCGCCGGATGCCGCCCTTCTTCGTCGAGGGGGGATCGCTCGAACACCCGCTCGGGACCGACCGAAACGGCCGCGATTACATCTCGCGGCTCATCTACGGCACCCGAATATCGTTCTTCGTCGGGATCGTCGCGACGGGACTCGGCCTCCTCGGTGGGACGATAATCGGCGCGGTCTCCGGCTACTACGGCGGCTGGATCGACGACGTGTTGATGCGTGCCGTCGAGACGCTGTACGCCATCCCGCCGCTTGTTCTGGTCATCGTCTTCACCGTGTTCGTGAGTGGCGGCGACCCGGACATCACGTACGCCGTCTTCGGTGTCGGTATCGCGTTCATCCCGGTGTTCGCCCGGCTGATACGGAGCCGGGTTCTCAGCGTCAGAGAGATGGATTACGTCGAGGCTGCTCGCGCGACGGGTGTCAAGGATCGGGATATCCTCCGCCGACACGTGATCCCGAACAGCTTCGCGCCGGTGTTAGTGCTGGCGACGCTCCAAATCGGCGTCACGATCCTCATCGTCGCTGGCCTCTCGTTCCTCGGGTACGGCGCGCAGCCGCCGACGCCGGACTGGGGTGAGATGCTGCGGATCTCACATCAGTACATGCACTCGAACCCTTGGATGAGCATCTGGCCCGGTATGGCCATCCTCATCACCATCATGGGGTTCAATCTCTTCGGCGACGGACTTCAAGACGCGCTCGACCCGCGAATCAAGTAACCTCCAGCCTACTCACAATGTCAGACACTATCCTCGAAGTCAACGGCCTCAAAACACAGTTCTACACCGAACGGGGCATCGTTCGCGCCGTCGATGGCGTTTCCTTCGACGTTAAACAGGGCGAGATCATCGGGCTCGTCGGCGAGTCGGGTGCCGGAAAGAGCGTCACGACGTCCAGCATCATGCGCCTCATCGAAGAACCTGGTGAGGTCGTGGGCGGGGAAGTGACGTACGGCTCCCGCACCCTCGTCGGGTTCGAGGACACCGGCGAGGAGCTGGTCCCCCGTGACGAGATGCTCACCGAGGCAGAGATGCGCACCCAGATTCGCGGCAGCGAGATCGCGATCATCTTTCAGGATCCGATGGAGAGCCTCAATCCGGTCTACACCGTCGGCGAGCAGGTCACGGAGTTCATCGAACTCAACCGCGATATCGGTTCGAAGGCGGCGAAAGCGGAGGCGATCGAGATGCTCCGACGTGTCGGGATCCCCGAAGCGGAGGACCGGTACGACGACTACCCGCACGAGTTCTCCGGTGGTATGCGTCAGCGTGTGCTGATCGCGATGGCGCTCGGCTGCCGTCCAAATCTGATCATCGCCGACGAGCCGACGACCGCACTCGACGTCACCGTGGAGGGCCAGATACTCGAACTCGTCAACGACCTGCAGGACGAATACGGCACCAGCTTCATCTGGGTCACACACGATATGGGTGTCGTCGCCGAGATCTGCGATCGGGTCAACGTGATGTACCTCGGTGAGATCGTCGAGCAAGGGCCGATCGACGAGATATTCTACAACACGCAACACCCGTACACCGAGGCGCTGTTGAACTCGATTCCTCGCCCCGACCGGACCGTCGAAGACCTCGAACCGATCGAGGGAACGATGCCGGGCGCGCGCAACCCCCCGTCCGGCTGTCGGTTCCACCCACGATGTCCCGACGCCCGAGAGCCGTGCCGCGAGGTCGCACCGGTGTCCACGTCGGTCGGTGAGGCGGACGACGAGACGCACCGCGCCGCGTGCCTCAAACACGAGTCGGTCGGATACTGGGAGAGTGAGCCGCTGGAGACGGAGGCCGAGCGATGAGCATACTCGACCAGATAGATGACGTCGAGATGGGAGAGACGCTGCTGGAGGTACGGGGCCTCACCAAACACTTCCAGTCCGACTCCGGACTGCTCGCCGGGCTGTTCGGCTCCGACTCCGTCGAGGCGGTAGACGACGTGAGCTTCGACATCCAGAAAGGAGAGACGATCGCCCTCGTCGGTGAGAGCGGCTGCGGGAAGAGCACACTCGCCCGGACGATCCTCCAACTCATCGAACCCACCGCGGGCCGTGCGTCGTTCAAAGGGATCGACCTCACGGAGCGCTCCGAACGGGCGGTTCGTCCGCTTCGGCGTGACATGCAGATGATCTTTCAGGACCCACAGTCGTCGCTCAACCCCCGGATGAAAGTCGGCCAGATAATCGAAGAGCCGATGCAGGCCCACGACATGTACACCGGACCCGAGCGGCGTGAGCGGGCAAAAGAGCTGCTCGATCGAGTGCAACTGGATCCGGAGTACTACAACCGATATCCACACGAGTTCTCTGGCGGCCAGCGCCAGCGTATCAACCTCGCACGCGCGATGGCGACGGACCCCGACCTCATCGTCTGTGACGAGCCCGTCTCTGCTCTGGATGTCAGCGTTCAGGCGCAGGTTCTCAACACGATGCGTGATCTTCAGGCGGAGTTCGGGCTCACGTATCTCGTGATCTCACACGATCTCTCCGCGGTCCGGTACATCGCGGATCGCGTCGCCGTCATGTATCTCGGACGGATCGCAGAGCTCGCGGACAAAGAGGAACTGTACGAGAATCCTAAACATCCCTACACGAAGGCGCTACTCGACGCGATTCCGATCCCGGACCCACGGTCGCGTGACGCTCGCGGCACGCTCGAAGGCGACGTCCCGAGCCCGATCGACCCGCCGTCTGGGTGCCGCTTCCGGACGCGGTGCCCGTCGCTCATCCAGCCGGACGAGTACGAACTCTCTGACGACGAGTGGGAGCGGGTACTCGCGTTCTGTCGGGGTGTCCAGCGGCGGTCGTTCAGCTTCGAGTACCCCGACGGCGGAGGTGGAATCCCCGTGCGGGAGGTGGACGAGCGGGTGAACGAAACGTACTTCTCCGACGGCCGCCCTTCCGGACGGGTCGGCGACGTGATAGACGAGACGTGCCGGTCGATCGCCGACCGAGAGTGGGATGATGCGAAATCACTCGTCACCGAGCGGTTCGAGGATCGGTCCATCTGTGCGACGGAGCGGCCGCAGTACGTTCTCGATGCCTCGCACGGCTCTACCCTCCATCGCGTGAACTGTCATCTCCACCGTGAGGCGGCGACCGCCCCCGGCGACGCGAACCAATCGGCCGGTTCGACACACGCCACGACGGCCGACTCGACCGAGGAGCCGGCGAGAACTGGAGACGACTGACTGCAGGCCTCTGTCGTCCGTCGGCGCTGACCGGCGGCAACTCCCTGGCTGCAGCCACTCACCCCACCGTGTTCGTCTCACTGGACCACGAACTCGACGGTTGCCGTCTTTCGAGGCGTCGTCCCGAGGAACACCGAGAGCTCGTGTGTGCCGCGTGAGAGAGGCTCGTACGTCGTGCGCTCGGTCGCATCACGACGGATCCGGCCGTGCCACGTGTGTTCGTGTCGCCTGTCTTCGCCTGCACGCAACGCGAGCGACCGGTCCACTTCGGGTTCGTACACGCGCTCGTCCGTCGCCTCTGTCAGTCCGTCTACTGCCCACCCCCAGACACGGGCGTCGCTGATTGGCACCTCGATCGGCACTGGGAGTCGGTTACTGATCGTTACCGTCATCGTTATTGGCTCTCCGGCGGCGTACGCATCTCGATCGGTCGACACGTCGATCGTGACCGCCCGCCTCGCGACGGGACTCGGCACGAGCTTGTCGAGTCCCCGTGAGAACACCGAGGTGTCGTACCCCTCTCCGTGAGGATCGACTTCACGCTCGCCACGAGACGGATCCATCAGGATGCAACCAGTCGACGACGGGAGTTGAGTGTTCCGGAGCGTCCGTGCTCGCCTCAGCTCTTCTCACCGGTCGACTTCGAAGCTGGCTGTGAACACGGTCGCGAACGCGCGAGCGACCCTCAGTCCTCGTCGGCGACGCCCACCAGTTCCATCAGCGGATAGCCGTCCCGTATCGTCATCCGCGTGTCGACGACGACGCCCTCGTGTTCGATCCGCATCTCGACGTCCATCAACGACCCCGTGAGCTCGGTGTAGCCGTTGGCGTGATCGATCGCGTTGGCGACGCGGTCGTCGTGAATCTCGACGGTCACCGACTCACAGAACGGCTGGTTCTCTATCGACTCCGCCATCGCGGTTTCTAAGCTCCGCGTGCTTGACGGGCTCACCGGCGTCCCCGCGAACTGGTGATACAGCGACCCGAACTTGATCCCCGCCTCGAAACACGCCTGCTGAGCGTCGGTTGCCATACCGGATCGGGGCGTCGTTGGCGTAAGAAGGTTCGGAGCGAAGCCTCACGACGACCGATCGAGGAGACTGGTGAGTGGAAGTGGGTCGATTCCGGCAGCGTCGAGGCGTTGCTCCAGCCGCGGTACGCGGTCGTCGAAATCCGCAGGATCGTGCGCGTCAGTGCCGACGACGAACCGAACGTCGTGGTCGCGGAACGCCTCCACGAGCGGCTCTGTCGGGTGAAACAGGTCGAACTCTCCGCGGTCGCCGGTCCGACCGGCGTTGATCTCTGGCACGGTCCGTGACTCGGCACAGGCGGCTGCGACTCGGTCCCGCTGTGCGGCGGTCGTGAGCCCGCGGAGCGCGGGGTGGTTCTCCACGAGGTCTGCGTGTGCGAGCACGTCGAACAGCTCCGATTCGACGAGC
>JARVCL010000070.1:0-13825 GCA_040405695.1 Halorubrum sp. | reverse complement strand
GCGAATGCGAGGATCTGGCCGAGAATGCGACTCTACTCACGCCACTCTCTCAGGATCGCTTGCAGATCACCGACGTACAGGAACACCGAATCGTTGTCGAATTTCCCAACCGCGACGTAGACGAGATGCGCCCGCTCCAGCGCGAGCAATTCGAGACGCTCTATGAGCGCATCAGTGACACACCTGATGGATTCGACCTCTCTCGACTCCCGCCCGATGCAGATCCGTATCCTGCGGTATTGAGTCTCCACCCGCGATTCGAGGTCGACGAGAGCGCGGGCGTGATCAGGGAAACAGACGAACCGACCGGCTCACAGATCATCACAGGAACTACCGACACCAAATTGGACGAGGATGTTGACGAGCACACGGAACCTGACGTGGACGTCTACAGCGACGCTCTCCTCCTTATCGACGCGCTGGAACGGAGCGATCTTTCTTCGCTTGAGGGGCTCGATACACCCGTCCTCATCAACCTCTACACCTTGCTCTCGGACATCCAGCGAGACGCCAACGACCTGCGGCAGGACGTGAGCGATGTATTGCTGAATCGCCCACATCACGACTAGCCCGTTCACGGTCAGTTCGGCTCGGTACAGCGGACGACACGTCACAATCGAAATCTCAAGGACGATGACGAGGTATTGGCTACGCTCGAGAACGCTGGCGTTGACCGCGAACGCGTGTTAAGTGTTAACCGCGAAAAGGTCGATGATGCCCTCAACGTGACCGAACTCTCCGAAGCAGACGTGTACGACATCGAGGAGACAGAGTACGTGCGGAAGGATGAGATCGACGAGGAGCAGCGAGAGACCCGACTGCAAGGGCTCAAGGATCGGTTAGCTACGAGTGAGGATTCGAAAGCCGAAGGATTGCGTGCCGAGATCGAGGAACTTGAAGGACGGATTGAGGAGTTGACCGAATTCAAAACGGGGCGAGAGTATCACACCAAGTCGAGTGCGGAATGATCAGCGGACTCTCTGACCGACCGCTCTCGGCCGCCGAAACGCCCGAACTGTCACACGAGCGGGACGACCTACCCGTCATTCCAGCAATCCCGAACAGTCTCGTCGAGTGACCCCATCCGAGTCGCCACCAGAGACTGCAGAACGGAAGAACAGTTGCGTCAGCCGCAACTATGCGCTGAGCGCACGGTTACGCGTTACGCATTCTTGAAATAAACAAATGCTCGTCCCACCGACCACTGGAGTGTGATGCAACCTCAAACCGTTCTCCGAACGGGAGTCGTGCTGGTGACGCCGTTCGGAACCGTGCTCTCGATGGCTCCCGATCTCAATCTGCCGCGTCCTACCGACGTCCTCAACGAGTATGCCAACTGAATCCGGTGAGCAAGGATGCCTGAAATCGAGATTCAATTCAGAAGCGAGGCGGAGTACCGTCGGCTCCGGGCGATCCGGGACAAATACGGCGTCCAGTGGCGCGGAATGCTGATCCAGGGCGCCGAGCGCCTCGAGGGACGGGAGCTCAGGTTCGCGCTCGCACCGGACGACCAAGACAGGGATCGACCATCGGAAGTGGACATCGCAGACCGGAGTGATCGATCCGATACGTCTCCCACCGATACCGAGACGCACAAGACACCGGCTCGCTCGGACAAGCCCACCACCGACCACCGGGTCGACCCGCACCTGTTTGACGCGGACGGGACACTCCGAACAATCGGGTCCGAGACAGATCTCGGTGACCTCGGCGTTTCCGAGGTCGAGGTAGAAAGGGCGGAGCGATGACCTCAACGCGCATCGTCATCAGGGACGACCGACAGTTCGAACGGCTCGAAGCCGTCCGCGAGCGCCACGGAGTCAACTGGCGGGGAATGCTGATCAAGGGGGCCGAGCGGCTGGAAGCCGGCGGGGTCCTCCCGTCCAAGGACGAGTGCTCCGAGGTGGGCGAGTAGATGCCTGACCCTGTCCCGGTTGCGAGTAACCTGCTGGAGTCGAAGTTTCTCGGCTTCTCCGTGAAACGCCTCGCGGAGTCGCTCGCCATTCCACTCGCGCCGTGTGCCGTCCTCTACACCATCGGCTTTCCGCTACTGTTCACCTTCCCGCTATTCATCCTCGGGATCGGCATCGGCGGGCTGATCTTCCTGAAGACACCGCCCGGCCAGCGGCCCCTGCGGTATGCCCACGCCGTCTTCCAGTACAAAACCGGCTCGAACGTCTATGCCTGGCGACATCCAGACCCGGAGGACGGTGATCTCGGCGCCGGCGTCACGCAAGACGAGTGGATCACGACACCGCCGATGAGAACCACTGACCAACCACCAGAGTTCGAAGACGTTGATCTCTCCTATCCCGGTGGCTTCGAACGTACTCGACCGGATGTCGACGGTTCGACTTCGGAGGACAGATCATGACCCCCGTGAGCGAGGAGAGTGGTGAGGGTTCGACCCTCGACCTGCTCGGCTTCGAAAACGTTCGCGACGGTGGTGTCATCGAGACGCCGACGGCGTACACGATGCTGGTCGAAATCGAGCCCCGCGAGTGGCTCACGCTCTCAGAAGAACGCCGGAATAGTCTGTACGTTTCGTACATGACGTTCCTACGGGGCCTGCAGTTTCCGACGCAGTTCCTAACGTTGACCACCCGATTCAACGGCGACCAATATATCGAGAAGTTCGTCGGGGTGGACGCTCCGGACACACCGACCGGCCAGCCTAAACCGACCATGGACGATCAAGACGGTGTAGATGACCCAGCTACTGACGGCGGTGTGCCGGTTGGAACAGAAAGCGATCGAGTAACCGACGCACCACTCCTCGAGTACGGCCGAATTGCCCACGCCGAGTGGCTAGACCGGACGATCGCGCTTGCGAACGTCCGCGACCGGCGGTTCTTCGTTGCCGTTGCAGTCAGAAAAGGAGCGGATGAAGAAGGCGGCCGGTTCGATGCCATCGCCGATGCACTCCCCCTCGGAGGTCGCACGACGGTCGTCGATGACGAGGAGCCATATCTCGACGAAGTCTGGGCCCGCGTCCAGCGGGTCGCCTCACAGTTGCCGAGGACACAGGTCGAGACGACCATCCTCGACGACCGCGCCGACGTTCTCGATATCCTCTATCAGGTCTACCGAGGTCAGGAGGCACCCATCACATTCGAACACGGCATCTTTACACAGCCAGACGAGGACGCGCTGACCGACCCGACGACCGGGGAACCGCTCAACCTCGCGACGGCGTTCAAGGAAGCCGACCAGGAGGCTACACTCGCCGAACCGGATTCCGGGCCCGAGCCTCGCCCGAAGTCGACGGGTGACCTGCCGTACGACGGGCGGGTCCAAGAGGAGTGTGTCGACCAAGTCGACAACTCCCGTCTCCTGGCGTGGTATGCCCGAACCATCGGGCCGATCGGACGTGGGAAGCACTACCACTCACCACTGTCGGTATACGCGGGTGTAACGCTGTTCGGGATGGCGATATTGTTCGCGATCACGTCCCTCGGTGCGTTTCTTGGAAGTGGCCAGGTCGATGACATACCGTACTTGCTCGTGCGAGAGGTTTCGTTCGGGCTTGCCGCTGGGAGCTTGCCGACGTTCCTGCTGAGTCTGGTCGTTCTACTCCCATCGGGTCGGGGATTGACAGCAATCGGCGTTGCCGGCGTCAGCGTGACGGCTGTCGCTGTTGGTCTGTTCGCGCAGGCGTATCCGGCGCAGTGGACCAGTACGCCGACCGGGATCACAGCGCTCGTCATCGCAGTATACGCTGCAGGACTGTTCCTGCTGGTCGGTGGTGTCGCACTCGCGCTCCGGGGGCGTCGCAGCGCGCTCAATGAGATTGATGGCGATGTCAGCAAACCCGCCGACGCAATCGGCCACGGGGATAACGGTGGAATGGGATCGTCGGGGGGATCAGATGTGTAACCGACCCCTCCCTACTTCGCTCGATCTTGCGACCTCGCTCGTTGAGGGAGGGGCTTTGATGTGGAACTCGCCCTCTGTTGTCGCCGGGGAGAAAGGTCGTTCCTCGCCCATACCGAACGACCTTCGGGGTCAGCATCCCCACCATTCGGGGGCCGGGCTACTGCGGCCCGTGATACCGGCGACTTGTGCGACGGTATCACTCGTTATTGGTGCGGCGGCCCCCGAAAAAAGTGTATCGGATAGCGAGTCGGATGGCAGAAGCCACATTGTCTGTTCCCCCCATCATATCGGCTTCCTCCCCGACCTACTCGCGTTGTGCTTCCGACCAGTCGGAAGCCCTCGCTCCTTGAGGCCGGGGGCTCCGCCTCGAAAGATGCTGATCTTCTCTCTTTGGGGTTGTACCGACGACCGATTATTCCGATCGCACTCATAGGAGGTAGCAAATGATCAAACGATTCACTCGTGCATTCAGTAATGAGACGGAAGACGAGTCAGCTGAGCGCCGTTCGATCAACGATCTCTCGGGCGAAGAAACGCGTCACGCACTCAACTATCTCAGACTGCTCAACCGCGAGACCACCACCGAGAACATCGAGTGGGCAGCCTATCAGCTGCAGGCCGAGGATGTAGACCTCGCCACGCCGATGGAGACGCTGAAAGAGCGCGGCGAACTCGACAAGCGGCTCATCGCCCCCCGTGTGGTCCAGGACTACCCGAAGTTCCAGGTCCGTGACGACCAGATCTCGCAGATTCTCACAGTCACCTCGTTCCCCCGGAAGGTGGGCCTCGGCTGGCTGGTACCACTTACTCTCGCGGATGTCAATATCCAGCTTTCACTCCACATCCAACCGCGGGCCGCGAAAGACGTCCGCCGCCAACTCCAGAAGCGCTACACGCAGGCCGTCACCTCGCTGTCGGTCAAACAGAAGCGCGGCCGTACCGACACCTACCAGGACGAACTCGAACGGCAGGACCTCGAACGACTCCTGCAGAACACCATCCGCGGGACGACCAAGCTCTACGACGTTGCGATTTACCTCGAGTTGGTCGCCAACACACAGGAGGAGCTCAACGAGATGCTCGACCGGGTGGAAGCTATCCTCGCAGAACAGGACGTCGACCTCAGCCCGGTCAAACACCAGCAACTCGAGGCCATTGGATCGGTCGCCCCACTCGCGAGCGACACTATCGACAACACGCATCCGATCCAGCTCGAGGCGCTGGGAACGTTCTTCAACCTCGTCGAGCCTTCCATCTACGACCCCGAGGGCGTCCTGTTCGGATTCGACGATACCAAGCGCCCGGTAATTCTCGACCGCTACGCGCTGTCGGGCCACTCGATGGCCATCTCGGGCAAGACGGGCTCAGGAAAGAGCTACTTCCGGAAACTGGAGATCTACCGGCGACTGCTGGCAGACCCGAACGTCCAGTGCATCCTGTTCGACCCAGCGGGTGACGACTACCCGCGGTTCGCACAGTCCCTCGGCGGCGAAGTGATCCGCTTCGGCGGGAACTACACCGTTAACCCGATGGACATCTCGCCGCCGGCGGACGCCGAACAGGAGAATGGCGACGACACCTATGCGCTGACGATTCGGTCGGTTATCGAAATGCTCCACACCCACTTCGACCAGCGTGACGGGATGTCAGCTGGTGAGGAGGGCATTCTCATTCAGGCCGCCCATTACGCCTACATCTCGAAGGGTATCATCCTCGGGGAATTCGGCACTTACGCACGGGAGTCCCCCACGCTCGACGACCTCATCCGCGGTGTCAACGTGATCGCTGCCGGCGGCCTCGAGGCCGCCCACGAGGCGGGTGTCATCGACGGAGTCGAACTCGGACAGTTCCAGTCCTACGGTGTTCCGAGCGCCGAAGAGGCGGAGCTCGGCGACGACACGGGGCCCCTGCACAGAGGCGGTATCTCGATCTCGGATGCGATTGTCACGCCGACCGATCATCATCAGGAACTCGCTCGGAGCCTCCAGCCGAAGTTCGAGTCGTTCAAACCGGGAGGTATCAACCACAACCTGAACGGCCAGACGAATCTCGATCTCTCCTCTCGGCTGGTCGTGATGGACATGAGCTCGTTCGCCGACACCGGCGAGATGCCGCTCATCCTTCACGCCATGCTCTCGTGGGCCTACCTGGAGGCGAAGCAATCGCCCTACAAGGTGGACGTCACGTTCGACGAGGCTCACTATTTACTGGGTCGACCCGCTGCCCGTGACCTGATCAACCTATACATCCGCCATGCGCGCCACTACGAGGCAGGCCTGACGCTGATGAGTCAGACTGCCCACGAATTCGTCCGGACGAACGAGCGCCGTGAAGTCTACGAGAACTGTGATGTGAAATGCCTATTCTATGCTGAGTCAGTCTCGGAGCAGACAGCAGAGTACTACGGCTTCTCGACCGACGAGATTCGATTCATCCAGACAGCGGCCCGAGGACAGGACTCGGACTACTCGGAGTGTTTGCTCGCGACAAGCGTCCATGGGCGACGCCGCCTCGAAATCCGGAGCGGGCCGTTCGAGCATACCGTCCTAGATGACGCGCTCGATCCGTGGGACTGGCTCGCCGGCGTCGAAGGGATCGACCCAGCAGAGGCTGACAGAACACCCAGAGATGCGGCGTTCCACGAGGACCTCGAGATGACCGACCTCCCCCACGTGATGAACCGCGATATGGACCTTCAGATGGCGATGGAAGCCGATCACGAGGATGTCCACGCGGCCAACCTCAACGACGTCGTCGACGCCGATCCGGAAATCGACTCTGACGGGGGATCGGGCGCGGTCACGAACGGACACACGACGGAGGAACCGTGAGGCAAGGGCCGGACGTCGCGACGGCTCGATCGCGGCCGAGGAGGGTAACGCTCGCCGCTTCGCTGGAGGGGCAGGTCGATGGCTGATCCCTTAGACCTCGGCTGGCTGCCGGATGCGATCGTCCGGGCGATGTTCGAGTTCCTTCGCTCGATTCTGGTCAGCACGATCAACTTCATGTTCAACTTTGGGCTGAGGCCGCTGTTGACCATCGATCCCTCGATCATGACGAGCGCACAGATGACTGCTGCATGGGACGACGTCTTCCGGCTCTCGATCGCGCTGTTGCCCATACTGATCGCCGCCGGACTAATCGCGATGCCGTTCAGTCAGGACCGCGAGGCCTCGCTGTGGAATATGGTCGCTCGCGTCGTCGCAGTAATCTTCTTCATCGCGATCTC
Organism: Halorubrum sp.; assembly: GCA_040405695.1. Classification (GTDB taxonomy): domain Archaea; phylum Halobacteriota; class Halobacteria; order Halobacteriales; family Haloferacaceae; genus Halorubrum. The sequence continues at coordinate 6,720 of JARVCL010000070.1, read as the reverse complement.
CCAGCCGCTATTCGGCTTCCTCATCGAAGCGTCGAACGCGGTGACCGACGCGCTCGCCCCACCGACGTTCGTCCTCACGTTCAACGCCGACCTCGGCGGGAGCTGGGGCTCGACACTCGGGCTGGGCGTCGAGGTGATCGCACTCCTCGTCGCAGTGCCGCTGATGTTCCTCGCGACGATCATCGCGTCGGTACTGCTGGTGCTTCGGCAGTTCATCGTCGTCACGGTCGCCGTCGGAGCCCCCTTCTTCGCGGTTCTGTGGTACGCGAACTGGGGACCGATGAAATCGATTAGCAACTTCGCGTCGACGTGGCTCCGGATGGGTGTGTATGCTCTGCTCGTCGGTCCAATAATCGCCCTCGTGATGCGCGTGTTCAACGTGATCGCGACCGGTGGAATCTCTGCGAGCGGTGACGTCGCGAGCTTCTACGTCTCAGCAGCGCTGGCACTGATCTTCCCGATCATCCTGTTCGTCGTCATCTGGAAGACGATCGGGTGGGCCGGGCAGCCCCTCGGCGTCGACGCCGCGTTCACGATGACCGTCGCCGCCGCGATCGCCGCCACGGGAGTCGGAGCAGTCGCCGTCGGCGCTGGTGCAGGTTCGGGAGCCGTGAGTAGTGCTTCGAAGTCGAGTTCTGGCGGGACAAGTGGAGGCGGGAGTGGGGGAACGTCAGGCGGATCCTCTGGTGGAACATCCAACGGCACTGCTGCAGATCCATCTGCGGCCACCGGGAACTCGACGATTGGTGGGACGATGCGCAGAAGCGTTTCAGAGGCGATCGGAACGCGGGAACCGCCAGTAGAACATAAGATCGATCCTGCCTCAGGACTGCTCTCCAAGAAGGTTAGCTACGCTCAAGATAAACTCGCTGGAGCGCCCGCAGTACAGACGGCGCGATCACAAGCTAGTAGAGCAAAAGCCACGACGAGGAGATTGGGTGCTAAAACCAAGAGCACCGGAACGGCCGGGGCACGAATGGCAGTCGGGTCCCAGAGTATAGACGCTCATCGAGAAACAATCGCCCAGAATACAAAAGCCGCCGACGAAGCCGATTCGAATCGCAATTTCCTAACTGAAGCGTATCAGGATGGTGAATTCGACGTCACAGAAGCGGCTGACCGCGGGATCCTCACGGGGACAGAGGAACCCGCAGAGGGTGTAACGACGATAACACCCGATGCCGAAGGGAAGGCGACCTTCCCGACTGCCGCGGACGGAGAGACAACGGTCGATCTCAACGACAGAGCTCAGAGCTTAGGGCAAAGAGCAGCAGCACTCAGGGTGGATGCATCGAGGTCGGCCCGTAGCGTGAAGCGAATCAAAGCTGCACAATCTGCTGCGAAGGTTCCCGGACGAGCTGCCGCTTCGGCCGGCCGAGCTGGCAAGCAAGCAGGAAAGACCGGTGTCCAAGCTGGGAAGGCGAGTGGGATCGTCTTTGCTGGTGCGATGACGCGTAGTCCCTACGCGGCGTACAATATGGGAACACGCGGTGGAAAACACCTCATCGGTCCTGGAGCCAACGACAAACTCGCCGACACGGCCGATGAGCCCGATATCGACTGGACAGCCCGGCAGGAAGAGGGACCGGGACAGGCTTCTGCTCCGCCCTGGGACGATGATACCAGTGGTGAGCCATCCGAGACGATGTGAATGTCCCCTTGATGAACCCTTCTGAAGCGAGAAGTTATAGCGTAGGACCGGCTTGAAAGGAATATAGACCATTGTGAACGCATCTGTTGATGCTGTTCCCAGTGGCCGTACCGACACACCGCGGCCCATATGAGCCCCGAACCCTGGCGCGAGATAATCGCGCAGATCGCAGCGCCCGCCCATCACAGGTCTCCCGATACCGATCACGTGATCCGATGAGCATTCTCGAAAATGCTATTAGCGTCATCATTTTTCTCGGACTCTTCACAATCGTCGAGTACGCGACCTACCGAATCATGGAGCGGGAACACGAAAAGCGTGGTATCTACCGACTGTTCTTCATGCTCGGTTGGACGACATTGGCCCTCCTCCACATGTGGGTAGTCGCACCCCTGCTGAATTTACCGCCGACTGTAATCGTTGGACTGGGCCTTGGAATCCTAGCGATACACATCGGAGGGGATTTGCGAATCCCTATTCTGAAAACCGTCGGTGTGATCGGTCTATATCCATTCGCGTTGGTCTACCAATTCTTTGTTATACTGTTATTGGTCGCTGAGGGAATCACATTTGTCGCCACCCTCATTACGATCTCCCAACTGAACATCCTCTCAGGGATTGGCCCGAGTGATCCGCAGATTCAAGCAGCACTCGGATTAGGGATTGCTGCCTCCCTCGTCGCCATACTTTACTACGATCCACAAGGTGAGAACGGTTACTACTACGCCACTGGACGTCACCTACCCAGTCCGTCCATAGATTCTGAAGGAATCAAGGAGATGGTTCAAGAGAATCAACATAGAACGAATAGATCGTCTGAGCAAGGAGTAGATGCGTCTACGCCGAAAATCGAGACCCCTGATGGCCACCATCCAGGAACCTCACGAGCACCGGCAATGACACCGGGAGATCAAGAATTCGAATACAACTGGAATCGGTCGGACATCAGCTTCGACGGCGTCGCCGGCTACTATGATGTGAAGGGACGACTCGCTGAAGAGGTCCTCCAGCCTGTCCAAGCAGCGGCACGCGGTGACGACCGATACGATCGATTCGGGATCGAACCGTCACGTGGGATTCTCTTCTACGGCCCACCAGGTACCGGCAAGACCCTGTTCGCGAGAGCGCTCGCTGGCGAACTCAATATTCCGTTCCTTGAGCTGGGCCCGGCGGATGTGACCAGCAAGTGGATTAACGAAGGACCTCGGCGGATCCGACAGCTCTTCGAGGAAGCCGAGGCAGTCGGCCCCTGCGTCATCTTCCTCGACGAGGCCGAGCACCTCTTCGGCGGTCGCAACGTCGGCGCTGGTGGAGCGCACGCCGAGGACAGAAAGATCACCAGCGAGTTACTCGTTCATCTCACCGCCGAGGATCGAACGGCCATCGTTGTCGGAGCAACGAATCGGCCCGAAGACATCGACCCCGCGATTCTTCGCCCTGGACGACTCGCGACGCACCTCGAGATCGGACTTCCGAGAGAGGAGAGCCGTCACGCGATATTCCAGTCGAAATTGAGGAGGGTTCCACACGACCTCACCGGGGACCAGCTGGCACAACTCGCGAGTAATACTGCCGGCCTCAGCGGAGCTGACATCGAGGAACTCGTTACAGATGCCAAGCGCCGAGCTGCACGACGGGATGCACAGACAGTCTCCGTCGAGGATTTCCCCACTCCCGAGGAACTCGATACGATGGCGAAAGACATTCATCCCGAATCGGCAGCCGACGTCGATCTATCCGACATCGATAGTTCCGCCTCAGAGAATGCGTTCGATGATGACTCTACTGTCGGGTTTCAGTAAGTGTCGGTAGCCGGGGCTCTGAAGCGGTGTGGCTTCGAAGTTACCCCACGGAGTGGAATTATCTGAACAGCATGGGGTAACTTTCTATCGCGTCAACGTCGAATCGCTGAATCACTCACCGTTCGGGACGCGGGGCTGACTCGTAGCGCTCGATCTCGGCGGTCTTCTCGACCCGGTCGTAGATCTCCCGGAGGGTCACCTTTGCGCGCAAAAGCTTGTGCTCCTCGAGGAATCGACGCCCCTCCTCGCTGATTCCGTAGAACGTGTACGGGAGATCGTTCTGCCGACGGTCCTCAGGGAGTTCGACTTTCTCGACGATGCCCGTCTCGACGAGGCGCTGTAGATGCTGGCGAATCGTCGTTTGACTCCGGCTCGGATTGACGTAGTCCAACTCCTTCAGCGTCGGCAGCCCCGACGGATGCCCAAGGATGTCTTGGATGAGCGAAAATCGCGTCTCCTGAGTGACGACGTTGAGTCGCTCGCGAACAGTGTCGAGATTACCGTTCCGCGAATCCGTTCCATCCATGATAGACGAACTATCCAATTCGGTGGTAAGCGTTTCGCCGAAAACCGAATTACTTGAACTGACTGAGTATCTCTGTATCGAATCTCGATGCTGCAGAAGGTCACTATCGGTACAGACAGGAGCAAAATCACGATTAACAAAATCGTAGTTTAGATAATCGCCAGTATTATTCTCCCGCGCCCAGAATCGGAGGTATGACACAGCGACGGTTCGTCAATCGAGAGGACGAACTCGAGACACTTCGGACAGCATTCCACAGCGAGCAAGCCGAACTGCTCGTCATCTACGGGCGGCGCCGGCTTGGAAAGAGCGCCCTCGTTCGTGAGGCGACGACCGACATCGACGATGCCGTCTACTGGCAGGCGACCGAGGAAACCCCCGAGGTACAACTCGCCGATTTCGTCACGACCGCTAGCGAGACGTTTCCCCTCCTCGAGGACATCCAGCGCGACTGGGAGGCTCTCCTGCGTGCGCTGGGACGACAGGATGCGGTCGTCGTCCTCGACGAGTTCCCCTATCTCGTTCAGTCCGACGAGGCACTGCCCTCCAAGATCCAGCGCGTCTGGGATACCCAGCTCGAAGACACCAACATGACGCTCGTCCTTGTTGGATCGTCGATCAGCGTCATGGAGGAGAAGGTCCTCGGCGGCGGCAGTCCGCTGTACGGGCGACGAACGGGCGCGATCGATCTCCCGCCGCTGTCGATCGGCGATGCAAGACAGTTCTATCCGGGAGACGACCCGGACACGACGATCCAGTCGTGGGGCGTCTTCGGGGGGACGCCGTACTACCTCCGTGCGCTCGATCCGTCTGAGACGCTCGCGAACAACATCCAAGTGCGCATCCTCTCGGAACACGGCGTCCTGCACAACGAGCCGGAGTTCCTGTTGCGGACCGAGTTCGGCATCCGCGAGCCACAGACCTACTACACGATCCTCCGGGCCATCGCCACCGGGAACCGCGAAACCAGCGAGATCGCCAACTTCGCCGGTGTCGACTCGAACAGCCTCGGGTCGTACCTCTCGAAGCTCCGTCGGCTACGGCTCGTCGAGCGGGACATCCCAGTCACGGCGAACCCGAACGCGACGCGCAAGAGTCGGTATCGATTGAAGGAACCGCTCTTCCGATTCTGGTTCCGCTACGTCTACGGACAGACCGGGAAGCTCGTCCAGCTCGGTGACGCGGCCTACGAGGAACTCGTCGAGCCGACGTTCACGGACTACATGGGGCCGATGTTCGAGATCGTCTGCCAGAACGCCCTCCCATCGCTACTTCCGAGCACCTACCAGGGGATCGGCTACTGGTGGCATCGCGAACACGAACTCGACCTCGTCGGCCTCGGGAGTGACGGAACGCTCGTCGCCGGCGAGTGCAAATACACGACACGGGAGATGACCGAAGGCGATCTCGCTGATCTCGAACGGACCGCCCAGGAGGTCCAGTGGTCGCCGGATGGCGGTGAAGAGCCGACGTATCACTACTGCTGTTTCTGTCGCTCCGGGTTCTCCGACGGGCTCCGAAGTACTGCTGCCGAACGAGACGATCTCTCATTGTTCACGCCGAGTGATCTCGTCGGATAGATTGACGATTCGTCCGCGCCGAATTTCTCGCGAGAACGAGGCGGTTCAGAACAGATATGCGTTCAGTTACGACCGCTGAATTTGAGATAGTTACCCCACGGTGATGGGTTTGTTCCATTCTGTGGGGTAACTATGGGACCTCGAAGCCGCCGCTGACGGCCTCAAAGAACTCCTCGATGTAGTCTCAATCCCCATGTGCTGCGCAACTGATTCGGTAGTACGTCCCGTCGTGGCGTGCGACGAACGTCTCCGGTGACCCAAGTGCTCGAGCGTTTTGATATGGACAGCGAACGCCGTGCCGGGCCATGAACCGAGCCGCTGCAGCTTCGTGCTCGTAACCACGAAGAAAGAGCCGACAGACGCGCCGATCGTCGGTGTCCGCTTCACAGTTGTCGGCTGCAAAGAGGTCGTCCCGAACCTCCGGGACATCGTCGAAGGTGACGGCTGTGGCGTCGTCGACGGCGGACGCAGGGACTTCCTGTGCGGTAACGATGTAGCCCCATTCCCAGCCGAGTCCGAACCCGACCAGGAGCAGGAGGAGGACGAGAACCGGGATGCCGCCGAGGAACGCTGGAACACTTCCCGACTGGATGTCGTACCGATATCTAAGGGTCAGAGGAATACCGAGAAACGCGACGGCCAGAACGAGCAAGGCAGTCAGAAACGCCGCGTATCCAGCGAGCGCGATCCCGAGAAAGACCACGATCAGTCAGACCAGTCCCCCGATCGCCTTTAGGATCTGTTCGCGATGCACCAGCCGGTCGCTGAGGTAGTCCCCGAGCAGCATCGCGACGCTGAGACCGAGGACACCAACCGTGACGAAGTGAGTGAGAATCGCGGTCTCGGTCGCTTCACTCGGGCCAACCCAGAGGTGACATCCTCCCCGTTGTGAACAGTAGTTGCCGAACCTAACTGAGATTCATTTTGATTCGCTCCTGAGTTTGCGTATGGTCGAGACAGCCGAGGCAAAACAGGTTTGTAACGCTGCTTCGACGTTGCTGTTCCCTAAGCTGGATTTTGGAGTCAAACAGTGCGGCAAGTACACGAGAGAGGATTTTCTCGAAATCCTCTCTCGGATTGCCTTCGATCAGGAGTTTGCAAACACCGGTGGGAAGACGCTCCAACTGGATCGGGAACAACAGGTCGACATCACATCTACTG
>JARVCL010000069.1:0-13863 GCA_040405695.1 Halorubrum sp. | reverse complement strand
TCCGGGAGGCGGCATCCCGATTCTACGCGAATTTCATTCGAAGGGCTTTCGAACTCGACTGAAGATCGAGCTGTCCCCGTTCCCGCGAGCGGAGCGAGCAGGGGCTCGGAAGACGAGCCCAGCGAAGTCTTTCGGTGGTTCAAATCCGGGAGGCGGCGTATTCTGAGGCCGCAACCGCGAGCGTAGCGGGCGGTCCGTCAAAGAAACGACGCCGACCGTGGTCAATCCCCAAGCGGCAGGAACCGATCTGGGATGTCGAATCCGTGGTACAGGATCCCGTCGATACCGAACCCAGTGTCGACAGCTCCGGACTCACGGCCCTGTTTCGAGTACCGGACTCGATCACCGCCCGAAGATAGGCGGCCGCCTTCACCACTTTGTGTACGGTAGGAACGTGCCCTCGTAGGTTATTCACACGCGGTCGCCGTCGTCAGCTTCGATCCGGTCGACGCGGCACTCGAAGTCGATCGCCGACATGATTCCGTCACCGAACTCCTCGTGGACGCAGGCTTTGATCGCGTCGCCGTACACCTGAGGGACCTCGTAGAGCCGGTACAGCAGTGGATCCGAGGGAATCGTTGGCTCGTTCACCCTTGTACGGAGCCCGCTGGAGCGCGGCGACGACGTCCTGATCGGCGACATCCAGCGCGTCACACAGCGCTTCAGCCTCTGCCTCGGTGCCACTGACCGCGCCGAGCAGCAGCGCCGCGGTCCAGACCTCGTCGCGCTCGACAGCCGTGGACAGTTCCGCGAAACTCACGTCGGCGTCGACCTTCGCAGCGCGCAATCGTTCGGTTGCGGTGTCGCGGTCGATCATACGCGAACTCGCGTGTGGTCACTGAAAAGTGGCGTCCCTAAGCGCAGTTCGTCCGTCGGCAGAGTCGTCGACGGCGAGCGTCCGGACCAAAGCGAGACGTATCCCGTTCGGCGTGCGGTGGTTGCTGGGCCACGGTCACACAACTGCAGTGGTGATCGTGAGCAGAACGACGATGACGAGCGTGTACGCGGCGACCGGTATCAGGTTCAGTCTGATCACCGTTCCTTCCTTGCCGACGAGGCCGACGGTGGCCAGTGCTGCGATCACGTTGTGAACGGAGATTGCGTTCCCCATGGCCCCTGCGGCGGCCTGTGCGGCGACGACGTGTGTCCGATCGAGTGTCAGCTCGCCGGCGAGCTCGTACTGCATGGCGCTGAACGTGACGTTCGAGACCATGACGGAGCCGGTGACGAACGTCCCGATCACGCCGATCGGCGCGACCACCGCCGTGTACACCCCGGCGAGTGCGCTCCCGACCCCGTCGGCGAGGGCGAGCATCATGCTCGTCTCGCCGGGCGCACCCGGGAACTGACCAGAGTGGAGCAGGATACCGACGGTGCCAATGATGAACACGAGCGCCACGGCGGGGCCGGTGACGGTTCTTCTGGCGTCACCCCACGCCTGTGTGACATCGTCACCGGAGAGCCCGTACAACGGGATCGCAGCGAGCGCCGTGAGAACGAGCCACGTGCCTGGCGCGGAGGCCCACTCGACTCCGTTCGTGATCGTTGTGCCGAATATGTCTGTCCACGTCGGCGCGAGTATCGCGGTGTTCGTGAGGGTCGTGCCGACGGGTGTGAAATCTCGCGTCCCGACGAGAAGCACCACGAGGAGCACGTACGGGAGCCACGCGCGCACGAGCGAGCCGCGTGTGCCACCGTCGGTAGCGACACCCGAACCGGATCCAGCCGGCCGGTCACCGGCCGTTGTGCTCGTCCACGTGTCTGGCCACGCCGTCGCCTCGGGGAGCCGCCACTCGTCTGCCGGGAGGAACGCCCCGTACCTGAGCGCCGCAACGGTCACGCCGCCGCCGACCATCGGCGCGATGATCGAGGGGAACTCCGGACCGACGAGCGTCGCCGTCGCCACGAACGGAACCACGAACGCCACGCCGGCGAACAACGCGAGTGGAACGACAGGGCGCACCGCCGCGGGCGACCGGTCGGTGACGTCACCGAAGAAGTACACGAGCATCGAGACGGTGACGAGCGGGATGAACAGCCCTGGAAGAAGATGGTATGCGGCGGCGAGCCCCCCGACATCGGCCGCGAACGCCGCCGCTTCGGCGGCAGACACCCCCGTGATCGATCCGACCGCGTCGCTCACGCCGGGGTGGATCGGGACGCCGACAGCGCCGAACGTCGTCGCGATCGCGTGTCCCAAGAGGGCGACGACGACGGCCGCCAGCGCCGGAAAGCCGAGCCCGACGAGCAGTGGCGCGACGATGGCTGCCGGGGTACCGAACCCGGCGACGCCGGTGAGGAACGTCGTCAAGAAGAAGCCGACGAGAATCGTCTGGACGCGGTGATCGCTGCTGATCGAGGCGAACCCGGACGCGATCCGAGCTATCGCGCCCGCTCGCTGGAGCGTGTACAACAGCACCAGCGCGCCGAAGACGATCCAGAGGATTTCGATGGCGAGCAACACTCCCCACGTCGTCGCCGCCGCGATCCACCGAACCGGAAGCTGCCAGACGGTGGCCGCCACGACTACGGCCGTCACCCACGCGACTGGCATCGCCTTCGTCGCCGGCCAGAGCGCGCCGACGAGGAGCGCCGCAGCGACGGCGAGCGGGAGCGCCGCCGCCGCAGCCAACAGCAGTTCACTCATCTTCGCACGTCCCTCGTGACCAGTCGATCCACAACTGGCCGAACGACCGTAGCGAGGTGACCATAAACGGTTTCTATAATGTATTTTGTCCTCAGATCGAACCGTCTCATGATTACGTAACGGCGTCGAGACACAAGTATATTTTTGTAATATAAGACCGCAAATTACTGAACGATCGAGATGGATCGCGATCGTCGATAGGAAACCTGAACGAACGAGACGGGTGTGGCACCCTGCGGGACAGAGCGGCGAGCCGATCAGTGAGCGCCCGGCTCCATGGGTGTGTCGGGGGCGGAGCAGGGCGGCGGACTCACCCCGCTGGCGCGTCCGGACAGTCGGTTCGAACGGCCATCCGTCGGCTGGGATCTTCCTCATACTCGCCGTCGACGGGACTCGCCTGCACCAGCCGATAGACACGGACGTGATCGGGGTCGACGTCGTGGTGCTGGCTCGCCTGTCGACACGTCCAGTCGGCGAACGCCTGTGCGAGCGTGCCGCCGTCGGAGCTCTGGACCGCCGACATGAACTTGCGATGTCGGAAGCTGTCGTACTCGGCGGCAGCATCGGGCGGGCGATCTACGTCGACCTCACCGCCGGTTCGTGCGTCGATGCTCGACCCGTTCGCGAGATCGACACGAGGAACGTACCAGCTGTACGACGTGGAGGGATCGGGAGCGTACAGTCCCCAGCTCTGCTGGTCGGCGTGAACGTGGTCTATCTCGTCGGGGAGGTCGTGTCCCGTGACGTCGCTCGCAGCGAACAGGAGGATCCAGACGAGGACACAGAACCCAGCGACCGTGAGCAGTGACCGGCCGTACGTCGCGGCGTACACAGCCGCGTCGTCGCCTCGCCAGTCGCGGTACCGCTCCGTGACCCGACGTTCGAGTGGTGGGCGTCCCAACGGCCCCAGGTCGACGGCGTCGGGGAGTCGGTCACCTCCACGTGCGGGGACGTACCGGGCGAGCGTGTTCCAGAAGACGCTCGGGAGGAACGGCAACACTGAGGCGGCGAGCAGGAAGGGGAACAGTCCGACCGCCATGGCGGTCGCCATGCCGAGGAACGTCACGACGTACACGAGAGTAGTCACCGCTCGTGTCCGCCCGACGGGCAACAGGAGGAAGGCGACCGAGCCGGCGAGCAGCGTCACCCAGCCGTACGTGAGCGCGGTGAGCAGCGACGGGTACTCGACGAGAACGTTTCCGAGATACACCGTCATCACGTCGTTCGCGAGCGCGATCGCAAGCGCCTCGCCAGTGTACCACGTGTCGCCGGCGTGCTTCTCGACCGCGTTGGCGGTGAACACGACGAGCGGCTGTGCGAGCAGCGCTGTGGTCCCAAGGGTCGCGACGGTGTTCCGTGCCGACCCGCGCCGCAGAGCGTCGATCGACCACCGCTCGCCGAGTGGCGTAACGAGTGCGACGAAGAGCAGAACCCGAAAGAGTCGGTCACCGCCGTTGAGCACGGCAGGATTGCGGGCATGTAAAGAGAACAGTAACAACAGGGAAATCGCGCCGACGAGCCGGGTACGGTAGCCAAGCACGAACGCGACCGCGAACAGCGCCGCGACGACGAACAGTAGCTGCTGAAACCAGAGATCGCCGGAGAGTGCGTGGACCGAGAGCCCGGTGTACTGCGTGTAGGTGGCCTCGTAGGCAGCGAGCGGATACGCGCCGCCGTCGGTGTAGAACCGTTCGATCGAGCGGGATCGGTGTGCGAGGTCGGCGATCAGGATCAAACCGAGGGCGATCCGGACCGCCGCGAGCGAGTATCGACGGCGAACCGCGCTCGGACCCGATCACGGAGGGGCTCGGCGCACAGCCAGAGACGTAAACAGCAGTCACGAGCGCGGGCAACCGGGGTGAAGAGGGTATCAGACTGCATGAATCTGTCACCTGTCCGGTCGGGGTGATAGAGTCACGAGCAGCGGACAGGTATATGTGTTGGGGCCAGCGGGCGCACCGCGCACGCGGACCGAGACGCGTGTCGTCACTCGACCACGGTCGCAGCGACGATCCCCATCGTCTGTCCGACGCCGACGACACCGATCCCGGCGATCGTCTCTATCGGGGTGACAGCGAGCGTCACGCCGACGGCACCGGCAAGCGAGCAGGCCGCACCGACGTCGTACGCCAGCGAGGTCGCTTCGACGTGTCGGGCGGTATAAAACAGTCCGACCGCCGGGAGGAGTATCCACGCGTACAGCGCAGTTGCGAGCAGTGGTTCAGCAGAGAGGCCCACCACACCGTCGAGCGCGAGGAACCCGACGACGCCGGCGATCGTCGCCGGTGTCCCCGCGAGGATGACGAACTTCCACACGCGGAGCGGCCCCTCTTGCATGTCGGTCCAGGAGCCGACGACGAACGCCACCAGCAGGACACTCATCACGACGTGTGTGACGAACAGCGCACGCTGAGAGAGGATCCCGGCGACGGTACCGGCAACGACGGTCCATGCCGCCGGGACGAGCAACGCCGGACCGTTCTCCCGGATAGATCGGAGCATGACTGTCGGTCGGTCACCGCGAGAAATAAATCCGCCCTTCTCGTGCTCGCGCCGGCGGGTCGGAGAGTCACGGCGCGTGTCGACTCGCCTGTCGGGGAACAGAAGCCGGTCATCGACCGACCGGACGCGTCGCTCAGCCCCCCGTGGAACCGACGGGTCGGTCGGTCCGTACGTGTTACGGCGACCAGTCGTTCACATTGTCTTCGTTCTTTGGGAGTATTAGACACGAACGTCCAGTGTAACCCGTGTCAACTGTACACTCGCAAGTCTTATGCCCGGAACGGGCGTTAGTACAGTTGCAATGGCGACAGGAAAGGTTGATTTCTTCAACGACACTGGCGGCTACGGTTTCATTTCGACTGAGGACGAGGACGACGACGTGTTCTTCCACATGGAAGACGTTGGCGGCCCGGACCTCGAAGAGGGTCAGGAGCTCGAGTTCGATATCGAGTCCTCGCCCAAAGGACCCCGCGCGACGAACGTCGTTCGGCAGTAGACCGAAAGAGAGCGGGTCGGTCCGGTTTACGCCGGCGGCGGCTCAGAACACGCGAAAACGAGTATTTTCCCGCGGTTCGGACATCGGTCCGTCCCGGGCAGTTATCTGCGTCCAGAGCGACGGCACTATCGGGCTGTGAGCACGTCCACCCGCCAAGCCGAAGAGACCGTCAGATGTGTTGGCCCCAGAGACCCCGGCCCTTCGTCACCTCTACGTCGCCTTCGACGCGAGTCTGGCACGCAAGTCTGACATCGTGGCTAGGGTGGTGTGGCGGGAGCCAGAGGCGTGCCGTTTCCTTTTTGCTCGGTTCGCTCACCGCTCCGTCGACTGTGACCGCACAGGTCCCACACGACCCCATGCCGCGGCAGTTGAACTGCTCCGACTTGCCGTTGTACACGGAGAGGCCAGCGTCGCGAAGAACGTCACGCAACACGGCTCCCTCTTCACACTCGATTTCCTCGCCGTCGTAGTATACGGTCGGCATGCGGTTTTGGTACGGAGCCGAGCCACATAGGTGCTGGCGTCTCGGGATCGGGACGCGACTGGCCGAAACGGGGCGTGTCGGTCGTCGACAGCCGGCGGCGGACGTGTGCCGGATGTCCGACGCCGACGGGGCGTTTTTTACCTTCGGCACCGCACAGGTGAGTAATGGGACTCAGGTGTCTGCTCGGGCACGATTTCACCGAGCCTGAAATAGAACGAGCACGGGAAGAGGACGGCCAAGAAGTCGTCACGACCGTCAGGGAGGTGAAGACCTGCACCCGGTGTGGCGAGACGCAGGTGGTGAGCGAGAACACCGAGGTCACGACGATCGAACAGCTGACCGATCAGGCGACGAGCACGGGGGACGCCGGCGACCGCGAACCGGGGAGAACCGTCACGTCGGAGACAGAACGAGCGTCGTCGCTCGGGCCCAGAGACGGGTCAACGGGTGTCAGTGAGACGGGATCGTTCGACCGATCCCCAGAGGAGTCAGGAGGACTCGACCGAACGACAGACGACGGGGGGCTCAACCGAACTGCTGGAGACCTCGATCAGGAGTCGGTCAACGACGACGCGGTGATCCTCGACGACGGGCCCGACGAGAGCGAACACACTGGCTCGGCCGACCCGACCGATACACCGGCTTCCGAGGCGGCAGGGTCGAACTCATCCGCGACGGGGGAGTCGACGGGCGGTGCCGACCCGACGGTGACGCCGGAGGAAGCGGACGTCGAACTGATCGACGACGGACCCGAGTCCGACGACCGCTTGGCCGCTGAGAGCGCCGACGAAGCGTCGACCCCAGCGTCCGACGCCGGTGACGGGGAACTCGGCGAACCCGGCACAGGAGCCGAGAACGAAGACGCCGAGACGGACGATGGCGTGATACTCGACGACGAGGCGACGACCCACGACGGGGAGCGGGAACGCGGCGCGTGGCCGACGGACGACAGAGCAGGTGACGTGGAGACGGAGCCGACCCCGTGGCCGGAACAGCGCGGCGAAGACGAGGGGTTCAGCGCCGAGATCGGCGACGGCGAAGACGCGGGAGTCGAGTTCGGCGGAGGGCTCACGCCTGAATCAGCGAATCCTTCAGCCGAGAAGGGCACCGAAACCGAGTACGTGGAAGCGCCCGACGACGGAACGACCGTCGAGACGGACGACACCAGCGGTGATGCCGACGCGTCCGGAGCTGACTGGGTCGGCCGGGCCGACGAGACACGGACGTCTGACGACTCGCCCGATCCCGGGTCGGGGATCACCCGTGCGGAGAGTCCGGACCCGAACAGTCGCGACCCGCCCGACGCGCCCGGCGCGTCCGAGTACTACTGTCCCGAGTGTGGGATGACGATGCAGACGGACGGGAACTCCACGCGAGCAGGCGACATCTGTCCCGAGTGCAAGCGGGGCTACGTCAGCGAGCGGCCGCGGTGACAGTGGCGAGTTCCAGCCGATCGGGCTGATCGGAACGGCGAGCTGATAACGCCGCTCTGTGACCGCAGTTCTCCGTGACGAAACTGGTTTACGGGCCCCTGTCGAACGGACGCGGCATGAAGGAGTACAAGATGCGTCGCGGCGAACACCTTGACGACCGCATGCCCGACCTGAGGGGGTCGATCGAGGAGTACTTCGGCGAAGTCACCGGCACCGAAGAACACGACGGTCACGAGTTGTACGTGGTCGCAGATCCCGACAACCCGGTGTTCGACCGGATCCTCGCGGGAGCCGCCGAATACAGCGGAAAGAAAGACAAACTCGCGGTCCACTTCGAGGAGCGCCCTGCCGAGGAGGTCATCGCCGAAGGAAACGCGGACGCCGCCGCCGACGCCGTCGACGCGAAAAACGAGTTCTTGCTGGAGGCGACCGGTCGCGACGCAAAATCCCGCCGCGATTCGTTGAAACGCGAAGTAGAGGACGACGCGCCGGACTACTGAGCCAGAGCCAGCGCGGCAGGTCGCGGCGCTGTCACTGTGTCACGTTCGTCGGACGGGGTGTCGTCTCTTCACACTGCCCGAACCGGTTAGTCCGTGAACGGTGTCGCGTTCGACCGGACGACCGCGCTCTCGGAGCTATCGGTGGCGTCAGACGCGGTGTCGATGGCCGTTATCGAACAGTTGTCGACGGCGAGTTCCGTGAGCGATCGGGTTGGCGGCAGTCCTCGGTGGTGTCCGGTGACGAGACGGATCGGCCCGCCGTGCGTCACTGCGACGACGGTCTCATCCCTGTCGGCCAGTTCGGCCCCGGCCGCAAGAACCCGATCGCGTACCTCGACCCAGCTCTCGCCGCTTTCGGGAACTTCGGTCGCGGCGTCGTGACCGTGTTCCAGCAGGTCGAACGCTGGATACTCGGTGAAAAACGAGTCGGTCGCGAGGCCCTGAAACACCCCAAAGTCGCGTTCGCGAAGCCGTGCGTCGGTCTCGGCGCACACACCAGTTGCGTCGGCGATAGCCGCCGCAGTCTCCCGTGCGCGCTCGAGGTCGGACGTGACGAGCGCGTCCACATCGTACCCGGCTGCCAGGTGAGCCGCGACCGCCTCGGCCTCCTCGTGACCGCGGTCGGAGAGACTCACGGGTGCCCAGCCCTGTATTCGGCCCGTCTCGTTCCACGTCGTCGTGCCGTGTCTGATGAACAGCGTCGTGCTCACGGACTGCCTTCGGACGGGTCGAACATACCGGTTCCCCTCGGCTGCTCTTCACCAAGACGCGTCACGAATCGGACGACGGCACACTATTGAGCCCTGCGGAACAACAGAGAGACGATGAAGAACGCCAGGGTGTCGGAGTCGCTGGCGGCAGCACTCTCGCGAACCGCTCGGTCGCTACAGACCGCGCGGCGCGAGGCGCTCGAAGCCGTCGCCGTCACGGAGACGGAGTGGGAGTACGCCGGCCGGACGTGGTCGTGGCCTGCGGGAGAGGAACGAACGTACTTCCACGAACTCGCGCCACGAGAGGCGGCCGTTCTGGAGGGTGCGACGAGGGCTCACGGGCTCGACGTGCTCGCCGTCGGCACCGGTCGGGTCGCGGTCGGGGTTCCTACCGAAGCGGTGACGAATCGATCGGAAGCGGAGTCGACTCGGAATCACTCCCCTCATCTCGTCGCGAAGCTGGCGCGATACGGGCCATCCGCCGAGATGGGCGACGGCCGCTCACAGAACCGCCGGGAGCGACAGGTGTCCAAACGGGTGGACGGGCATCCGTTCCTCCCCGTACTCGACGCCGACGAGGAGGGGCGGGGCGATTGGGTCGCGATGCCGAACGCGACGGTGCCGCCGCCCGAGCACGACAGAGCGGAGGCGCTCTCTGCGGTTCGTGAGGCGCTCGCGGCGTATGGTGATGTCTTTCACTTCGACGAGCTGAAACCCGAGAACGTCGGGAAGTACGACGGGCGGTACTGGATCGTCGATTACGGCCGTCCGCCGGGGGAGCCCCTGTTCGTCGACCCGCCGTGAACCCGCCTAGAGGCCGTTCGAGAGCCGACGACTGCGGAACGACGACAAGAGGGAAGCGGCGACGAGAAGAGCCTGCCACAGAGATGAGGAGACCGTCGACGACAGCCGGGACGGACCGATCGAGGCCGACAGCGCGCGTCACCTACTCGAAGACACCGGAGCCGGGGGTTCGCTCCAGAATCGTCCCGATTAAGTGATGACGGACCCCTGATTCTGCTGATGGCTTACTACGTTGGCGTCGACCTCGGCGCGACCAACGTCCGTGCGGTCGTTGGTGACGAGACGGCGACCGTGCTCGGATCCGACGAGCGGGGAACCCCTCGTGGCCCGAACGGTATCGCCGTCACCGAAGCGGTTCTCGACGTGACCCGAAACGCCTGTGCCGAGGCCAGTGTCGACCCGGGCGAGGTCGTCGCCGCCGGAATCGGATCGATTGGTCCACTCGACCTCGCAGCCGGGGTCGTGTTGGGACCGGCGAACCTTCCCGATACCGTCGAGCGAATCCCACTGGTCGGGCCGCTCTCGCGACTGCTCGACACCAGAGAGGTACATCTGCACAACGACACCAACGCGGGAGTGATCGGCGAGCGGTTCCACGCCGAGCGCAACCCGGACGACATGGTGTATCTCACCATCTCGTCGGGGATCGGTGCGGGGGTCGCCGTCGACGGCGAGGTGCTCTCGGGGTGGGACGGCAACGCTGGCGAGGTGGGGCACATGACCATCGACCCGCACGGGTTCATGACCTGCGGCTGTGGGCACGACGGCCACTGGGAAGCGTACTGTTCGGGTAACAACATCCCGGCGTACGCCCGCGAGCTACACGAAGAAGACCCGATCGAGACATCCCTTCCGATCGAAGATCCCGACTTTTCCGCCGTCGACGTGTTCGAGGCGGCCGACACAGACACGTTCGCCGACCACGTCGTCGACCAACTCGCCCACTGGAACGCGATGGGCGTCGCGAACGTGATTCACGCGTACGCCCCGCTCGTCGTCAGCGTCGGCGGCGCGGTCGCGTTGAACAACCCGGAACGGGTGCTGGATCCGATCCGCGAGAAGCTCCCCGAGATGGTGTTCATCAACGTGCCGGAGGTTCGCCTGACCGAACTCGGCGACGAGGTCGTCGTGAAGGGGGCGCTCGCGAGCGCGCTCACCGGAGGCACCGGCGACCGCTCACGTGTCGAGTCGCCGCCGTAGCTCACTCCTCGGACTCGGTTCGGTCGACGGGGCGCTCGCTCCCGCGTGCGGCCGTATCCGAGGCTTCCTGGTCGTCTGTGGCCGTGTCGAGTCCGCTCCCAGGGACGGGATCCGTCTTGCCGCTTCGGCGGGCGGCTGCTGGCTCTGTGACCGCTGCCCGCCGCTCGGTGGTCCCGCCAGAGACACCGTCCCATCGGCCGACCGCTCCGTCCGGCTCGGAGTCGAGGCCGTCGGCACCAGCGGGCTCGTCTGTTCCCCGTGTCGTCAGGTAGACGTCACGGTACCGACGCAGCTTTCTGACCAGCAGATAGGCGAAGAATCCCTGGAACACGAGCACGAACACGAATAAGGCCGGGACCTGTGGGAGTCCAGAGAGTGCCGAGATTCCGACCGTGGCCGGCCCGACGAGGGTGTTGTACAGGGCGTGGATCGTCGCCGCGATCACCAGTCCCTTCACCACGATCGGCCCCCGGTGGTCCGGGTTGAACTTCGCTAACCCGAGGTAGTAGCCCGCGAACGCCGAGTAGATGACGTGTCCCGGACCCGCGAGCGCCCGCAGCGCCGCGATCCCGTCGCCGGCACCTAAGACGGCAACACTGAGCGTGAGCGCCTCCAGATCGACATTCTGAGCGATGTATATCAGGTTCTCGATGACGGCGAATCCCAGTCCGGCAATCGCACCGTACACCGCGCCGTCGATCACCGCGTTGAACCGAGCGTCAGTGTACGCGTACAGTCGCACGGCGAGCAGTTTGACCGTCTCTTCGACGGGACCGACGATGAGGAAGAAGAAGAGCACGAGTCCGAAAAAGCCAAGCGGCGCGAAGAAGGGACGTGCGAGGCTGTTGACCACGGCCGCGAACGTCGCCGTCAGCACCGACAACAAGAACGTGGCGACCAGCAACGAGAGCGGCTCCGCGGTCGTCACGTCGGAGACGTACACGTACGCCGCGAGTCCGAGCGCCGGCAGCGCCGACAGCGCCACGAGTGCGGCGACCGCCGGATCGAAGATCAGACCCAACCCGAACGAGCCGAGGATGGTAAGCAGGATCAACGCGGCGAGGAGGACGACGAAGGCCTTCGCCGAGCGAACGAGCAGCCAGTACAGCGCGACCGAGAGCCCATCGAGTGAGGTGCGCTCTTCCCACGTCGCGACATCGTAGAGGTCTCGGTCCCGATGGTCGTCCGTGACCTCCTCGATCGGGTCCGACCGTGATCCCATACCCCACGTTCGGTTCGATCCGACTTAAGCCGTCGGCGTCACAACCCGAGAGCATGACGACCGAACCAGCCGCACGATGTCGAACCGACACCGGGGGTGTCAGGGCGTGAACGTCCGTGTCCGCGGAATCTACACCACGGCGCTGACCAGACTGTTGCTCGAAGCGGGCCACGACGTCGTCGACGCGTCACAGCCGATCCGCCGACGGTTCGACGAATCGTTCCCGACAGCGCCGCCCGACGCTCGGATCGAGACGACGGACGACCGGGAAGGAGTGGGCGTCGCCGGCGCTCCGGACGCCGTCGGGTCCCTCCGACCGCTGCTCACAGATGTTGGCATCGATACGCTCGTCTGGTCGGACCCCACACCGCCCGGGACCGTCCTCGACGGAGTTGTGACTGAGACGCTCGGCGGAGGCGCAGTCGTCGATCTCGCGGTCGGAGCCGGGAGCGAAGCGGCGGGCGGCAGAAGATCGAACCGCTCCGAGAGCGGCCAAAGAGAGGGGTACCTCCCGTACGGAAACGTCGACGCTCGAGTAGAGACCGGAGACCGCGTTCGGGTACAGGTCAGGGAGTCGGCCGCGCCGTGGGCGTCACGCCGTCCAGAACTCGACACCGGCCTTCGCGTCGGCGGCGAACTCGTCGCGCTCGAGCCAGGGTCGGGCACTCGTGTCGACGTTCGCGACGACGAGGCGGCCCGCGAGCTCGCGGGGATGGTCGAGTTACTCGGGATCGAACCCCCGTCTGGGTGGCGTGCGGTGTGGGGGCCGGCGGCCTTAGACGCCGAGATGGATACGCTGGCGGCTGGGGTGGAGCGCGCTGTCGAAACGGCAGAGCGCCTCGCGGACGCCACGGGCGAGATGGGCGTCGTCGACGCCGACGCGACGCCCGAAGTAGACCCGGTTCGCCCGAACGCCGGGCTGTGGGTCTGGTTCGGTCGAGAGTCGCGGTTCGCGCTCGACGACGCGCGCCGAGCGGTCGAGACGACGATGCCGGGACACCACCGTGTGAAAGCCGGGTCGGCATCGGCGTCGGCGGGGGTCGACTTCGCAGAGGCACTCTGTAATCCCGACCCGGAGGCGACCTTCCCGTTCACGGTCGTCCGTGAGACGTTCGGCCCAGCCGAGACCGACACGCTACGGATCGAACACGGCAAGCCGGACGGCCGGCTCATCACCCTCGGTGAGGGGACAGTGAGTGACATCGACGCGGACGGGGCGGTCACCGTCGAGCGAGAGATGAGCGGGGGCGGAACGTACGACGGACTCGGCAGTCGACGAGCGGCGGGCGACGTGGCGGTGACGAATCTCACGGAGGGGCGGTGGTGGTATCCGACGACGTATCGCGGCGAGGATGGCGAGGTGAAAGGAACCTACGTCAACGTCTGTACACCCGTCGAGATATTTCCAGAGGCCGCACGCTACACCGATCTTCACGTCGACGTGGTGAAACATCCCGATGGAACGGTCGAACGCGTCGACGACGACGTGCTCGACGCGTCGGTGGCGGCAGGAAATACACCAGAGCCCCTCGCGGAGAAGGCACGGAGCGTGGCGTCTGCGCTCGAAAACGCGCTGTGACGCCCAGCGAGAAGGCGCTCAGAAGTGGCCAGCGGACTCTGTCTCGTGTTTGAGCTCGCCGCCGCGCCCGCCCTCGACGGTCGAGGCCCCGTTGTCGCCAGACGAAGCGGTGCGAACCGTCACGTCGGTCACCGCGTCGAAGTCCATGATCAGGTCACGACGGATGTTGTCGGCGGTGACGTTCGATATCCCGCAGCCGGAGCAGGTGCCGCCGAGCTCGACGACCACCTCCCCGGTCTCCTCGTTCGCCTCGCGCACGACGCTCGTGCCGCCGTGCATCTGGATG
>JARVCL010000068.1:0-13978 GCA_040405695.1 Halorubrum sp. | reverse complement strand
GTGACGCCTTGGAAGCGTCCGCGTCCTTCCCGTGGCTCCGCCGAGCCTCGGACCTGGGACATGCGGAGATCGTGGGTTCGGAGCCCACCCCGGCCATCCACACTGATAAACTGGTCAGTCGCAAACGCTCGTAGCGACGAGGCCGATCGGTCGAACGCCAGTTGCTCCATCTCGCGTCGTTTCAACGAAAGACGGATACATCTAGGGACGAAACAGGAATATGCGAGATGCCTCACGGCGGCAGGTTCTCGGTGCGGCGGCGACCGGAACTGCTCTCTCGGTAGCAGGGTGTAGCGCGCTCGACGACTCCGGCGACGACGCGATAGAAGGCGACGAATCCGTTCCGCAGACCGACGACTCGGAGGGAATTGCGGCGGTCGCGGTCGACATCGACCAGCACATCGCCGAAGAGCAAGCGGAGATTCAAGAGCAACTCGAGAACGAGGAGATCACCCAAGAAGAGGCACAGGCGGCGCTTCAGGCTGCGGAAGTCGACGCATTGGAGGATGCGGTAGCGGCAGTCGAGTCGTACGCCACCGACACCGACGGCTTCGACGTGGTCGACACCATCGCACAGGCGGGGGCACTCCTCGTCGACGGCGACCCGGCTGCGGCGATCGACGCGCTGAACACCGACGATGTTGGCGCACTCATCCCTGCGGCGCAGTTCCACCAGCTTCAGGCCCAACGGCCTCCCGAAGACGGCGAGTAGGACCCCGTGTGTCGGGGCAGAGCCGACACGCCGGCGTCGACCAGTATCGTTTCCCCCGCTCTCCGTGCACTATCTCACCGGAACCACCACGCGTTCGCTGCGGTCGTCACTTCGCCGCCGGTGGTGGTTTCGACTCCGGGTCCGGCTCGTTCCCCCAGATGGCTCACGTCCAACTCGGTGTAGCGCACAGAGCGGGGCCTTTTAGCGGGTCGCTGTCGAACACGTTTTCATGCAGGTTATCGACCGCCGATCCGCGGGGTCGGCTCGCGTCGCGATCGTCGGCGGGATTCACGGAGACGAGCCGGCTGGCGAGCGGATCGTCCGGCAGCTCGCGGCGGAGCTCGACGAACGGCCAGACGAAGCGGAGCCCGCAGGCGACGACACGGAGACGGGGCTGATCCGACTTATCATCGCCAACGAGCCGGCGCTCGACGCGGGCGTTCGCTACACCGACACCGATCTCAACCGGGCGTTTCCCGGCGACACAAACAGTGACGAGTACGAACGAGCGCTCGCGCCACAGGTCGCCGAGGCGGTTCGAGGGATGGACGCGGTGCTCGCCATCCACACGTCACACAGCGCGCCGCCGCCGTTCGCCATCTACAGCGAGTTGACGGACTCCGTCCGCCGGACCGTCGCTGGGATGCCCGTCGACTACGTCGTCGATTCCGGCGCACTCCGGTCGACGACGCTCGACTCCGTCATCGACCACACCGTCTCGGTCGAGGTTGGGCGTCAAGGAAGCGAAGAGGCCGTCGAGTTCGGGTACGAGGCGGCGCTGGCGTTCCTCCGGGCGCATGGGGTGCTCGACGACGAACCACCGACGTTCACCGAGACGACGCTCGTCGAGGGGTTCGAAGAGGTGCCGAAGGGGGGTGGCGACCCGCACGTCCACTACGCCAACTTCGAAGAGATTCCACAGGGAGCCGTCTTCGCACACGACGACGTGTACACACACCACGTCGAAGAGGAGGGTATCGTTCCGATACTCGCGAGCGAGCACGGGTACGAGGACATCTTCGGGATCTACGGCCGCGTCCGAGGGACCCTCGACCCGCCCGAAGAGTAATCACACCGTCAGTCGGCGTGTCGCCTCAGGCACGATCGCTGACAGGTTAGATCCGGTTCTCGCGCCCGGGGTCGACGTCGATGGCGTCGACCGGGCAGACGTCGACACACAGCATACAGTCGATACACTGGTCTTCGTCGGTCGGGTTCGCTTTGATCTCCGACTCCCCGTGACCTGGAGTGTCGACCCACTCGAACACGTCGACTGGACAGTCTTCCAGACACGCGCCGTCGGCCAGACAGATGTCGAAGTCGACGGCGACATGTGTCCCCCTGATCCCGAGTTCCTCCGGCGGGTCGACCGGCCCCCAGACGGTGACGTCGTGTTCCTCCCCGACCTGCTCGCGGTTTCGTTCGAAGTTCGGGTCGATGCCCATCTTACATACCGTTTCGCGCGTCGACGGTTAAACTCCCCGACACACCGGAGATCGGAGAGAACTGACAGCAGGCGACACCGCGGAGTGTGTCACACGCCGACAGCCAGAGCAGAGCCACGAGCCGTGGCGACGCTTCGGGGCCACGAACGGTCACCCGGCCACGACCGCCGGCTACGGGTGTGCGTAGTACGCGACGAGATCCTCTTCGCCCGTCGGGCCGTCGGGATCGTCTGTCGGGTCTGGGTCGAACGCGTCCAGTCGGGCGAACCCCACGCGCTCGAACTGGACGACGGCATCGATAGAGGCGTCGGCGACCGCGGGCTCCGTGTACCCGCGAACGTCGCCGTCGACGGTTCGGAGAAGCGTCTCGAGCGACTCGTCGGTCGGCACCCAGTGAACCACGTCGACACCGCCCTCGCGAACGACCTCGATGTCGGCGTCGACGTAGACGAACGCCCCGTCGTCAGCCGTGATCGATGCATCTCCAGGGGCCGATCCGTTGGATTCGTCGCCCGGCTCGTATCGGACGCACCCGTACCCCTTCAGCCAGACCCGCTCGCCGGCCGGCGGGAGGTCAGAGCGCTCGACACGAACCTGCCCGGCCGGGACCGTTCGGTCGCCACGGTCGGGATAGTCGGGATGGCGCGGTGGATGGCCGGCGTCCGGTGCCGGCGCGTCGGGCGCGTCGCGTATCGCCAGGTCGACGGCGGGATCGTCCTCGCGGTCGCGCACGAGGAAGTACCGGTCGGCCGCGTCGTCGACGCGGTCCCGGTTGTTGGCGTACACCGAGGACATGGCGAGATCGACATCCGAGGTGGACATCCCGAGCTCTGTCATCGACTCCACGAGCGCCTCTCCGCGGATCCCGCGGCGTCGAACGGAGGCGATGGTCGGTGCACGCGGGTCGTCCCAGCCGGTGAGCTCGCCGTCCGCGATGAGCGACTTGATCGTCGACGTCGAGAGGTCGATGTCGTACTCGTCGACCTGCACGTGTCCCCAGTGGAGCACCTCGGGATACTCCCAGTCGAAGTAGTCGTAGACGAATCGCTGGCGCTTCGCTGAGTCTTGGAGGTCGATGCCACGAATGATGTGCGTGACGCCAGTGAGGTGGTCGTCGATCCCCGACTGGAAGTCGAGCATGGGCCAGCAGCGGTAGTCCGCCGCCTCCTCACGCGGGTGGGGAGTGTCGATCATTCGGAACGCGACCCAGTCACGAAGCGCCGGGTTCTTGTGCTCGATGTCGGTTCGCACCCGGAGCACCATCTCGCCGGCCGCGTACTCCCCGTCGACCATCGCTTCGAACTCCTCGCGGACCGCCTCCGGGTCCTTGTCACGGTTCGGGGACGGCTCGCCGGCGTTCTTGAGCTCGGAGAACTCCTCGGCCGGGAGGTCACAGGTGTAGGCCCCGCCACGGTCGATGAGTTCGCGGGCGTGCTCGTAGTAGGTTTCGAGCCGGTCTGACGCCTTCAACACGCGGTCGGCCTCGAACCCGAGGTACTCGATGTCTCCGAGGATCGCGTCGTACGCGTCGAGGGCCGGCCGTTTCGTCTCGGGGTCGGTGTCGTCGAACCGACAGACGAACTCGCCGTCGTATCGCTGTTTGTACGTCCCAATCACCGCCGGCATCCGTGCGTGGCCGATGTGCCACGGGCCGTTCGGGTTCGGCGCAGCGCGCATCACGACCTCGCCGTCCTCGGCGTTCGGGAGGTCGGGGAGAACGTGGTCGTCTCCCCCGTCGTCGGCGTCGAGTTCCGCGAGCCGCTCCGGCGCGAGCGTCTCCAGCCGCTCGCGTCGTTCCGGCTCGTCCATCTCGCCGACCCGGTTCACGACCGGAGCGAGTACGCCCGGAATCTCGTCACCGTGCGGGCGAAACTCGGGATTCTCACCCATTAGTGGCCCCATGATCGCGCCCACGTCCGGATCGCTTCCGTGCTTGAGCGCGTTGAACAGCGCGGCCGCTTCGCCGGCCGTCTCGACCCGCTCGCGAAGTTCGTCGTCCATACTCTCGGCTTGTACTGGTTGGCTGAAAAACACCGCGGAACGGCTCACGGGACGCCGACGGCGTCGGACCGGTCGGCCGTGTCAGCGTCGGACCACGTCACCGTATGCCGTTCAACTCGCGGAGACGGGTAGTACTCGTGAGGCCGTGTCGAGTCCGTGATCTGGACCGGGTCCGCGGGTAGGGGTGAGATACAGTGGGTGTGCCACGAACTTAAACGACCCAGACCGTTCACGACGGGATACACCGGCGTACCGCCGTGAACGGTCGCTGGGTTTATTATTCTATGTCACATAGTGACACGAAGACGTTTTCGGCTCGGTCCACGGAGTTGATATCCACCCGGTGCGTGACCCGACCATGGAGAGATGGTTCGGCGGCCGTGGCGGTGCGGGTGGAGGTGCTGGATGGTAGAGCCGATGACACCGGAGGAGCGCGACGCCGGGAACCGGAAGATCAAACTCGGGCTCCTCTTGATCGTGACGGTGTCACCGCCGTCGATCACGCTGCTCGGCGACCCGACACTGGCACAACTCGCGGTGGCGACTGGCGGTGGATTCCTCCTCGGCGTACTGTTAGTGTGGTACCTCGGCCGGCTCGCGTCGGAGTTCACGGGCGGACCTCGACGACCTTGACATCCTCCCCGCGCTAAAGCGCGAGGATTCCCCGAAGGGGATATTCAGGTTGCGCGTTTCCTCGGGCCTCAAGTACGCTTTCGCGTGGGCCGTCAACGGTCGTCACCGAGTTGTGACCAACGGTGTGCTTTTCAGCGCGTGTAGCCCTGTCAATAGGGCCTTCCTCCCCGCAATCTGCGGGCGTCGAAGACGGCTGGCTATTCAACCAGCGAGGTAGTACGGTTCGCGTCAGCCGAACTGCTACGCCGTACATGGTTCACCCTCCCGTTGTGCGATATTCTCTGAAGCGTTCAGGTCCGCGTGGCGTCCTCGACCGCACTCCGAACACGAAAAGTGGTCGCCATCACGGGTTCCCATCGAACCACACGCTGAACACCGCTGGCTGGTATGGTACGCATCGACCTGCTCAACACGAATCCCAGTTCGCTCGGCTTTGTACGTGATGAACTGTTGGAGTTGGTGGAAGAACCACGAGTGAACGCCTGACCACGAGCTGTCCTCGCGGATACCTTCGAGGTCTTCCATCCGGATGACGGGATTCTCGAACTGTTCCGCGAACGTGATGAGGCGACGAGAGAGTTTGTGATTCAGGTCTTTGATTCGACGCTGTTCTTTGTCACCTACACGGTTACGTGCGCGAAGCGCACCCGCTTTCGAGAGCGAATCGCGTAGGGAACGGTATTTGCGTCGAACGTACTTTGCCTCACCACCAGACACCAGCATTGATTCGTCCTCACCGTAGGCGGTCACAGCGAGGATATGCCGTTCACCAATATCGACACCGATAGGCGTCTCACCCGACGTGTCGGTGTCGTATTCCACGTTGAACGTACAGTACCAGTCGTCGCCACGACGGTAGATCTGTAGGCGGGTCTTGTCAGCGTCACCCTCCACCAGTCGGTTTACGGGGTCGGCAATATCGTCATACACCTCTATCGGTGTGTACCACCATTGGGAGACGCACGGGAAGCCGACGACGAGTGTGCCGTTCTCGGTCGTGTCAATTTCCCAGTTCTGGTTGTTGATGGCGAACGGTTGACTTTCTCGGTAGCGAACCTCCCCGTCCTTGTTGTGGTCGGATTTCGCCTCTCGGATGGCTTGGTTCTGAATGGCCGAGTAGAGGTCGTTGTCGATGGTGGCCGTGGTCACGGACTTCCCGAAGTCGCCGTTCTCCCATCCATCGATACAGAATTGCTTGGTGTCACGGTAGAGTCGAGTGGCGCGTTGCCACTCTTTCCGCCGTGAGAGGGATGGATTGTGGAACTTCGCGGTGACAGTCACCGTGACCATTACAAATGTAATCAAGTATGCGATATTAAATATCTGTTGGAATATCAGGCCGTGCTATCATCGGTGGTTTGTATCATCGTTTGTCGGATCCATCCCCGCCCTGAAGGGCGGGGCTTTCTCCTTACACTTCCGTAACACCGCATCAGCCTCCGCTATGAGGTGTCAGACGGACGAGAGCCGTCGACGGTCTCGACCTCGGCGTCGCTCTCGTCGTCTCTGCTCACCCGTTCGGCACCAGCCCCACTGTCGAGGTCGAGACGGCTGCCGAGGTCGACGACCTCACCGGCGCGGTCGCCCGCGATCGCCCGCGACGACGACAACGGAGACACGCTGATCTCTCCGTCGATCGTCGCGAGACGGTCCGACCCGGCGTCGTCGGCGACGTCGCCGCGCAGGAACTCTCGCCAGAACCGGTCTCGGAGCTCCATTCCCATCTCGCCACGCTTCTCGTCGACCATCGTACCGTTCGATTCCTCCTCGTCCGTGTCCCAGTTCCCGTCTGAGCCGGGGTGAAACTCGATCACATCGAATCCACGCGCCGGTTCGGTCAGCCGGTACGTCGGATTCGCGGCGTTCTCGTCGTCTGCCGCCGGAACGTTGACGTTCAAGACGTCCGCGCCAAACGGGAGTGCCCCGTCGGTGAATCGGTCGACCAGCGCCACCGTCGCCGCTCCCGCGAGCGCGAAGTCGTCCCGGCTCACCGTCGGCGGAAACGGGAGGTTGCCACGGTCGTACATCGAGACGGCGATGGCGGGCGTGCCGAGAAACGCCGACTCCATCGCCGCGCCGACCGTCCCAGACTGGCCGAGAATGTGCGCGCCGATGTTCGGCCCGTGGTTACAGCCGGAGACGACAAGGTCGGGGTCGAGCCCGAGCGCCACGTTCGCGACGGCGACGCAGTCGGCGGGGGTCCCCTCCACGGCGTAGCCCACCTCCGACTCGGCGTACTCGATGGTCGTCTCCCACCAGGAGCGTGTTCCCCCGACGCCGGACTGGTTCGTCGCCGGTGCGACGACGGTGACGTCGTGGTTCCGCGAGAGGACATCGTTGAGAGCGCGAATGCCGGCAGCGTCGATCCCGTCGTCGTTGGTGAGGAGGATATCGAGGGTCATGGCGGTCAGTGCGTGGTCGCTGGTGAAAACGACGCCGGAATCGGCTCGGAGAGAACGGTCCACGACCGACGAAGAGCGGTCGTCACTCGGCGCGGCTGACGCGACGACAGCGACGCGGTGTGACCGACGGGAACGGGGCAATCCGGTCGAAAACCAGCGGAACTGCGGCGGGGACGCGAACCTGTCGGCGTCGACGATAGGTGGTACTCCAGCGCGGCGGTCGGGTCGTCGGTGTGGTGAGTTCGGGGTGTCGCGGTTCGGCCGGCGGCGGCTCGGTCGAGTGACGCGGTCGACCGGTCAGTCCGCAGCGATCCGGTGGCGGGTGTCGGCCATCGCCAGTACGTCGTCGAAGAAGCTCAGCGAGTCGTGTGGCCCGGGGTTCGCTTCGGGATGGTACTGGCGGGTGATGACGTCGAGTTCCTCGCTGTCGAGCCCCTCGACCGTGTCGTCGTTGACGTTCACCTGCGTCACTTCCAGTGGACCGGTGTCGTCGACGGTGTACCCGTGGTTCTGGGTCGTCATCACGACCTTGCCTGTCCGCAGGTCACGGACCGGCTGGTTGACCCCACGGTGGCCGAACGACATCTTCGCTGTCGATCCGCCGAGCGCGCTCGCGACGATCTGCTGGCCGAGACAGATCCCCGCCATCGGCGTCTCACCGGCGAACGCGTCGACGACTGCCTGTGCCGCGACGAAGTTCTCCGGGTCACCGGGACCGTTCGAGACGAACAACACGTCTGGGTCGGCCTCGATGACCTGATCGGGTGTCGCGTCGTACGGGAAGACGTGGACGTCTGCACCCCGCTCGGTGAGCGAGGACACGATCGACCCCTTCGCGCCGCAGTCGATCATCGCCACCGTCGCCTCACCGCCGCCGGCGTGGACGGTCGGTTCCGTCACGGAGACGCCCGCGCCAATATCTGTGTGTGCGCTCATCGGCTCGCAGGCTTCCATCTCGGCAACCGCGTCCTCGGGGGTCGCGTCCGGCCCGGCAGCGATCCCGCAGGCCATCGCGCCCTCCTCGCGGACGGTCGTGACGATCTCGCGGGTGTCCACGTGGTCGACCGCCGGCACGCCCTCGGTCGCGAGCCACGCTGCGACATCGTCTGTCAACTCGCGAGCGATCGCGGCAGACGGTTGAACCGAATCCGACTCGAATCGCTCGGCTCGGACGCCGTAGTTCCCGATCAAGGGGTACGAGAAGGTGAGTATCTGTTCGGCGTAGGAGGGGTCAGTGAGTGACTCCTCGTAGCCGGTGTACGCGGTCGTGAACACCAGTTCACCACGTGTACGCCCCGGCGCACGGGCACGCGCCTCGAGCACGCGTCCGTCGGCCAGCGCGATGTAGGCGTCCGACATTACGAGATACGTATAGACGAACCGTAATAAGTGCGTCGTTCGTAGTTATGTTACGAAATTCGTAAGACC
The DNA here is from genome assembly GCA_040405695.1 of Halorubrum sp. Classification (GTDB taxonomy): domain Archaea; phylum Halobacteriota; class Halobacteria; order Halobacteriales; family Haloferacaceae; genus Halorubrum. The sequence continues at coordinate 5,357 of JARVCL010000068.1, read as the reverse complement.
GGGTCTAAGATCGTCCCGATCGGACGCGCCGGCCGGGGTCACGGCCGGCACCGGTGTGGCGGGCAGGCTCTCACGCTCTTCCCGACAGCTGTCACCGAGCACGCACGGCCGTTGTCCGCCGGTAGCGCGAGGAGCCTGTCGGACCGCGCTGTGCCGCCGTAGCTCTCGGGTCGAACCGGCCACGGACCGGCTACGCTCGGGCACGACAAGAGCGTATTCGGCCGTCGAGTCCGATAGCTACGGCGCGACCCGAGCACGGCCTCACTGCGAAGATCGCAGTATCACCCCGCTCCCCGTGTGGAGTTCGTAGCGATGTTACGATCTTCGCAAGCGGTAAGTCGTCGTGGGCGGACATCACGGTATGGACGACCTCGATCGCCGGATCCTCTCTATCCTTCGACGGGACGCTCGCACTCCCTACACCGAGATTGCAGACCGGGTCGGTACCTCAGAAGGGACGGTTCGCAACCGCGTCGACCGACTGACCGATGAGGGGATCATCGAGCGGTTCACCGTGACGACGCGGACCGGGAACGTGAAGGCGATGATCGAAATCTCCGTTGAAATGAACGTCAACACCGCGGCGGTCGGCGAGCGGATGGTCGAGTGGGAGGAGGTAGATTTCGTCTGGCAGGTGTCCGGCGAGGAGGATATCGTGCTCGTCGTCGACGCTGTCGACACCCGCGCCGTCAACGAACTCATCACGCAGGCCCGCGAGCTTGACGAAGTGAAATCCACGAAGACCCGACTCATCCTCGACGAACGGCTCGGCTGATCCCTGAGCACCCCCTCTCGTCGGTCTCCTGTACTGGTCACCGCTGGGTCCAGCGATCACTCTCCGGGTGACGTGTCGGTTCTCTCTCTCGTGTTCGGCTCGATGCCGAGGTTCGGGGAGCGTTTCTCCGCGAGTTCGCGTTCGAGACTTCCACGCTCCCAGTTGCGTAGTGCATCCCCTTCGACCTCTGCGTGAAGCTTCTCCTCGATGAGATCGATCGCAACGCTGTTGGCCCCTTCCGGAATGATGAGATCCGCGTGCCGCTTGGACGGCTCGATGAACCGCTCGTGCATGGGCTTCACCGTCGAGAGATACTGGTCGATGACCCCCTCTAAGTCACGGCCGCGGTCGAGCACGTCCCTCCGTATCCGGCGGAGGATCCGCACGTCTGCGTCGGTCTCCACGTAGAGTCGGAGATCCATCATCGCGTTGATCGCCTCGTCGTGTAACGCGAGGATCCCCTCCAGAACGATGACGTCTGTCGGTTCGACCGAGATCCGTTCGGACCTTCGGCTGTGTCGCTCGAAGTCGTACTGCGGCATCTCGATCGGCTGTCCTTCCAGCAGCGCCTCTAGGTGCTCTCTGAGGAGATCCCACTCGAACGCCGAGGGGTGGTCGTAGTTGACCTCCTGACGCTCCTCGAACGAGAGTTCTGTGAGGTCCTCGTAGTAGTTGTCCAGCGGGATCCGGGTGACATCCTCGCCGAGGTTCCGGGTGACGAGCCGCGAGACGGTGGTCTTGCCCGCGCCGGTCCCTCCGGCGATCCCGATCACGAACGAGGGAATGGTCATATGCGGATCCCAACGTCTGACCGTTTCAAACCTCCCTTTCGTCGCCGTCTTTCGGCGCAGATCGTTCTGAACGGTCCATTATGAACGCGTCCTGTATAACGGTACCGGGGGCAGCTTTTAGCCGTTCGCAACGGAACTGATACCCATGCGTACAGATACCACGGTTCGTGACGTGATGCATCGAGAGTTCCTCGGCGTCAGCGAGTCGGATCGGCTCACGGACGCGGCCAGACTGCTGGTCGACGAGGAGACGGACTGCTTGGTCGTGTTGCGCGGAGGCGAAGCAGTCGGACGGCTCACCGCACGAGACGCCCTCGACGCGGTCCTCGACGACGGTACCCCCGACGCGATGACCGTCGGCGACGTGATGCGCCCGCCTCTGCCGACGGTTGCTCCGGACGATGCGCTGACCGCGGTCGACGAACTGCTCGTCGCCGAAGGCGTCAGCCAGGTCGTCGTCACCGACGACGGCGAGGCGGTCGCCGTGGTCACCGCCAGCGACTCGGTGGCTGCCGGTGCGACCCGCGCCGGGGACCCGGTGGACCCGACCAGCGAATCCACGACGGCCGAGGAGCGGGACGAAGCGCGGCTTGAGGCGACCCCGGCGACCGCTCCGGACGCTGCTCGCGGCTCCGAGCGAGCCAGAACCGCCGCCTCCACGGATGCCTCTGGGGCGTCGACACAAGGTGTCTGTGAGGTGTGTGGCGCGCTCGCTCCGGAGCTCGCTGACGCGAACGGACAGGCGGTGTGCCCGAACTGCCGTGACGTCTGAACCGGCTGCCGGTGTGGACCGGCTGCGTCGCTCTCGGCTGGTCGGCGACGATCACGACCACCACGTCGGCGTCGTCCTCGTCCGATAGTGGCGAACGACGACCCCGGCGTCCCCGCCGACGCGACCGAAGAGCGGTCCTACCGCGTGACCCCCGCGACGATAGACGATCTCGATACCGTTACGGACCTGTGGGTCGACCTCGCACGCAGCCAGCGTCGTCACGGGTCGACGCTGCTGGCGGCGGAAAACCGCCCTGCTGTTCGGGAGTGGGTGGCACAGAGCGCTGTCTCTGGAGAACTGCTCGTCGCCCGAGAGGGGAACACCGACGGCAACGAGACTGCTGGTGAATCTGCCGACACGACCGACGAGCCGCTCGTTCTCGGATTCGTCGGATTCACACTCGAGCGCGACGGCTACGAGCGCGACCGAACCCGAGGCACGGTCAGTAACCTCTACGTTCGACCCAACCACCGCGGCGAGGGGATCGGTGCGGCACTGCTCGCGGCGGCCGAACGCGCGCTCACCGAGGCGGGCGCCGACGCCGTCGCGCTCGAGGCCCTCGCCGACAACGACCAGGCACGGTCTTTCTACACGGACCACGGATACACGCCGAACCGCGTCGAACTGGTGAAGCCGCTCGCCGACGATGCCACCGCTGACGAGGAGAGCGGCGACGTGCAGTGACGCGAGGTCGTCCGGGTCGGCGACTCACCGAAAGCGACACGCACTCATAGGTGGACCGAGTATAGTCGCCTGCGCCAGGGGAGCATGGGTGGTTCATGCACTCGACTTGTAATCGAGACTTCCGGGGTTCAAATCCCTGCCCTGGCTTCTCTTCGCCGACAGAGCCGCCAGCACCGTCGTGTTCACTGCGCGTCAGACGGTGACCTGACGGGGGTCTTCGTTCGTGAGTCGGCGCACGGTCAACACGGGGACCGGACAGTTCCTGACGACGTGTTCAGCGACGGACCCGATGAGAAACCGGTTCTCTCCGTGGCGGCCTCTGGTGCCGGTAACGACGAGGTCGGCGTCGATCGACTCCGCGTGCACGGATATCTCGTCGGCCGGGTCGCCCTCGCGGACATCGGTGACGACGTCGAGAGTCTCCTCGCGCGCGCCAGCCGCATCACTGATACGTTCGAGCGCCCGCTGGCCGCGCTCGCCGAGCGCGTCTCGGAGGTCCTCACGGACGGCAACCGGTGACGACTCGACCTCCTCGGCTTCGACGACGTACAGCGCGTGCACGGACGCGTCGAAGCGGGCGGCCAGATCGATCGCCAGCCCGACCGCTCGGCTCACGCTCTCGGAGCCGTCGGTCGCAACCAGGATGGTATCGAACATATCTCCTCGTTCGGCGAGGGAGATGTTAAAACGGGACGGTCGACGGGATGACGTACCGATCCACCAGGTGTGAGCCGGAACGCGACGACCGTTTTCAGGCGAGGAACACGTGCCGCGGACGGTCCGCGAGCACCTCTCGCCCCCACTGCACCGTCTCTCTGAAGTCGTCAGAGCCGAAGAACGCCATCGCGTCCTCTTTCGAACGCCACTGACTGGCAATGAACATGTCGTTCTCGTCTTCGACGTTCATCATCAGGTCGGTCTCGAAGTGGCCGTCCATTCCGTCGAGCACTGCGCCCACCTCGTCGAACGTCTCGACGAAGTCACCGCGGTGCGCCGGCTTCACCGTGTAGAACATCCCCATCGTCCCGAACCCGGACTCTTCCCCGGCGCGAGCGACGATCCCCGGGAGCTCCGAGAGGAACCCGGCGGCTGTCTCCGCCGCCGACCCGGTCTCCCAGATAGAGACGACCGCGGCGCGATCGGTGACGTGGCCGTCGTAGACGGCGGTTTTGACGTGTGTGCCGTAGTGCTCGAAGTTACCGCGCAGTCCCTCAACCTCCTCGAACAGCGCGTCGACGTCTGCCTCGCTGTACAGGACAGTGGCGTACACGTCCTCACCGGATGGCTTGCCAGCGTAGATGTCGAGGTCGGCGAGCTCGCCGCGAATCTCCTCGTCGGAGACACTGTCGGTGTCGCTGTGCGGATGATCTCCGTCGCCCCCTGTCTCCTCGTCGCCGTGTGGGTGGTCGCCGTGTGCGGGGCCGCCGCCCCCACCGGTGTGCTCGTCTCCACTCCCGTGCCCGTGGGTGTCGCCGCCGTGGTGGCCGGTCGCGCTGTCGCCGGCACCCTCTGGGTGCCCGGCGACGTGGCGCGCATCGGGCGCGTCCGTCACAGCAGCCGTCTCGTGGGTTCCGCCTGTCGGAACGGGGTCGCCAGCGAGATACGCACCGAGGTCGCCCGGTGGGAACCGTCGACCGACGTAGAAGTCGCCGAACTCGCCGTATCGCGAGGACGCTTCGTCGAAGCGCATCTCGTAGACGATATCCTTGATATCGGTCGGGTCCGCCCCGAACAACGTCACCCCCCACTCGTACTCGTCGAACCCAACCGAGGATGCGATGACCTGTTTGATCCGGCCGGCGTACTGTTTTCCGACCTCGCCGTGGCCTGCCATCAGGTCGGCGCGGTCCTCGAAAGAGAGGTCGTACCAGTTGTACTCCTCGCCGCGACGCTTGCTCATCGGGTAGAAGGAGACGTACTCGTCGTCCGGCAACTCGGGCTGTAACTTCCCCTCGATGTAGCGGCGAAGCCCCTCGTCTATCTCCGCGTCGTCCTCCTCAAAGTACGCGTCAGAGACGTAGCCGGACACCTCGGTAACGGAGACGTACGACGACTCCTTTGTCGTGAACCCGGCGAGTGCGGTCGTCTCGAACGACCGCTCGATCGTCGAGAGTTCGTCGAGAGTCGGTCGAAAGTGGATCGTCAGGAGGTCGGCCTTGTGACCGAGCACGGAGAACACTCCCGAGTCACCTGCCTCGGCAGCCGCGAGGCCCTCTCGGTGTTCGAGAAACGACCGCCCCTCTTCGATCGCGCGGTCCCGCTCATGTGCCGGTGCGTCCCGCCATGCGTCCCAATCGATCGACCGGAACTCGTGGAGCGCGAACCACCCTTCCTC
>JARVCL010000067.1:0-2561 GCA_040405695.1 Halorubrum sp. | reverse complement strand
CTGTTCGCTCTCGAGACGGGTCCACTTCCGGGCGGCGGAGACGACCACCGAGCACGGCTCGCGACACGGGAACACGCCGTCGCCGCCGTCGACGTCGAGCTCGGTATCCTCGTCGTACTCCCACTCGCGGCGTTTGAGACACTGTGAGTCGTCACAACACGCCTCCGCGACCCAGTTCACGTGTTCGTGGCCCTCGCCGCGGTCCCACGTCTTCACGACGCCGTAGATACCGGACTGTCGTTCCATCGTCTCGCGCCAGTGGGTCACGTCGAGCTCGCCCTCGCGCTCGCGGTACCAGTTCGCCACGGTCGCGGGATAGATCGTCTCGACGGCTTCGTAGGCGTCCCGCGGCGAGAGATCTGAGAAGACCCAGCCGCTGTCGAGGGTCGGGGCCGTCTTGAGCGGCCGATACCGCCCCTTCGCATCGAACGTCACGATGTCGCGCGCGTCGAGCGGGTCGTCGTACGTGTCGAGCGCCTCGGGGTCCGTGCCGGCGTCGGCGGCGTGACGGATGTCGTAGCGTCGTTCGCCGCGGTCGGTAACCGTCGCCGTGATCCGTAGCTCTCCCCACGCGCGCTCGATGCCCGCCGCGAGCGCGGCGTACCGGTCGGTGACCGTTCGTCCGTCGGCGTCCTCGATCCACCGGAGGAACGCCCGGCGGGGCCCGAACTCGCCGACGACGCGTTCGAACGTGTACCAGTCGGTGACCGCAGGCGCGCGCTCACTGAGCGCCTCGTGGAGGTCGCGCTCGCTCAGCCCGGTGTGCCGCTCGCCGGCCGCGACGATGTAGCCGCCGTCTCCGTCGTGGCCAACGCTGAACCCTTCGAACTGGAGCGGCTCACCGGGATCGTTCGCCGACAGCGCGTTGAGCACTGCGTCGAAGACATCGCCCGGGAGGTCGATCTCGGGAACTGCCGGCTCAGCCGAAGCCGATCCGTCCGCATCGTCCGCCCCGTCGTTCGCCGTCTCGGCTGACTCGGATGACTGGTCGGACACGGTCAGTCCCCCGTCGCGACCCGAGTCGTCTCACGCACGTCCGCGAGCGCCGTCCCGAGGTCGGCACCGGCGTCTGCCGCCCGCTCTAAGATCACGTCGGCCATCAGCGGCTCGGTGCCGACCGCGCCGGCGTACCAGATACGGGTGCCGTCGACGGCGGTCGGCACGTCGTACCCGTCGGTGTACTCCTCGCACAGTCCCACGTCTTCGGGGATATCCTCCTGGGTGTGGTAGCCGTCGGCGATGAACAGCGGCACGAGGACGACATCGTCGCTCTCGAAGAACTCCGGGAGGTCGTCGACCTCGGGATCCTCGTCCATGTACAACGCCCGCACCTCGTCGAACCGGTCGCGCTCGCGGATCCGGTCGGCGTGGTACTCGATCGCCTTCGCCGAGTTCTCGTTGCGCTCGGTGCCGTGGCCAACCACCGCCAGCCCGAATCCGTCGCCCACGTCGGGGTCACCAGTGACCGACTCCGCCCGTCGAACGATCACGTCCGTCATCGCGCGATGGGTTCCCACCGGACCACAGTAGTGGACCGCCCGGTCGATATCCTCGGCGACGAGCGTCGCCTGATCAGCAGAGAGGCCATCAGAGCCCCAGTCGGACACGTCCCACCCCTCCAACCGAAGCTCTCTCGGGATCACCTGTTCGGTGAAGTACCCCTCGGAGACGAACAGCGGAACGACGTATATCTCGTCGCTCTCGACGGTCCGGAGCACCTCTCGAAAGTGTGGTTCTTCCTTCCAGAAACCGGTTCTCACCTCGTCGAACGCGCCGGTCGCGCGGATCGTGTCGGCGTGATCGTACGTCGGCGCGCTCGATTCCGGGTTGAGGTGTGAGCCGTGTGCGACGATGACGAGCGACTGCATACCCGATCTGGGGTCGCGCCGCTCTTAGGGACTTCGGAGCGTGCGGACTCGTGGGCGTCGGACCGAAACCGCCATGATCGCTCGCGTCACAGCATCGGGCATGTCGCTGGCAGCCGAGACGCGAGAGGCGGTCAGAGCGCGTCCATTCCTCTTCGACGCGCTTCGTGCGGGAGTCGTGAACTACAGCGCCGCCGCCACGTGGCTCGCTACCGATGCGAGACTCGACGGCGACAGCGAGGCGGTCGCGACGGCACTCCGTCGGTTCCGCGAGGACCTCCCGACGTACGCGAGCGCCGAGCGCTCGGCCACCGTGTCGATGCAGAGCGGCGTCGGCGTCATCGAGGAACCGGTGGCGAACGCGGAGGACGTACTGCTTCGGCTTCCCGGCGTGGCCGTCATCTCCGACGGGGATGACACCGCGATCATCGCGACCGGCAACGTGGATGCCGCGGCGCTCGCGGCGACGATCGACCGGCTTCGGACCGCCGATGTCGTCCCCGCTGCCGCGGGGGTTGCCGGGAACGCGCTCCTCGTCGTCGTGGAGCGACGAGCGGGCGCGACCGCGATTCGCGTGGTCGAGGACGCACTGGCGGCGACACCGGAGATCGGCTGAGTCGCCCGGAGCGACGGCGTCCAGTCGACCCGAAGGCAGTCGAAGGGCCAATGAACCGTACAGCGACAACGTCGCGCTAC
>JARVCL010000066.1:0-14890 GCA_040405695.1 Halorubrum sp. | reverse complement strand
CGGTCACGAGGGGCCAGAGGTGCTCCGCGTGTTCGTTGGCGGCGAGCCGCTCGATCCCGACGAGACGTATACGATATCGACGACCGACTACTACGCTGGAGCCTTCGATCTCGACAACGACGACTTCATCGCGGAGTCCGGCACCGAGTACGGGCCAGCGGTCGCCGAGTACATCAGCGCTCACGGGGAGGTGACGCCTGCACTAGAGAACCGTATCCTCCGCGTCGACGAACCCGTCGGCGAGGCGCACGGACTCGAGGTCGACGGCGACACCGCCACGGTGCAGATTCCCCACCCGGGTGACGCCGCCGAGGCCATCACGGACGAGGAGCCGTACCGGGCCATCACCCGGACCGGGGCAGAGGCGATCGCAACGGCCGTCGAAGCGACCGGCGACGCGATCTCGGTACAGTTCGACACCGACGACCTGCGCGAGCTCGTCGCGATCGACGACCCACATCTGCGGGTGTTCGGCGGCTTCGTCCCCGACGCCGACCACTACGGGTACGAAGACGAAGATGGCGAGCAGCGGGATCTGCCCGCAGCAGCCGCCTACGACGCGTTCAAGCTCCGGTCGGCGGTTCCGACGGACAGTCTCGACGCGCTCGATGTGGCGGAAGACGAGCCAGAAGACGAAGACGAGGACGAGACGGACCCAGACGACGAAGCCGACGATCCGCAAGACGACGATCCGGACGACGAGGACGGAGACGAGGCTGTCGAGGACGACGTTCCCGGCTTCGGTCCACTCGCAGCCCTGAGCGGCGTCGGCGGTGCGGCGTACGCGCTCTCGAAACGCGTGGGCGACGACGACCCGACTGACGAGGAGTAGAGCAGTCGACTCACGGCCGCTTCGCAGATTCCGGTGCGGGTCGACGGACGGGAGCCACGTGGAGCCGCGACGTGACCGCGACACAGACCGGCGCTACGGCTCGGCGTCCACCACGTCGTCGTCGACCCGCCGCAGGCTCTCTGCAAGCTGTGACTCGTCGGGGACCGCGTCGACGAACGCCGCTGACCCGAACGAGACGTCTTCGTTGACAGAGAGGTACCCCAGCTCTGCGGGGCCGCCGTCCAGTCCCGTGAGAAACGCGACGACGCTCGCACTCGGCACCTCGCCGGCGGTGCCGGCGGCGTTCACAGAGCGATACAGTGCTCTGTTCGTCGCCACGTGGTACACGCAGGTCGGCGTCGGCGCGAACAGCAGATAATACTGTGCAGCCGGGCCCTCCCGGCCCAACTTCGGCTCCAGTCGGTGTGCTGGGTCGGCGTGGAAGTACCGCTCCATTCGCCGGAACTGTCGCAGGATCTCGTTCGCGCCGGTCGCGCGGCGAACGGCCGCGTCGGCTTTGAGCTCGACGACGTGGTCGACCGGCTGTGGCGTTCGGAGCCGGACGACCACGTCGACGACACCTCGACGCCCCTCGGCGTCGTACGGCTCTTCCAGCCGGACCGTCGCATTCTCGTGACCCGCCTCGTAGTGGTCGACGACGCGAGTCGCCAGCTCGTCTTCCTGCACGCTTTGGTAATGACGGCGGATCCGGTTAACTCCCGTCGTCGTCCATACCCGTCCGCTCGGCGATCCGTTTCGCGGCGAGCGCGGCCCCACCAACCCCGGCCGCGCCGGCGGCAACACCAAGTCCGGGGATTCCATCGTCGGCGTCGACCTCACGGTCGCCGTCGTCGTCGGTGGCGTCGGCGTCGAGGTCGGACTCCTCGACGAGTTCCGCTCCGTCGAGGGCAGCACGTTCGAGGTCACCGACCGTCACGTACGGGAGAACGGGAGGCTGGTCCGGGTCGTCGTCGCCGAGCAGTGCCGCCCGATCGAGCTCGTTCGGCGTGATTGCGTCCATCACCTTCGGGTCGGGGTCCGTGTCGCTGCCGCCGCCGATCACGTGGTCGTCGGCGTCGGCCGCGACGGCACGAAGCCCCCCCTCGCCGAACCCGTCGAACGGACCAACGACCGCGGCGAACGCCACGCCCGCCCCGCGGTCCCACCCGATCGCCTCACGTGGGACGTCGACGACGACCGTATCGCCGTCACTCGATACGTCGACGTCGCGACTGACGGCATCTCCGGCCGCGTTCTCCACGTTCGCGCCGGTCTCAGGGTTGACGTTCACCCGATAGTTGTACGGCGCTTCGAAGGCGACGTTCGTGCCGGTCCGCCCCGCCGTCGTCGCCGGCTCGTTCGTGTTCGGGTCGACGACGTAGATCTGCGGGAGCTGGTGACTGAATCCAGGATCGAAGTCCCACGGGTTCTGTAGCGGTTCCGCGAACTCGTACTCGAACCGGACCCGGTCGCGGGACTCGTGGACAGTGAGCCCCGAGAGATCCCACGCTCCCTCGTAGTAGTCGTCCGCGAGCGGGGTCTCGTAGGTGCCCGGACCGGGGGCGGTTCCGGTCGGCGCGTCGAAGCTGGCGACGGCCTCGTACGACGTGGTGAGCGGAACGAAGTCGACCGCCGCGGCGGTCGACTCGTCGTGTGTGAGCGCGTCGGATCGGTCCTCGTCGGCGTCGACGACGAGGTCGATAACGTTCGGGTTCGTGTCGTCGTCGCGGCCACCCCCGAACGCGTGCGTCTCGGCGTCGGCGTTCACAGGAATAACGTTCCCCGGACGGTCGGGGACCTCGTCGACGGTGTCAGGCGCGTATCCGAGCAGGACCGGGGCGACCGCGGCCGTCTCGAGATCGACCGGGAACTCGCCTTTCGGCACCGACGCGACGAGTGCCCCGTTGACCTCGTTGACTCGTGTCGTCCCCTCGCTCACGACCGCTCCGTCCGCGTCTTCGACGCGCGTTCCGTGTTCGCCGTCGACGACGACCCGATACGCGTGCGGCGCTGTGAGCGTCGCGTTGACGCCCGCTCGGGTGTCGACGGTCGCCGGCTCGTTCGGGTTCGATTCCGCGTCGTCGTGCGCCTCGCGGAGGTACACCTGCAGGTGCTGGACGGAGAAGCCGTGTTCGAGGGCCCACGGATTCTCCATCGGGCCGTCGGTTTCGATGCGGAACTGCACCGTCTCGTGTGTCTCGTGGATCGAGAACGCCGTGAGGTCGAACACGCCGTCGGGGTACGCGTCGCCGGTCGGGTAGGTGTACGCGCCGGGGCCGTGGTCGGTTCCCGTCTCGACGTCGAACTCGGCGACCGGCGACCCAACTTCGAGGAGGTCGGGCGTCTCGAGAATCGCGACGGTGTCGACGGAGACGGTTCGGGCGTCGGACGGGGAGTCGAACGTCACGTCCGTGCCGGTGACGAGGTCGGTCCCGTCGACACTCGGACGGAGGTAGACGTCGGTCGGACTCGCCTCGAAGTTGATCACGACGACGACTCGGTCGGGGCCTTCGACAGCTTCGAGTTCGCTCGCGTCGCGGCCGAAGACGAGTACGTCGCCGCCGGGGGCAACGTGCCACGCGCCGGAGAGGGCCGCCCGGGGTTTCAGCGCGTCCACCTCGTGATACGTATCGATGAGCGCTCGATAGAAGGCGAGGTGATCGGCGTCGTAGTCGGTCCAGTTCATGAACGCCCGCTGTTTTCCGTCGGGGTTGACGTCGCCGTCCTCACGCGGGTCGTCGGCCCCGCGGTGACGGTTCTCGCCGAACTCGGAGATCGCCCGCTCCTGACCGTAGTAGACGTGCGGGACGCCGGGAAGCGTCACTCCAGCGGCCCACGTGGCGCGTTGGGCCTTCCGTGGGTCGTCGCGGGTGCCGTCGAGCGCCTGATTCAGGGTCCGCTCCTCGTCATGGTTCTCGATAGCGTTGAGGATCACGGAGTAATCCGGGAACCCCTGCGCTGCGCGGGCGCGGACGGAGTCGAACAGCGCCGCTGGCTCTGTGTCGCCGCTCGCAACCCCGTGTGCCGGAACGGTGAACCCCTCCGTGTCGAAGTGCATGTCGAACTCGTTCTCGGAGAAAGCGGGGTCGTTGGGAATCGCCTCGTCGAGTAAGAGGAACTCGCTGTCGTTGGTCCGACACACCTCACGAACGTCTTTCCAGAAGCTGTGCGGAACGCCCCAGGCGATGTCACAGCGGAACCCGTCGACGCCGATCACCCCAGACCAGAAGTCGGCGACCGCGAGCATGTACTCTCGCAGGGCGACGTTGTCGAAGTTGAAATTTGGATGCAGTTGGAGGTTCCAGAATCCGGTGACGAACGGGGCGGGCTCCAGTTGATCCCCGTCGTGGACGCGAGGCGCGTCGATCCGGTCGAACCAGTCGAAGTACTGTGAGTGTCGGTTCCACGCCTCGACGACCGGCCAGAACGCCGGCTCGTCCGTCTGTTCGGCGATCGTGTCTTGGAACTCGGGCATCGTCCGGCCGCCGTGGTTGATCACGAGGTCGAGACACACCCGGATGTCGCGCTCGTGGCAGGCGTCGACGAACGCCTCGTAGGCCGCGAGCGGCTCCTCGCCGTCGGGGGTCAGGTCGTCGGCCACGCCGAAGAAGTCGGTGATGTCGTACCCGTGTGGGCCGCCGCCGGGCAGGTCGCGCTCCGGACTGACGGCAGGGTGGATCGGCGTGAGCCAGACGACGTCCACGCCCAGTTCGTCGAGATACTCGACGCCGCGGGCCGCCCGGGCGTTCGCTGTAAGCGCGTCGTCCGCGCCATCGATGGCGGCGTCTCGCGACTCGGTCACCGTGCCGTCGATCAGCGTGTCGAACGTCGTCTTCCCCCGCTGGCCCGCCCACGATCGGGTGAATATCTGGTACATCACACCGTCGAGGAGCCACTCCGGCGGTCGGTTCGGCAGGTGGACCGCACCGTCGGGGTGGAGTTCGACGACATCGGCGACGCTCCGCCGGTTGCCGTCGTGGACGACGGCGTGGATCCGAGCCGATTCACCCCGTAGATCCGCGAGGTCGACGGTCGCCGTCGTTCCGTCCACCTCGACATCGGCGGTCGCGAGCGCGTCGCGGTCGTCGACGAGCACGTGCGCTTCGAGGTCGTCGGTCGCGGCCGGGGCGTCCGGCGCGACCGCCGCGTTCGTCTCGATCGTCGCCGTCCCGTCCGTGACCGTGGCGTCGAGTTCGAGCCGCGGCGGTCCGCCGGCGACGTCGTCGTCGTCCGGGAGGGCGTGAACCGTGAGCTGGTGGGTCCCATCGGGTGCGTCGAGTTCGAGCGTGTATCGACCGGGAGCGTCCGCCTCGAACTCCGCGACGTTCTCGCGGCCCTCGTCGTATCGAGGGCGGTCCTCGAACAGTGAGGTGCCGTAGGTGAGTTCTCCGTCGCTGTCGGCGGGACGGTCGGCGACCCGCCAGACGAACTCGTCGGCGTCGTAGTTCTCGGGGTCGGTGTCGGGCTCGGGAACTCCTGGCGCGAGGTTGTCGCGGTCCCCGATGAACTCCGGGCCGACCCAGGCAGTGTTCCAGAGCCGCTCACCGACGGAGACGAACAGCGGCTGGCCGGGGTGGTGCGATCCGGTTCCAGTCGGCGTTCGTCCGGCGAGGCGCTCGTCTGCGTCCGGCCTGTTGTCCACGTCGGTCGCCGCGGTCGACCCGAGCGACGAACCGAGGAGTCCCACCCCTGCGAGTCCCCCCAGCACCGACCGCCGATGCACTCCCTTTCCGTTCTCGGTTGCGCCCTCACTCGAACCGTCGTCGGTGTCGCGTGTCCGTGACATGTGTGAGACGGGGTCACTCCCCGTATGTCACGATTGAACGAGATGGTTTTAACTCTTTATGAGATACTACCTCACAGATTTTATCGAGACGTGAGGTGGAGTCCTTCATGTATTTTTAGTTACGTTTGAGACTGAAACCACGAAGTATGTAAGTCCGCGGAGCGCACGATACGGTGATGTCAGAGAACCTATCCAGACGGCGGTACGTCGCCGGAACCGGCGCAGTGCTGACGGTCGGTGCGCTCGCCGGCTGTGCGGACGACGAGCCCGAAGAAACGGAAGACCCGGACGACACGAACGGAGCAGACACTGACGTGCCGCCAGCCATCGACGACTATCTCGACGGCGCACAGCTGTACGACGGCACCATCGAGGACCACACCGGCGAGGACGAAGTCGTCGTCGACGTCGGCGGCGGCGACATCGGGTTCGCGTACGATCCGCCGGCGATCCGGATCGACTCCGGCACCACCGTCCGCTGGGAGTGGACCGGCGAGGGTGGGGCACACAACGTCCGGTCGGTAGCGGAGTCCGACAGTGACTTCGACAGCGGTGAGGCGGTCGACGACGCCGGCGAGACGTTCGAACAGTCGTTCGACGACGACGGTATCCAGCTGTACGAGTGTACCCCCCACGTGGCGAACGGGATGCTCGGCGGTATCGAAGTCGTCGACTGACCACCCGGCTCTCTCGCGTTCACTTCTCCTCCGGTCTTCGCTATTGGACCTCGACCAGCAACACGAGGACGCCAATTGGCTCTCAGTCTACAGCCGACCGACCGCCGTCCGACTCGGCCGTGACCCCGCACCGCTGACCGCCGGTGCACGATGAGAACGAGCCGGTCGCCGCTCGGTGGTCACCTGAGACAGGGCCACCGAACGTCGACGAGTTGATCGCGCTCGCCGCGTATCGTCGTGCGGGCGAGGTGGTCGTTCGCGTCGACCCCGTGTCCGGCGAGCGCGACGAGTGCGCTCTCGAGTGAGCGATCCGACCGCTCGATGGCCGATTCCCGAACGTACGGAACCTCTCGCGGATCGTCCGCGGCGTTTGCCACCTCGATCCGGTCGGTCAGGTCGCGTCCGAAGGCGTGTGGGGGCTGGTGGAACGTCCACCCGTCGACGTCGACGAGCAGCCACGTGTCGCCGTCGATCACGTGATACTCGCCGTCGACGAGCGAGGCGTCGGACGCGACGATCCGGTTCAACACGGCCGTCTTCGTCCGGTACAGAGCGTCTTTTCGGGCCGAACAGACGTTGCTCCGCGTGATGTCGCCGCGGCCGTACGCGTCACTCGCCTCGTCGGCGAGCTGTTTGGCGACCCTGTTGATGACGTACAGCGATTCGAGCAGATCGTCGTCGGGTTCGAGCGGCTCCACAGTGTCCTCGGTCGCGGCCACGGCCGTGACCGGCTGGCCTTCGGCGAGCCGCGGGCATAGGCGTTTCGTCAGCGACTCGCCGGGCGACCGGGTCGCTCTCGACGTGCCGGTTGGCGCCGAGCCGCTCCCGCGACTCCGGGCCACGATAGCGGTCTTGTATCGCCACGACCCTTCCTCGGTATAGATACTTTGATAAGTGCGCGACCCAACTTTCGGTCAACGATGGCGGGAGACTCCGTGAAACTGTACACGGCGATTTATATCGCTCTGCTGGTGTTGGCGGCCTCGAAGTTCGTCTTCTTCGAGTTCGACCAGTTCTTCACCTACGGGCAAGCGTTCGCCGGGACGATGGTTGCCGCCGCGATCAAGTCCGTTCTCATCGTCGCGTACTTCCAGCACCTCCGGTGGGAGAACCGCTCGCTCACCTACGTGATGACGCTGGCGCTCGCGCTGGCTCTCCTGTTGATGGCCGCCGCGACGTACTCCATCTCGTAGTCGAATCGGCTCCGTTCCCGCTTTTCACCGCTGTTACCGCCGGATATTCCCGCCGTATTCGTCTCGCCCACGTCGCTTCGTTCGTCTTCGCCTTCCCCTATCCGCCGGCTTCTCGCACGACCGCGTGCAGCCGCGGACCTTTATTATAGCCGCGTGGGAACAAAGCAACATGGACTTACGCGCCGCGACCCCCGACGACGTCGAAGCGATTCGTGAGGTAGCGTTAGCGTCGCTGTCTGCCTCGTACGGTCACGCGGTCGAGGAGGCGATTCTGTCGGCTGCCGTCGAAAACTGGTACGGTGCCGCCGCCGTCGACGAGGATATCGCCGACCCGGACACGGTCTGCCCGGTCGCCGTCGTCGACGGCGCGGTCGTTGCCTTCGCGGAGAGCTACGTGGTCGACCGCCGGGATCGGGTCGGCGAGATAGACTGGCTCCACGTCCACCCCGACCACCGCGAGTCCGGGATCGGGTCCGCGCTGCTCGAACACGTCGAAGCCGAGCTACGCGACCGCGACGTCGACAGCATCGAAGGGAAGGTGCTCGCCGACAACGAGGCGGGAACGGCTTTCTACGAGCGTGAAGGGTACGACCGCTCCGGTGAGCGCGTCGTCGACATCGGCGAGGAATCGTTCCAAGAGCGGCTGTACCGTAAGCGAGTCGACGGAGGAGGCGGGTTCCGAGAGGCGGTCTACGAGACGGCCGACGGGGAGACCGTCCACGTCGCGTACGACGAGAGCGAACGCGGCTCGCACGCGCCGTTCTACGCCGCGTACGCCGACGAAGGCCACGCGAATCGGTACGGGTACTTCTGCGGGAACTGCGAGAGCACCGAGGTTGCCGTCAACACGATGGACGCCGTCGAGTGTCTGAGCTGTGAGAACCGCCGAAAGCCAACCCGGTGGGACGCGGCGTACTGAGCCAGCTCGGGTGCAGCCGTCCGGTTACAACGTCTCTTTAACACCGATCACCCGCTCTTCAGCGTCTCGCCCGGGGTCCCACTCGCTGCCGTCACGATCCGCGTTGCGGTGGTCTGAGACGGTTCGTTCCATGGCCTCCTCGACCGGCGTCGACTCCCACCCCAAGTCGGCGAGCGCGCAGGTGTCGAGTAGGTGTGGATACTCGCGATAGAGAACGAAGTCGTCTGCCGTGAGCCCGCCCGCTGCGAGCGCGTCTTCGCTGGCCGGGACGACGGTGCAGTTCGTGTCGGCCACATCGGCGATCGTCTCGAGCGTCTCCGCCAACGTGAGCGCCCGACGGTCCCCGACGTTGTACGCGGCTCCTGGCTCCCCACGCTCCCCGACGATCCGGAGCGCGCTCGCAACGTCCTCGACGTACGCCCGGTGCCAGAGGTGTTGTCCGTCGCCGGGAACGACCACCCGGTCGTGGGTGAGCACGCGGTCGATCCAGTAGTCGAGTCGCTCCGTGTAATCGTAGGGCCCGTAGACGATACAGGGGCGCACCGCCATCGCGTTCACGCCGTCGGCAGCGGCGGCAAACACCTCCCGATCCCCCTCCGCTTTCCGGTTGCCGTAGGTGTCGCTCGTGTCGTCGGTCGCCTGTTCCGGCGTGCACGGCTCCAGCGGGGTTTCTCCCTCACGTTTGGGGACGTGCTCCGCCGCGTACGACGACCCGGAAGAGATGTACACGTAGCCGTCGACGTCGGCGAAGACCGCCGTCGCCGTCGCAACGTCTGCCGGGTGGTACGCGACACAGTCGATCACCAGATCGGGATCCGCAGCGAGGCGGGCGGCCTCCAGGTCTCGCTCGTTCGTCCGGTCCCCCTCGATGTGACTCACCCGATCGTCGTCCGCGAACGGGTTCTCGTGGGTGCCCCGATTCACCATCGCCACGTCGTAGCCGTGTTCCAGCAGGTCGGAGACGGTGTGTCGGCCGATGAACCGCGTGCCGCCGATGACGAGCGCCGTATCTGTCATATCTGCGTTCCGTGGAGCCGCCTCAAAAACGTGACCGAACCGGAAGCCCAAATCGATGGCCGGACGTCACACGAACCGCCGCCTGTCGTGTCCGACGCGTTCTACTCGTCGGTCCGGCGCGACCGTGGGCCGTCGCCGCGCCACCGCCTGTAGAGCAGATACGCGATCGCGAAGGGGACGGCCCAGACGGCGACGCCGAGGAGACCGAACCAGACGCCCGTCGCGAGGTCACCCGCCGCGATACCCAACATACGCACCGCTCGGCGTTTCGGAGACATAAACGCTCCGAGGGACAACTACTCAATTCCGGGGTTCATACGCGGGGGCAATGAGCGATCTCACCCGACGGCGACCGTGGCTCGCCGTGCTGTTGGCGATGGTGGTGTCAGGCCTTGGGCACGCGTACCTCCGTCGATGGGGGCGGGCGTTCGGCTGGTACGTAGCGATCACAGCCACGCTCGTTCTCCTCGTCCCAGACGCGGCGATCGACCAGCTCTGGGCGAGACAGGCACCCCCGCTCACCGACGTCGCGCCCGCGCTCGTCGTCATCGTCGCCAGCATCGTCGACGCCTATCTCGTCGCCGTTCGAAACAACCGTGCGTACGAGAAACAGCAGCACACCGGAGTCGCGGGCGGCACCGGCGGCGACACGACGGGCGGACGGACGGGAGGCTTCGACGGCGGCGACGGTCCCGGCCGGACGCCGGCCACGTCGGACTCCGCCAGCGACCCATCTGGTCCGGGCGAGACCGATCCGACCGACAGTCGATCGGAGCCGACACACGCCGCCACAGAAGGCGTAAAGTCCGACGAACCCCCCATCATCGAGTGTCCGCACTGTGGGCGGGAGACGGACGCCGACATCGACTTCTGTCACTGGTGTACCGAGCCGCTGGTGGACGAGGAAGGTGGGTGACCCGGACGACGCGGTGGGGGACACGGCGGACACGACGCCGACACACTGGGCGACCCGACGGGCACGGGCGGTGTCACGTGCGACGTCGGAGAGACGAGAGCGCCCGAGCCGCTGGCTCCCGCTCAGTACACCGATTCGACGAAGGCGACGACATCGGTCAGCTCGGCGTCTCCGATTCCGTGACCGACCGGATAGGTCTCGTAGGTGACAGCGGCACCGATCGCTCGAAGGCGTTCCGCCGCGGTGGACGCCCGCGACTCGGGAATCACGCGATCACCGGTTCCCGCACCGACGAACACCGGCTTGTCGTCGATGCCCGCTGGGTCACGGTCGGCGTGTGATGTCGCGAGGTAGCCGTGAAGGGCGACGACCCACGCGTAGCGATTCGGCTCCGTCACCAGCAGCGAGAGGCTGGTGATCGCCCCCTGACTGAACCCGAGAAGTCCGATCCGGTCGGCGTCGATTCCGTAGGCGTCGACGGCGGCGTCGACGCTCTCGGTGACCAAGTCCAGCGCCCGCGCGAAATCCTCCGCGTCGGGCTGGCTCTGGTGTAACCCCCCGCCGGAGAGGTCGAGTTCGTACCACGTGTATCCGCCCTGTAGGGGATCCGGCGCGCGAAGGCTGACGACGTGGAGGTCGTCGGGGAGCGCGTCGGCGACCGGTAACAGGTCCTGTTCGTCCGCGCCGCGGCCGTGGAGCACGAAGACCGCCGGGGCGTTCTCGGAGTCGTCGGGCGCGACGTGGATGTGTTCGAGCGGGAGCTGGCTCATGCTCGCGCTTCGACGGCTCGAAGGTTGTATCCGTCGGCCGCGGCAGCGGCAGTGACCGACGGTCGACGGGTCCGCCCGCCACGCCGACCGCGACCTCGCCGGTTGGCTGTGGAGTATATAAATAAGCCGGCCGAGATGTCGACACTGGCACGCCGAGCACAGCGGCGCTACCGACGGCCCGAGCACGGCGGGGGTCGCTCTCTGTCTCCGCAGTATCGTCACTGGTTGCTGGGCACTTATATAGTATATAAATGATCGCGGACGTTTGGCTGTGCTACCGCGTCGGAGTCGGCATCGGCGGCGGTTCAGACGCCTCGGTGAGCCGCAGGTTCCGGCTCGCGTAGCCTTTTATTCCCGTGGCTGGAATCGGTGGTCATGCCACCGCTCGATCTCGGGCTGGGGCTCGGTACCTCCGGGCTCGACGACCCGGACGAATGCGCGGAGACGGTAACGAACGCCCTCGAAGCAGGCTATCGCCACGTCGA
The DNA here is from genome assembly GCA_040405695.1 of Halorubrum sp. Lineage (GTDB taxonomy): Archaea > Halobacteriota > Halobacteria > Halobacteriales > Haloferacaceae > Halorubrum. The sequence goes on along the minus strand of JARVCL010000066.1, from coordinate 3,295 downwards.
CACCGCACAGATGTACGACAACGAGGCCGCCGTCGGCGAGGGGATCGCTGCCGCCGCCGTCGACCGTGAAGACGTGGTCGTCGCGACGAAGGTGCACCCGGAGAACCTCGCGCCGGACGATGTCCGTGAGACCGCCAGAGAGAGCCTCGACCGGCTCGGACTCGATCGTGTCGACCTGCTCTACGTCCACTGGCCGATTCGAACGTACGACGCCGCGGCGACGCTGCCGGTCTTCGACGACCTCCGCGACGCAGGGGTGACCGACCACGTCGGTGTCTCGAATTTCACCCCGGATCTGGTGCGGGAAGCCCGCGAAATCCTCGACGCGCCAATCGCCGCGCATCAGGTGGAGTGTCACCCACGGTTCCAGCAGTCCGAACTCCGGACGCTGGCGGCGGAACTCGATCACCATCTCGTGGGGTACTCCCCGCTCGGTCGTGGTGAGATCCTCGACGACGACACGCTTCGTGCGGTCGCCGAGCGCAACGAGGTCTCTCCGGCCGTCGTCGCGCTCGCGTGGGCGCTCGACCGCGGAGTCGTCCCGATCCCGAAGGCGACCGGCGAACACGTCCGAGAGAACCTGCTGGCGCTCGACGTCGACCTCGACGAGACGGATCTGGAAGCGGTCGACGCGATGGCCGCCAGCGACCGCCTGATCGACCCCGACGACGCCGCCTGGAACTGATCACGACGTGGGCTGTCGGGTCAGACGGCGGCGAGCCGGCGGTCCAGTTCCGCGTCTATCCGCGTCACGAGTTCGGACGTCGGCGTGTCGAGGTACGTCCTCCACTGATCGATGAACCCAGATCGGCCGAGCACCCGGACGACCCGGTATACGGGCTCGCGCGCCGCGAACCCCGCCGGCAACCCACCCGCACGCTCGCGGTATCCCTCACACACCGCTTCTCTGAGCCGTTCTGGACCGTCGCTGTCGAAGTCGTTGCACAACTGGTCACGCGCACGAACCAGGTCGCGGGCGGGGTCGCCGACGTGTGCGAGTTCCCAGTCGAGCAGGCCGATCGGCGGGGGGTCGGAGGGCGAGTCGCCGGGTGACCGACCGCGCACCGCGCCCGTGTCGTGGTCGGCTCCGTCGACGACGAACCCGTTCGGCTCGGCGATGTCGCCGTGGAGCAGCGCTGCGGGCGCGCCATCGAGCCGGTCTCGGTTCGACTCGACGCAGTCGATCACCGCGTCGAAGTGGCTCGCGAGTCGGTCCGTCGTGCTGATTTCGCGGGTCCGTTCGATCGTCGCGAGTAGCACCTCGGTCCAGCGTCCGGTCGCCAGACGGAGCCCCGACGCTCCCTCGCTGCCGACGATCTCTCCGTGCGTGTCGAAGGTGTCCTCGTGAAGCGTCGCCAAGGTCCGACCGACCCCGCGCAGCAACGACACGTGCTCCTCATCGTCTGCGGCCGCCTCGACGGCGTCGAGCAGGCTCCGACCCGGCGCTGGTGCGGTCGCGAGGTACGGCACCGATGCGTCGGGATCGGCAGAGATGATCCGTGGCACACGGATCCGGCCCGTCGCTGCCACGTGCGCCAGCACCGAGCGTTCGCGGGCGATCCGACTTCCGTCTCCCTCGATCGCCGTCTTGAGATACGCGCGCGCTCCGTCGGCGAAGTCGACGCCGACCGTCTCGTTACCGCCGTTCCAAGAGGGACCGACACCGACGAGTCCCTCGATCTCGCGGTCGGGAAAGGCGTCATCGAGGGCGGTTCTCACGGGGTCGTCCATACGCCCGTCCACACGGCTCCGGTCAAAAACGGTTCGGATGCCTTCGACGCCCCCGAGCAGAGGAAACGACCGACACCCTCATCAGTATCGGGGGTGTTCCTCGCCTGATGACCGGAAACGCCGGCGAGCGACGAATTAGGTTCGCGGTCGACGGCCACACACTGCGCGTTCACGATCGGATCGAGAGCGAACAGATTCGTCTCGAGGCGGACCGCGAGCCGGATCCACAGCCGGCGATCACCGACCTGTTTCCGCTGCCGGTCGACCGAGCGGTGAGCTTCGAGGCCGAATCGCTCTCCGTCCCGGCGTACTCCGCGGTGACCGTCCGCGACATCGAGGGAGAGTTTCTCGCCACCCTCACCGAGGACCTCGCGCTCGACCGTGGCTCGTACTGTCTCGACGTGACGGGACCCACGAAGGTGCTGATTCGTGCTCCGGAGGTCGAGATCGAGGCGACCGGGATGGCCGGCGACGGCCCTGTCGAGTTCGTGTTCGACGGTCCGACGAGGGTGACAGTCGGCGGGCGCTCGCTGCACACTAAGCCGGAGGCGACGATCACGGTTCCCGACGATCCGGAGGCGCTGATGGAGGCGGTCTCCGCGCTCGGATCGTCGATCGCCGAGTGGTCCGTGGAGCGGTCCTGGCCCACTCTCCGAGGGTACCCACCACGGATCGAACGCGGTGCCGAACTCGCGGTCCCCGATCACCTCACGACCCCCGAGACGGGCGTCGAGATCAGCGTGCCGGCGACGTTCGCCGACGTGTACCGTGTCACCCCGCTCGCGTACTACCTCGGCGCGACGGTGGTTCCTGGCTCCGAGCCCGCACTCCGCCTCGATACGGGCTACGTCGAACCGCTGCCTGCGGACGGAGCCGCACTCGAGGACCGAATCTCGGAGCTCCTCCGCGTCACGCTGTTCCTCGACTCGCTCGCCCGAACGGAGGGGTACACGCCGTCCGATCGCTACGAGTACGCGGCGGTCGGTCCCGAACTCCCCTTTTATCCACCGAACCTCGCCGACCGATCGATGAGCGAGCGGTTGATGGAGTACTTGGAGGTCGACACGACGACGGTCGAGCCGTATCTCCCGGCGTGGCCCACCGAGGCGGTCCTCCGTCCCGGCCCCGCCGGGATGGGGTTGCTCGGCCACCTCGCCCACGTCCTCGCGCCGATTCGGGTTCGGGGGTCGGCACGCTCCAAGCCAGACGAAACGGAACCTGGTTCCAGCAGCACAGATCGGCATCGTCCGCTCGCGGTCGCGACCTCGCCGTATCTCCCGGTCGACGACGTTGTGAGCCCGGACTCCGAGCCGCTCACGGCCAACACGGCGGCGTTGAGCGTCGACGCATACGACAACTACATCTCGCGGGTTCGTCCGGCAGAGGGTGAACTCCACGTGGCGTTCGCCGTCAACTCCGCCGAGCGGGCGGAGGCGATACGTCGAGCCATGTCGGACCCGGCGCCGCCTGACGGGGTTAGGTCGTTGGAGATACACGATCGACCGACCGTCGAGGAGCTCGCCGCGGTCGTCGCCGACCCCGACGTGGACCTGCTGTACTGTGG
>JARVCL010000065.1:0-14895 GCA_040405695.1 Halorubrum sp. | reverse complement strand
GTGGTGGTGTCACACACCACGTCCTCACTCTCGACCGACGAACGGGAGCCGTGTGAGCACACCCCCCGAGGCGTCTTCGGCGATCGCGTTCGCACAGTGTTCGCCGCTCAACAGACACATCGGCACGCCAATTCCGGGGTTCGTTCCCCCACCGACGTAGTAGAGCCGGTCGACACCCCGAACTCGTGGCCCCGGACGGAGCGGCCCGCTCTGTGTGAGGGTGTGTGCGAGCCCGAGCGCGCTCCCGCCGGGGCGGTTGAATCGGCGCGCGAACTCGGAGACACACGCCGACTCCTCGAAGACGATCCGGTCTGTGAGATCGACACCCGTGTACGACGCGACCGCCGCAAGCACCGTTTCGCGGAACGCGGCCCGTCGATCGGGGGTGTCGTCGAGCCCGGGCGCGAGCGGGACGAGGATCACGACGGTCTCGTGACCCGACGGCGCGACGGACGGGTCGGTGCGTGAAGGGACGTTAATGTACACCGTGGGGTTCTCTGGCCACGCTGGCTCGTCGAAGATCGACGCGAAGTGGGGGTCCCAGTCGGTGGGTAACGCGAGCGTGTGGTGAGCCAGCTCGTCTACGCGCCCGTCGATACCGAGATACAACAAGAACGCCGCCGGGCCGTACGTCCGGCGTTCCCAGTAGTCGCCGAATCGACGGACGCTGCCCGTGGGCAGCAGCTCGCGCTCCACGTACGCTGGTGGGACGTTACAGACGACCCGGTCGTGAACGTACCGGTCCCCACCGAGGTCGACCGCGATTCCGCCGGAGACGGGGTCGAGCCCGGTGACTGCGACGTTGGTGTGGATGTCCGCGCCGCGTTCGCGTGCGACGGACGCGATGGCCTCGACGACCTCGTACATCCCACCGATCGGGTAGTAGACGCCGAGTCCGTAGTCGACGTGGCTCATCAGCTGGTACATCGCGGGGGTGTCGTACGGAGATCCGCCCAGAAAGACGAGCGTGTACTGAAGCAGCTGTCGGAGCTTGGGGTGGTCGACGTACTCACCCACGCGTTCGTCGAGGCTGTCGAACAGTTCGAGGTCACGGCCAGCACGCAGGACATCAGCAGAGAGGTACTCACGGAGCCGCGACCGGCCGGGAAGGACGACTCGCTCCATCCCCGCCTCGTACGCCGCCTCTGCGTCCGCGAGGTACTGACGGAACGCCTCGCCGCCGCCGTCCTCGTACGACTCGAACAGCCGTGCGGCTGCCTCGGGGTCAGCGGGGACGTCGACGCGGTCGCCGTCGTCCCAGAACACCCGATAGTGGGGATCGAGCCGTTCGAGCTCGTAGAACTCCGCAGGATCGTGACCGAACCGGCCGAAGAACCGCTCGAACACGTCTGGCATGAGATACCACGAGGGGCCGGTGTCGAACCGAAATCCCTCCTGTTCGATCCGGCCGGCAACGCCGCCGACATCGTTCGCGCGCTCGTACAGCGTTACTGCTGCGCCGTCGTCGGCGAGGTACGCGGCGGCCGCGAGGCCGCCAACGCCGCCGCCGACGATCCCGACAGAGGTCCCGTCGAGGGAGCGATCACTCATCAAGTGATACGCGAACACCCACCGGGGAGAATTATCGCCGTCGCACGACGGGTCTTTATATACGTTGTCGACACCCCGTCAGGGCAAACTCGTTCGGCTCCGACGTTTTATTCTTCGAGAACGAATTATCAGATATGTCCGGGTCGTCAGATCCCGCTACGTCCGCGTCGAGTCGATCGGGAGAGGGCTCCATGTCGGCCGATCCCGGGTCGGGCGACGGATCGTCGACCGGAAGTCAGCACGGTCGAGTGGCCCCGGCCGGACACGCCAGCACGTCGAATCGTCGCGGCGGGTCCGTACACGCCGGCGCCCCGAAACACGGTGACGCAGAGCGTGACGACGCGTCGGGACACGGCGGCGTCCGGGCGCGTCTCGTGGCACACGATCCGGCCGCGTGTCCGGCTGCCGATCTCCTGCCGGATGGAGCGGTCGCGACCGACGTGCAGGTGACTACGTTCGCGGACGCGGTGATCGAACAGTTTCGTGCCGATCGGCCGCTCCCACTCCCCCCAGTGTTCGAAGCCGACGGCGAGTACGTGTATCGCCGCCGGCTCGAACCACAGAACCGCTGCCCGTACCGGGCGGTGGAGGCGCTCGGGTTCCCGGTGACTGACGCGACGGTCCGGACGAACCCGGACCGGATTCGCCTCACCCTGTATCTGCCGTCCGTCGACCCGCTCGGTGACGTCGTCGACACGCTGGAGGCCACGGGCGCGACCGCCACCCTCGACAGACTCACGCACTCCGGCGGCTGTGGCGGTGCGGACCCCGTGGTGGTCGACCGCGGTCACCTGACGGATCGACAGCGCGAGGTGTTGCGAACGGCCAAAGCGATGGGGTATTTCTCGTACCCGCGCGAGGCCAGCGCCGACGAGGTCGCAACGGCGGTTGGGATCGCCCGGTCGACGTTCGCCGAACACCTCGCGGCCGCACAGCGCCGGGTCGTCGGTGCACTCGTCGACGCCGAACACGGCGTGACGCGTCGCGACCGCTGAGGGCGATTCCCGACAGCCTTCGGCGAGCTACACCGAGTCCGATCGCGATATTCAAAGGACCGACGCCCGTACGCTGAGTATGTCTCGGAGACGGTTCCTCAGACGCGTCGGTGCCGCCGGCGTGGCGGTCGGAACGCCCGTCGCGCTCGCAGGGTGTCTCGACGAGGGGTACGACGTTGGGATGACGGCTGATGGGTTCGTCCCGGAGGAGCTCACGATAGCGCCCGGAGAGGCCGTGGTCTGGGAGAACACCAGCACGCGGAACCACACCGTCACCGCGTACGAGGGAGGGATCCCCGAGGGAGCTGCCTACTTCGCGTCCGGCGGCTTCGAGGACGAGACGACGGCACGGGAGGCGTGGCACGACGCGTTCGGCGGCCGGATTCTGAACGGTGAACGGTTCAGTCACACGTTCGAAGTCCCCGGGCGGTACGACTACGTCTGTATCCCACACGAGTTCGGAGGGATGTACGCCACGGTGTTCGTCGAGGAGTCGTGAGATGTCGGCCAGAGCTGGACGCACGAGTGACCGCACGCTTCGGCACGTCGCCGCGGGGCTCGCCGCGGTCGTCGCCGGAATCCACCTCTACTGGGCGCTGCCGGTCGCCGTCGATCAGCTCCGGTTCGGACTCGTCCACGACCCACGACCTGCCGCCTTTCTCCTCGCGACGATGGCGATGCTCATGGGCGCGATCCTCGTCGTCCAGGGGTTCGACCCACTGCCGGTGTACGTGGGTGGGATCGTCTTGATGCTCGTCTTCCTCGGCGGCTACGCCGCCTGGCACACCGTCCTCGATCACGGCGCGTTCTGGCCGGGACGACACGCACACGGCCACGCAGAGACGGGACCGGGACGACTGATCGCCGTCCATCTCCTCGACGACTCGATGGCGTTCGCCTCGAAGGTCGCAGAGGCGGCACTGCTCGGCGTTCTCTCGGTGCTCACCGCCCGCGAGCTGGCTGACCGATGAGTTCGTCGACCCACCACGTCGTCCGCGCCGTGCGCCCGGCGACGAAACCCATTAGCGCGCTCGGCCACAACGCTGTGTAACACGCGATGGATCTCTCACCCCTCCTCGGCGCGGACGTCCTGTTGTTCCTCGCCATCGGGCTCCTCGGCGGGGCCCACTGCATCGGGATGTGTGGGCCGCTCGTGACGACGTACTCCGCACGGATGAACGCCGGCGGGGGCTCGGCGACCGGGGGGCGGACCGACGGCGGGACCGGAGCGACGGCCGGAACCGACGCGGTCGACCGCGACCGTGGGAGCCATCTCACCACCTACGAGGTTCGCCAGCACGCCCTGTTCAACCTCGGGCGGACGGCGAGCTACTCCCTCATCGGCGCGGCGCTCGGCGCGCTCGGCGGCGTCGTGCTCGTGACGGCGGCGACGCTGACGGAGGCCGCGGGAACCGTTCGGGGCGTCACCGGGCTCGTCGTCGGCGCGGCCGTGATCCTCGTCGGGGTCAGATACGTCCTCGGCGGGGCGACGGGCGGCGTCCACCTGCCCGGGCTCCAGCGAGTCACCGGCTGGCTGACGGGACGCGTCGACCGACTCGCCAACGGGCCGGGGATCGTCGGGCTGGGTGCAGTACACGGGCTCCTCCCCTGTCCGATCCTCTACCCCGCGTACCTGTACGCGTTCGCGAGCGGTTCGGCGGCGAGCGGCGGACTCGCGCTGGCGGCACTCGGCGTCGGAACGATGCCAGCGGTGTTCCTCTACGGCACGCTGATCGAGCGCGTCGACGCCGTGCATCGACGACGCGTTCACCGGCTGCTCGGGGTCGCGTTCGTCGTTCTCGGCTACGTGCTGTTCGCACACGGGTTGATGGCGGTCGGAATCCACCTTCCGCACCCGGAGCTGCCGTTCTGGAACCCGCTCGACGCGGGCGAACTCGTCGGCCACGAGGCGGCCGGCCACGACCACGGAGGACACTGATCGATGAGTCGAGACATCGAGTCCAGCGACCGCCCGTTCCCAGACTGTACGCTGTGTGACCTCCCGACCGAGGGCGTCGACGTCGTCGACGACGAGGGAAACCGGTTCTGTTGTGCCGGCTGTCGCGGCGTCTACGACGCCCTCGGCGACGTCGACGTGGACGCCGAGACGGTCGCTGAACGCCGAGAGACCGGCGGTGGAAGTGGCGACGAGCGGGACGGGGCGGCCACGTCCGAGGTCCCGGCCGACCACGAGGCGACCTTCCTCGAAGTGGACGGAATGCACTGTGCAACGTGTGAGGCGTTCATCGAGACGGTTGCGACCCGGACGGACGGCGTCAGCGCCGCGAGCGCCAGCTACGTCACTGACACGGTTCGAGTCGACCACGATCCGGACGCGGTGTCGACCGACGACATCGCCGAGGCGGTGAGCGGGCTCGGCTACAGCGCCTACTCGCGTGACGACGCGTTCTCGCGACGGCAGGCGGACAACATGGCGACCGCACGGCTCGCGGTCGGCGTCCTCGTCGGGATGGCAGTCATGCTGCAGTACATCGTCCTCATCTATCCGACGTACTTCGCGTTCCCCTTCTACGACGAGCGAACGCTGGAGTTCATCAACGAGGCGATGGCCTCGGCCTCCGGCACGTACTTTTTCATCATCATCGGGGTGTTGACGACCATCGTCCTCTTCGTCACCGGCAAGCCGATTCTCAGAGGCGCGTACGTGAGCGCGCAGACACGCTCGCCGAACATGGATCTCCTCGTCGCCATCGCCGCCGTCAGCGCGTACCTCTACAGCACACTGGCGGTCGCGCTGCTCGATGACCCCTCTATCTACTACGACGTCACCGTCGCCATCATCGTGATCGTCACTGTCGGCAACCACTACGAGACGTCGATCAAGCGGCGAGCGACCGAGCTCCTCTCCGATCTGACGGCCGTACAGGTCGATACCGCCCGACGAGTGATCGACGCAGACGGAAGCGAGCAGACCGAGAGCGTCGATGTCGACGCGCTCGACCCGGGCGACCGGCTGCTCGTCCGGGCCGGAGAGCGCGTGCCGGTCGACGGTGAAGCGGTCGACGGCGCGGCCGCGGTCGACGAGTCCGTCGTCACCGGCGAATCGCTGCCGGTTCGCAAGGAGCCGGGCGACACCGTCGTCGGTGGCTCCGTCGTCGCCGACGGCTCGCTCACCGTCACGGTGGGGCCGGATGCGACGTCGAGTCTCGACCGTGTCGCAGAGCTCGTCTGGGACCTCCAGAGCGGGAACCATGGGGTTCAAAAGCTCGCCGACCGGCTCGCGACGGTGTTCGTGCCGCTGGTGTTGGTGGTCGCAGTCGGTGTCGCCGCGGCCAATCTTGCGCTCGGAAACGGAGTCTCGACGGCGATGCTGGTCGCGCTCACGGTGCTCATCGTCTCGTGTCCGTGTGCGCTCGGACTCGCGACCCCGCTCGCAGTCGCCGCAGGCGTGCGAGACGCGCTCGAACGCTCCATCGTGATCTTCGACGACACGGTCTTCGAGCGGCTTCGCGACGCCGACACCGTCGTGTTCGACAAGACCGGGACCCTCACCACCGGAGAGATGCGGCTCGTTGACCGTGACGTCGACGACGACCTGCTCGGACTCGCCGCCGCGCTCGAGTCTCGGTCCGCCCACCCGGTCGGACGGGCCATCGCAGCGGCCGTCGACGACGGCGGTGTGCAAATCGATGGCAACAGCGGCAGTGACGACACGGTCGCCGGATCCGCCGCGACGGACGGCGGCACGGCGACGGCCGGCGGGACCGATGGCGGCGTCGCAGTCGAGGAGGGCGGCGCTTCTACCGACCTCACACCCACGGTGACGGCCTTCGAGAGTCACGCCCGAGGCGTGTCGGGGACGGTAGCGGGGACCGAGGTGGTGGTCGGCCACCCCGACCTGTTCGACGAGCGCGGGTGGGCGGTGTCGGACGACCTGCGCGAGTCGGTGGCGGCCGCCCGCGACGTGGGACGTGTCCCGGTTGCGATCGGCCGTGACGGCACGGCCGAAGGGCTCGTCGTCGTCGGCGACGAACTGCGCGAGGGGTGGACGGAAACCCTCTCGTCGCTGGCCGACGCCGGCGTCGACGTGGTCGTACTCACCGGTGACGACGAACGGGCCTCGACCGTCTTCGCCGAACACGAGGCTGTCTCACGGGTGTTCGCCGGCGTCCCGCCGGAGGGGAAAGCAGAAACCGTCGAGCGCCTGAAAGGGCGCGGGCGGACCGTGATGGTCGGCGACGGCACGAACGACGCGCCTGCGCTCGCGGCCGCCGACCTCGGCGTCGCGCTCGGCGGCGGAACCGCGATGGCGGCGGACGCGGCCGACGTGGCGATCGTCGACGACGACCTCGGCTCAGTGGAGACCGTGTTCGCGCTCTCGCGGGCGGCCGGTCGACGGACGAAGGGGAACATCGGCTGGGCGTTCTGTTACAACGCGATCGCCATCCCGTTGGCCGTCACTGGCCTGCTCAACCCGCTTTTCGCCGCGGTGGCGATGGGGCTGTCGAGTCTGCTCGTCGTGACGAACTCCTCGCGGGCGTTGCTGTCGAACGAGTGATGCGGCCCCAGCCAGTGTGAGCGCTCCCGACCGCAAGCGACTTTGAGGATAGGGCCGAACCGCCATTCATGTCACACCGAGAGCGACAGCCGGTCGAGACGCCGGCCCGCGAGGGGATGCCGGTGCTCGGACTCGGAACGTGGGAGAACGACGACCCCGCACAGTGTGCCGAGTCCGTCGAGACCGCGCTGGAGGTCGGGTATCGTCACGTCGACACCGCACAGATATATGGCAACGAGGCGGCCGTCGGCGAAGGGATCGCGGCCGCCGACGTCGACCGTGAGGACGTGTTTCTCGCCTCGAAGGTGTGGATCGACAAACTGGCACCCGAAGACGTGGTCGATTCGACCCGCGAGAGCCTCGATACACTCGGCGTCGAGAACATCGACCTCATGTACGTCCACTGGCCGGCCGGGGCGTACGATCCGGCGGAGACGCTTCCCGCCTTCGCCGAACTGCGCGACGAGGGACTGATCGACCGGATCGGCGTCTCGAACTTCGAACCCGAACACCTCGACGCCGCGGCGGACGCGCTCGGCGAACCACCGTTCGTCAACCAAGTCGAGATGCATCCACTTCTCAGACAGGAGGAACTGCGGGCGTACGCCGAAGCAAACGGCATCGAACTCGTCGCCTACTCGCCGCTGGCCCGCGGACACGTGTTCGATGAACCGGAAGTAGTCGACATTGCGGAAAAACACGGTGTCAGCGCGGCACAGGTGAGCCTCGCGTGGCTGCGAGAGAAAGGTGTGACTGCGATCCCGAAAGCAACTGGCGAGGACCACATCCGCGACAACTTCGCGAGCCTCGGGCTCGCGCTCGACGACGAGGACATCGAACGGATCGACGCGATCGGGCGAACCGACCGCCGATTGAACCCAGATTTCGGTCCAGACTGGGATTGACATCCTCCCGCGGCTAACGACGCGGGTAGTCTCCTCGATTCTGTATAGCCCGGGCGGGCCGAACTCAGTACCGATACAGCGAGACAATTGCCGGGAGCTTCCCGTACATCCAGATCGCAACGGGGATCCCGACGATCGAGAGGGTGAACGCGTACGCGACCGCCGTCCAGATGGCACTCGCCCACCACCCGACGAGAAGGAACCACACCGCCCGGACGACGAGGCCTCGCTGCGGCCTCGACTGCACGGTTCCCCCATTCGGTCGGTCGACGAACGCTCTGGCAGGGGGTTTGAGCGACAACACGACCGGCACCAGGTTGATCATCTTGATCCCGAGTGGAATCGTGACGACGAGTGCCAAGAGGAGCCAGGCGACGCTCAGCCAGATTCCGGTCGCCCACCACCCGACGAGGAGGAACCACGCAGCGCGAACGACGATGGACCGGTCCTCAGAGACGAGCCCCGGCTGATCGGATGCCATACCGACTTTACGAGCGGAGTATATAAAACAGGACAGGCGGTCGATCGGGCGCTCCGCCAACGGGAGCAGCCGTCCGAGAGGCGACGCGTCGGGGGCGATCAGACGTGCTCGGCGAGGAACTCGACGATCTGGCGGTACGCCTCGATGCGATTCTCTAGCTTCGAGAAGCCGTGGCCTTCGTCCTCGAAGATCAACTTTCGAACCGGAACCCCCTGTTCGCTCGCTTGCTCGACGATCTGTTCGGCCTCGCCGACCGGCACGCGAGGGTCGTTCTCGCCGTGGAGGACGAACAGCGGCGACTCGATGGAGTCGATGGTGTTGATGGGCGAGACGGACTCGAGGAACGCTCGGTCGTCGGCCAGCGAGCCGTACTCGGCCTCGCGGAGCTCGCGCCGCCAGTCGCCGGTGTTCTCGAGGAACGTCACGAAGTTCGCGATCCCGACGATGTCGACGCCGGCAGCCCACAGTTCGGGGTACTCTGTGAGCGCCGCGAGCACCATGAACCCACCGTAGGAGCCGCCCATCGCGGCGATTCGGTCGGGATCGACCTCGGGGTGGTCGTGGAGCCACTCGACGGCCGCTCGAATGTCTGCCACTGAATCCATCCGGTTCTCGACGTCGTCGAGCCCGGAGTACGCCTTCCCGTAGCCGGAGGAGCCGCGGACGTTCGGCTCGAAGACGGCGTATCCACCGTTCAACAGGTACTGTTTGACCGAGGCGAACGAGGGTCGTCGCTGTGATTCGGGACCGCCGTGGATGTCGACGACGACGGGGTAGCCGTCCGCGGGTGTCTCGGTTTCGGGCACGGAGAAGAACGCGGGGATCTGCCGGCCGTCGAAGGTGGGGTAGTGAACCAGTTCTGGCTCGACGAACGTCTCTCGTGGGATCCCCGCCGTCGAGGCGTTGGTCCACCGTTCGGTCTCGCCGGTCACCACGTCGACGACGTAGACGTTCGCGTTGCTCGTGCTTCCCGTTGCGGTGATCGCGAACCGGTCACCGTTGGGACCGAAGCTCACGCCGCCGGCGACGCCATCGGGGAGATCCGGTGCCGGGAACTCGTCGATCTGGTGGGGAGAGGTCAGTTCGCCGACGGTCAACTCGGTGTACCCGTCGACGTTACGCGAGTAGACGACCCGGCGAGACTCCTCGTGGATCGCGACCCCGTCGACGTTCCAGCCGTCGGGACCGGGCTTCGCGCTCGCGGCTCCGCCGCCCGAGGCGTCGCCGTCCGGCACGTCTTCGCCGCCGCCAACGACGACGGTGAACTCGTCTGTCGAGAGGTCGAGCCGCGCCAACCGGAGCGTGTCGCTCTCGCGGTCGGTGACCAGATAGATCGACTCACCGTCCGGTCCCCACTCGGGGCTTGCGTATCGCACGTCACCCTCGTGGGGGGTGTGATGAGTGAGTTCACCTGAGTCGATGTCGAGAGTGTACAGGTCGTGGTCGAACGAGGAGTGTGCCTCGTGGACGATCAACCGGTCGTCACTCGGCGACCAGCCCGCGACCGAGAGCCAGCCGTCTCCCTCGTACACCATCTCGGCGTCGTCGCCCGTTTCGTCCCGGCCCTGCACGTACACGTCGAAGACCGACTCGTCGCGGCGGTTAGAGGCGAACGCGAACCGCTCGCCGTCGCCGTTCCAGCCGCCCCACCGGTGTTTCGCCTCGGGTCGGTCAGTGAGGTTCGTGATCCGGCCGGATTCAAAGTCGAGCCGGTAGAGCTGTGCCCGCTCGTTGCCGCCCTCGTCCATGCCGAAGACGGCCTCTGAGTACTCCGGCGAGGAGTCGACGAAGGTGACGCGTTCGTCGTAGAACGTGTGCTGTTCGGGCCACTCGAGTGGGCCGTCGACCGACCAGACCTGCGGAGTGCCCGTGGTGTCGAGGAGGAAAGAGAGTCGTCCGCCAGGGCCGAGATCCGCACCGCTGGCGCTTCGCACGTTGAGGTACCGTTCGATGTCGTATCGGTGCATGCCAGTCGATTCTGTCGCCGGTGTGAAACCGTTTCGGGTGGGGGAGACACGTGTCGATGGCGTCGCTCTGGGTCACACAGTCTCTGTCCGGATGCCGTGTCTTTTTGTTCACTCCACCTGTCGGATCCGCACATGCGCGTCGCGTTCGTCTCACTTTTCACGCCCGGCCACGGCGACACGCCGTCCCGGACGCGGACGCGGCGGATCGCTGCCGGGCTGGCCGACCGCGGACACGACGTGGTCTGGCTGTGTGCCCGGTGGTGGGGTGCTGGTGCCGAGACGTTCGAGTCCGCGGGGATCACCTATCGGGCGGTCGTCGACGACCCGTCGCCAGGACGGTTCACAGCCCGCCTCCCGGTCGCGATTCGACGAACCCGCCCCGACGTCGTCCACGCGGTCAACAGCCCGCCGACTCCAGCGATCGCGGCGACGGTCGTCCGCCGGCTTCGCGGCCCGCCCGTCGTCGTCGACTGGTGGCGTGATCACCCGGTTGACTCCCGCCGCGGATACCGCCTGCTCGCGGGCGGCGCGGACGCGGTCTCGACGCCCTCCCGGACGACGAAGACACGCGTCCGCGAACACGGTGCGACGGGAGCTGCGGTCCGGGTCGTTCCCGAGAGCATCGACTTCGGGCTCGTCGAGGAGGCCCCGATCGACGACCGGTTCGACGCCGTCTACTCCCGACGCGTGGACCGTCACGCCAACGTCGAGACGTTCCTCCTCGCGCTCGCAGAGCTGCGCGGGCGCGACTGGACCGCCGCCGTGATTGGTGACGGACCCGAGCGCGAGCGGATCGAGTCGACTGCCCGCGATCTTCGGATCGACGACCGTGTCACGTTCCTCGGTGATCTCCCGGTCAAAGAGCGCGTGTCGATATTTAAAGGAACACACGTCTTCGCACAGACCGCGAGCTGGGAGACGTTCGCAACCGAGCTGCTGTGGGCGCTCGCCTGTGGCTGTGTCGGACTGGTCGAGTACCAGGCGGACTCCAGCGCACACGAACTCGTCGAAGGGCGAGACCGAGGGCGACTCGTCACGAGCCCCGCGGAGCTCGCCGACGAACTCGTTGCGGTCGGCAGTGCCACGTCTCGAGCGGTCGATCCCGAGTTCGCGTCGTACGACCACGACGCGGCGCTCGATCGGTACGTGAGCCTGTACGAGGAGGTCAAAAGCGAGAACGCCTATCAGAACTGAGCGGGACGGACTCGGACGACGACACAAAACGGGACGGAAAGAGACGAACCGGCGTCGAGGACACTCCGACTCCCGCGCTACTCCTGTGTGACCGTCCCGCCGTACTTCATGAAGACGAACGCCAGTCCGAGCGTGCTGCACATCGCGATGAACGTCGCGATGCCGAGCGCACGGGCACCCTGTGGGACGAACACGGCTCCGGCTGCGCCGCCACCACCAACGTCGACCGTGTCGACGTCGTCACCGACGGCGATTCCCGCGTGCATGCCGACACCGTCGTGGGGAGTACAGACGTAGTGGGTGATCCCTTCGTCGGCCTCACTGGTTTCGTACTCGTAGGTGTATCCTTCCTCGTCGACGGGAGAGCCGCTGTCCAGTTCTGCGGGCCCCTCGACGGTGACGACGTTGTGTCCGCCGCCGGCACCGGTCCACTCCCACGTGACCGTCGTGCCGGGGTCGACCCACAGCAGGGTGGGATCGAACGCGAGCCCGCTGTCGCCCGCACCGACTGAAACTGTGACCGCTTCCTGACCGCGAGCGTCCTCGTAGGTGCCGAGGTTCCCCTCGGCTCCGCTCGGCCAGTCGGGCTCGACGTTGCCGCCGCCCTCGTTCCCCTCCTCGTCGTCCTGTGCCGCGGCCGTCCCCGACGCGGCTGTCGCGCCGCCGGCCGCCGCCGCGCCGCCGGCGGTCCACATGAATCTGCGCCGAGAGACGTCGTCAGTGCTCATGGCCGCCGGTTCGTGATGCCCGGTAGTGAATATGTTGGTTCCGTACGCGTCGGCTCGTCTCTGCGACGCGTGGGTTGCGCCGGCAGTCGTTGCTCACCCGTCGATCCGGTCGAGGTCCGCGAGAAACGCCCGGAGTCCGTCACGAGTCACGTGTGGCATACAGACGATGCGTGCTTCGCCCGCACCCGTCCGAGAGAGCTTCCACCCCGCCGTTCGAAGGTCCTCGAACGTCGGATCGGGAAGATCGACGGCGACGATCGGGAGTTCGGGATCGACGACGTGGTAGCCGCGATCGGCGAGTTCGGCCGCGAGCCAGTCGGCATTCGCAGCCGCGCGTTCGAAGTCGTCACGGTAGCCGTCGGGCCACAGCGCCTCCATCGCGGCGACCGCGCCAGCGACGCCAGCGCCGCTCCGGGTGCCGTTCAGCGTCGCCTGTGAGCGCGTCTCCAGATACGGGGTTTCGACCGCGAGCGCGTCCATCGTGGCGGGGTCACGCGCCACGAGCCCGCCCGCGGGGACGACCGCTCGTCCGCACTTGTGTGGGTCGATACTCAACGTGTCGACGGCGGCGTCCGCGAACGACCAGTCGCGATCGGTAAACGGGAGGTAGAACCCGCCCCAGGCGGCGTCGACGTGGAGAAGCGCTCCAGCCTCGTGAGCGACTCGTGCCAGCGCCGGGATCGGATCCACACGGCCGTACTCCGTCGTGCCTGCGACGCCGACCACGAGGGCGGTGGCGTCGTCAACGGCGGCCGCGACGGCCGGCACGTCGGCCCGATACTCGTCGTCGAGAGGAACGGTCCGGAGGTCGACATCGAGCACCTCGGCGGCCTTGTGAAACGAGAAGTGGGCACTCTCGGGGGCGACGACGTTCACGTCGCTCGCCGGGTGACGGTTTCGCGCGGCCCGCACCGCCTGGAGATTCGCTTCGGTTCCGCCGCTAGCGACGTATCCTGGCGCGTCCGTGGGGGTCGGGTGATCGGTGACCGTCGCGAGCAGTTCGACCGCGCGCGCTTCGAGGGCAGCGACCGTCTCGTAGGTCGCCGGATCTCCCGGGTTCGTCGCGAGGAACCGCTCGGCGGCCTCCCGGGCAGACGGGTGCGGCTCCGTGCACATCGAGGAGAGGACCCGATCGAACGACTGCGGCTCGGGCGTCTGCATCGGCCTCTACTCACCGCGGGGACTTCTTACCGGTTCCGCTCTCGAGTAGCGAGACCGTGGACAGCAGACGGGTGGGGTCGGCCCGCCGAGAGCGCTCTCAGCCGGGTACGCGCGTCAGAACGGAACGATCTCGGGCAGCGGAAGCATCGGGACGACGAACAGCCCGACGACCGTCGCCAGCCCGATCAAGAACGGGAACACGACCACGGCGAGGTTCGTGCCGCCGAGGACGCCCCCGAGGTCACCGCTCATCGCCGAGAGCCCCGGCGTGTCGCTGGCTCGCAACGCCGCCAGCTCCAGTCCGAACAGAATCACGGTCGCCGCCGCCGAAACCATACAGAACGGACAGATCTCGCCGATCACGCCTAGCTGGAGGTAGACGAAGTAAGCGGAGAACGCCACCCCGCTCGCCGTGATCGGTGTCAGGATCTTGATGATCAGCGGGTGTCGGGTGTCGAACCACCAGAGTCCCATCGCGATCGTTGCCAGGTAGTAGAAGGCGCCGAGCGTCGCCAGCGGGACGCCGAGGACGTACGCCCACTGGCTCGTGATCACCTCGATGCTCCCTTGAACGGGGGCGTCCGCCGGAATCGCCGGCAGCGCGAACAGGTGTATCGCCGTCAACATCGTGCTCACGAGCCAACCGACCACCGCGACCGACGTGAACGCGCCGAGGAGCAGCGCCACCCGCGAGGAGTACTCCCACTCGTAATCGAACCGGTTCATCGTGTACGCTTGCGTTCCCATACTCCACAATACTGTTGACCGTCAATTAAGTATTGTGATTAAGACCCAATACAACCCAATCGTAACTACAGGTCGGCGGACCTAACGCGCGGGAGCGCCGGAGCGTGAGGGTTCAGAACGCTGTTAGGCCGTTTGCACACGCACCCACTCGGTGAGTTCGTCAGCGGAGACGAACCCCTCAGCACGACGGGCGACCGGCTCGCCGTCGACGAAGAGAACGAGGAGCGGAACGCTACGCACGTCGAACCGCTCGACGAGCGGCGGGTCGTCTCGGGGGTTGACGAGGCCGACAGCGATGTCGAGCGCTCGTGCGAGGTTGCCGAGAACCGGCTCCATGCTCGCACAGATCCCACAGCCGTCGGTGTAGAACTCGACCAGCGCGACGGCAGCGTCCGCGACGAACGCGTCGAGCTCCGTGGCGTCGTCGAGCGAGACGGGGCGGTTCGACGGCGCCGTGTCCTCACCGGGTGCTGGTCCTGTATTGTCTTTCATGCACACTATTGAAGCGGCCAGTATATAAATAACGCGCCGTAAAAGAAGCGCGGGCCGGGGAGTGGCTCGGTTGGACGACGCTGTCGATTCGATCTATGATCTTTCAGGATCCCGAAAGCAGTTTTAATCCGAGTTTAACCGTCGGCGAACAGCTC
>JARVCL010000064.1:0-2570 GCA_040405695.1 Halorubrum sp. | reverse complement strand
CGCGGCGTCGACGAGCGGCGTCGGGACGTCGACATCGGGGCGGTCGCCGGTGCCGCCGGTGTACTCGACGGTGAACCCGTCGAGCGAGAGGTCCTCGGCAGTGACGCGGACGTGGTCGTCCGAACGCGGTTCGGCAGTCACCGTAGCGCGTCGCTCGATCGCCGCCGGAACGGCCGGTTCGCCGTACACGACGGCGTGTTCGCCGAAGAGATACACCTTCCCCGGCGCGCTGCAGACAGTCATACTGAGACCCTCTCTCTGGGGGCTTACAGGCGTTGCGCTTGCTCGCTCACCGGTCGCCGCAGAGACCCCCTTCGGTTCTTTCATTCCCCACGACTGTTATCAATCAATATACTAAAATTTTGTATATGTTGATTCATCTTTCTGTGATATGTCAACACAAACCGCGGAGTCGGAAACGGTAGAGCTTGACGGCAACACAACATACGCGGCGCTTGCTCACGCTTCAGCGCTCATCTCGTCCTTTCTCGGGCCGATACTGTTTCTCGTCTTGGCTGACGACGACGACGAGTTGGTCAAGCAGAACGCGAAGAAGTCGCTCAACTTTCAAATCCTCGTGTTCATCGGATTCGTCATCTCAGGTGCGCTGACCATCGTGCTCATTGGACTGCTGCTGCTCCCGATCGTCGCGTTGATCGACCTCGTGTTGGTGCTCATCGGGACGATCAGAGCGAACGATGGACAGGTGTACAGCTACCCGTACGTCCCGGACATCGTCTAAGAGAGCCACAGAACGGACCGGCTCGTCCGATCCTCGAAACGAGTGGCGGCCGTCGTATTACAGTTCGTCCTCGAAGTCTTCGAGGGCGAAGACGGTGTCCGCACCACGGCGGTCGAGCGTCTCGTTGGCGAGCAACCAGTAGACGACCGACAGCGCACGCCGTCCCTTGTTGTTCGTCGGGATGACGAGGTCGACGTTCGACAGCTGGTTGTTAGAGTCACACATCGCGATCACGGGGATGCCGACCGTGATCGCCTCTTTGACGGCTTGTGCGTCGCCGATAGGGTCGGTGACCACGACGACGTCCGGCTCGATGTAGCCGGCGTAGTCGGGGTTCGTCAGCGTCCCAGGGATGAAGCGTCCCGTACGAGCGCGTGCGCCGACCGCGTCGGCGAACTTCTCGGCGGGGTACCGCCCGTACTGCCGCGAGGACGTCACGAGGATCTGTTCGGGGTCGTAGTTGGCGAGGAAGTCCGCGGCCGTACGAATTCGGCTATCTGTCGTGCTCACGTCGAGCACGTAGAGCCCATCGTCGCGGACGCGGTGGATGAACCGCTCCATGTCTTTCGTCTTCTGCTGCGTCCCGATGTGGACACCCGCGCTCAGGTAGTCTTCGACGGGAATGAGCAGGTCGACGTCGTCGTCGGGCATGACGTCGTCGTCGAACGGCGAGGCGGCCTCCGCTTCCTCCTCGTCGGCATTCGCGTCGACCGTCTCGGTCTCGGCGTCTGCGGTAACGGCCGCTGTGCTCGGCTCGGCGTCGGCGGACTCCGCGATGTCCACGTCGGCGGTCGGTTCCTCGGTCGTGTCGGCCTCCTCCTCGATGTTCGCGTCGACCGTCTCGGTCTCGGCGTCCTCGTCGAGTTCGACCGCGTCGTTGTCTTCCGTCATGCGTCGTGTGAGTCCATCATACCGCGTCGTCCGCGATGCGGACCAGTTCGTTCAGCTTGGCTGTTCGCTCGCCGCCGACCGTCCCCGTCTTGATGTAGTCGGCGTCGGTCGCGACGGCGAGATGCGCGATGGTCGTGTCTTCGGTCTCGCCAGAACGGTGTGAGATGGCACACGCCATCCCGTTCCGGTGGGCGAGTTCGACCGCGTCGAACGCGTCCGACAGCGTCCCGATCTGATTCGGCTTTATCAGGATGCTGTTGGCTGCCCCGATGTCGATACCCTCGTGCAAGCGCTCGACGTTGGTGACGAACAGGTCGTCACCACAGATCAGCGTGCGGTCCCCGACCCTGTCGGTCAACTCCGCGAACGCCTTGTAGTCGTTCTCGTCGAGCGGGTCCTCGACGTACGCGAGGTCGTACTCGTCCACGAGGTCGGTGACGTACTCGACCTGCTCGTCGGTCGTCTTCGTCTCGTCGCCGTAGGCGTACTCCTCTGCCGCCTCGTCGTACAGTTCAGCGGCAGCCATATCGAGTCCGAACCGAATCTCGAAGCCGACCTCGTCTTCGACCAACTCGACGGCCTCTCCGACGACTTCGAACGCCTCTGCGTCCGAAATCGGTGGTGCCCACGCCCCCTCGTCGCCCTTGGCTGCGGGAATGCCTCGTCCGTCGAGGACGTCTGCGACGGCCGCGTGAACCGCAGCGTTGGCGAAGACTGCCTCCGAGACGCTCGGTGCACCGACGGGCGCTGCGAGGAACTCCTGAATGTTCGTCGCCTCCTTGGCGTGTTCACCGCCGCCGACGACGTTGCCGAGCGGCACGGGGAAGTTCTCTCCGCGGAACGCGCCGCCGAGATGCTGGTACAGCGGCGCGCCGAGCACGTCAGCCGCCGCCTTCGCGGCCGCCATCGAGATCGCGACCGCGCTGTTCGCGCCGAT
>JARVCL010000063.1:0-2599 GCA_040405695.1 Halorubrum sp. | reverse complement strand
CGAGAACGAGATTAACGACACTCGCGATCGCAACTGTTCCGACGCCCCGAGTGTCAGTTCGTGTCCCAGCCGTCGAGCCGCCGGATCACCGCGGCGCTCGTCCGGATTCCGTTCTCGAAACACGTCAGATCGAGATGTTCGTTCGGCGAGTGGTTCCCCTGATCGTGGTTGGCGTACGGCACGATCAAGATTGGAACGTCGGCGAGTGCGGACACGTCACGGAAGTACGCGGCTGGGAGACTGCCGCCGAGAACCGGCAGTTCGACCGGTGTCTCGTCCCAGACCGACTCCAGCGCGTCTCCGATAACAGCCCCCACCGGGGTGTCGACGGGGGTTTTCATGGGCGGAAACGTGCTCTGTTTCGTCACGTCGAGGTCGGGAGCGACCGCAGACAGGTGTCGCTGTATCGCCTCGAACACGGCGTCCGGGTCCTGCCCCGGCACGAGTCGACAGTCGAGTTTTGCTGACGCCGCCGCCGGGATGATCGTCTTCGTCCCCTCGCCGCGATACCCTCCGGTGACCCCGTTGATCGTCATCGTCGGCCGCGTGAGCAACTGCTCGTAGTAGGGAGCGTCGCCGGCGAAGCGGGAGACATCGAGCTCGTCGCGGATCGCGTCGGAATCGTCGGGGATCGCTGCCACCAGCTCTCTGTCGGCCTCGGTCACGTCGATACCGTCGTGAAACCTATCGACCGTGATCGCGTCCCCGTCGTCAGCACGCATCGACGAGAGCGCCGTGACGAGTTCGTTCGTCGCGGCCGGCACCGGTCCGCCGAAGTTTCCGGAGTGGAGGTCAGTTCTCGCCGTTCGGCAGTGTATCTCGAAGGAGAGAATCCCCCGATTCCCGTAGATGAGCGTCGGAACACCCGTTCTGACTGGATCGGCCGAGTCTGCTTCGGCCCCGTGGGTTTGCGCGACGGCGTGGCGCGGGCCGTCGGCGACGTACACGAGGTCGATGTCGCTCAGCGCGTCCGGCTGCGTCCGGAGGTACGCTTTGAGCCCGCCGCTCCCGCTCTCTTCGCCGCCCTCTACGAGGAGCTTGACGCGCACGTCGGGGAACGTGTCGGCCGCACGCAGCGCATCGACCGCGAAGGTGTGAGTCACGAACTGTCCCTTGTTGTCTCCGGCACCGCGGGCGTAGACCGCCCCGTCGCGTACCGTGGGCTCGAACGCTGGCGAGTCCCACGCCTCCGGGTCGCCCGGCGGCTGTACGTCGTAGTGGCCGTAGAACAGCACGGTCGGAACCGTCTTTCCGGCTGAACCCTCCTCAGTTACGGACTCGTCGCTCCCGGTCGCGGGACCGGTCTCACCGTACACGAGTGGGTAGCGGTCAGTCTCGATGCGCGTCGTATCGAATCCAGTCTCGGTGAAGATGTCGACCACGAGGTCAGCGGCGGCGTCCATTCCCCTCCCCGTCGCCGAAACGCTCGGCTGAGACAGGAGGTCGAACAGCCGGTCACGATATCGGTCGAATCGGTCGCTGATGACGGTGTCGGTCGCACCGTTGTCGGCGTCGGTCATGTCCTGAGTGATGCGAGCCGACGGCGTCGTCCTTGTGGTCGCGGCAGGGGGCGCGGCGAAGCCGTCGGGGTCGCTCCACGACCGAAACGGCAAGGACGCCTCGGTCACAACCGAGAAGCATGACAACCCTCCTCGTCGTCGGTGGAAGCGGGTTCGTCGGCCGGGCCGTGTGCCGACTCGCGGTTCGTGAGGGCCACGAGGTCCGGAGCGTCTCCCGGAGCGGTCACCCGCCCGTCGACGGCCAGTGGACGGACGAGGTGTCGTGGACGAGCGCGGACCTCTTTCGACCGAACGCGTGGCGCGACCGCCTCGACGGTGTGGACGCGGTCGTCCACTCGGTCGGTGTCATCTCCGAAGCCGCGACCAGTGGCGTCACATTCGAGCGTGTCAACGGCGACGCCGCGATACTCACTGCCCTGGAGGCGGAGCGGGCGGGAGTCGACACGTTCGTCTTTCTCTCCTCGGCGACGAAGCCGCCGGGGGTCCGAAACGCGTATTTGACCGCGAAACGACGGGCAGAGACCGCGATCGCCGACCTCCAGTTCGACAACGTCACGCTCCGTCCAGGCCCGGTGTACGGCCCCGACCAGCCACACGTCCCGACCGGCGTAAACACGCTCTTCAAGCTGGTCGCGTCCGTGCCACCGCTCGCAGAACGGCTCGGGGAGTTACGGCCGATCCACGTCGACACCGTCGCGAGGGCGACTTATCGGGTCGCGTGCGACCCGGACGAGACGCTGCTTGACGTCGACGATATTCTGACTCGCGGCCGGTAGCCTCACGGACCGGCTCCGATCCGTCTCGTCACGTCCGGAACCGCCGGTCTATCGGCGTGTTCGACTCGTATCTGACGGTGGTGTTTATCCCCGTTCACCCACTCGCGCCGCCGCCTCCCGAAGCGTTAGGGGCGTGCTCGGCGTGGCGGGTGACAGAACGGCCGTGGGCAACGAAGACGCGCGCGTCGACATGACGACCGGGGCAATCGGCCCGAGACTCTTCAGCCTCGCGTGGCCGCTCGTGTTGGGAAACCTCCTGCAGACGCTGTACAACCTCGCGGACATGTTCTGGGTCGGCCGGGT
>JARVCL010000062.1:0-2607 GCA_040405695.1 Halorubrum sp. | reverse complement strand
GCGAGCGACCGAGGAGCGCAGCAAGGCGCGCGAGCCGTCGCGGCTGGGGCTTTCGGATCGTTCGTCGCGGAGCTATCGCTCCCGCGACTCACTTATAAACGAACATCAACCCCTCCACGGTATCGCTTATAAACACCCCATCCACCCTCGTGAGCGACGTACGCCCGGTATCGATCACCGCGATGGCTACACTGAGCGACTCGTGTGACCGTGTGTGAACTGTGTTATGACGCCCTCGAAGATCGTATGAGAAAACCGGCCGGACACCGACGCGGCTATCCGTCCGCTCTCGTACCGTCGTCGGACGCCTGCCCGAACAGTTGCAGCCACGCGTCGACCGTGTCGCTGTCGTCGTTGGCGGCCGCACGCCGGAGCGTCGCCGCCTTCGGGTGGAGCAGTTTGTTGACGATCGCCTCCGAGCAGTCGCGGATCGCCTCGCGGTGGGCGTCAGTCAGCGGCTCCCCGTTCGCCTCGAGTCGGTCGAACGCCTGCTGGAGCTCCGACTCCCTGATCTCGTACGCCTGCGAGTAGAAGCGTTCGAGCGCGTCGTCGACCCGCTCGACGCGAAGCCGCTCGGTCAGGCGCTCGAGCTCCTCGTCGACGATCCGCCGGACGGGTTCGACGGCGGCCTCGCGGCGGCGGAGCTCGTCGTTTTGCACCGCGAGCACGTCGTCGATGCTCGCGAGCGAGACGTCCGCCAGGTCGCCGACTGCGGGGTCGACGTCGCGGGGGTTCGCCATATCGACCACGACCAGTTCGTGGCCGACCAGGTCTCCCATCGTGAGTACTCGGTCGGGGGCGGCGGTGGCGGAGACGACGACGTCGGCGGCCGCGAGCTGGTCGTTCGACAGCGCGGAAAGCGGGATCGCGGTGCCGTCGACGCGGTCGGCGAGCCGCTTTGCACCCTCGGCGCTCCGGTTCGCCACAGTCACCGAGGCGTCCGGGCCGACTCGGCAGGCGATCGCGTCGACGACGAGCGTGGCCATCTCGCCGGCCCCGACGACGATCGTCTCGCACCCCCGTAGCGAGTCCGGGGTTCCCGGGTCGTCGAGCGCCTCGCGGATGCGTTCGAGGGCCACGCTGCCCAGCGAGACGGTGCCCTCGTTGATGCTGGTCTCCGTGCGGGCTC
Organism: Halorubrum sp.; assembly: GCA_040405695.1. Lineage (GTDB taxonomy): Archaea > Halobacteriota > Halobacteria > Halobacteriales > Haloferacaceae > Halorubrum. Next base: position 1,478 of record JARVCL010000062.1, on the reverse strand, counting down.
GCTCGCCGACGCGGAGCGCCTTCGAGACGATCGTTTCGAGGTGGCCGTCGAGCGTACCGGCGTCCACGGCCGAGGTGTGCGCGCGCCGGAGCTGTCCGAGGATCTCGTCCTCGCCGAGGACGCCGCTTTCGAGCCCGCAGGCGACACGGAACAGATGCTCGACAGCGCTTCGCCCGGTGACGAGATGGTCGCTGTCCGGAGCAACGTCGAGCGCCAAAGAGCGGCCGAGTTCCGCGAGCGCGTCGCGAGCGTCCGGGCCGTACGCGTACAGCTCGTATCGCTGGCAGGTTTCCAGCGAGAACGCCGCCTCGACGCCCGCCGTCTCGCTGAGCGAACGACGGACTCCCGACTCGTCACGGTCGGCGACGGTCTCGAACCTGTCGAACCCGTCGCCGTCGAGCGTCACTCGAAGACCGGCCACGTCGTCATACATGGGTGTTATGGTGGACTGCACGCGGTGTCGAACCGGGGCGGACCCCGGAGGGACGCCGTTACCTTCGTGGCGCTTCCCGCTCCTCGAGGTCGATCATTCGCTGGCCGAACGACTCCGGATCCTCGTCGTGGTACTCCCAGATGTTGATCTCGTTGTTCCGCACGTCGTCTACGCGCGGGTGCTCGCCGCTGGTCAGCCACGTCCAATCGGTCTGTCCGGGATACATTAATGGGAGCGTGTACGTCTCGATGGACCCCCAGTCCGGCTCGCCGTCGATCTCCTCGGCGACCAGTTCGCTGTTGCCGACTTGGTCGCCTTCGCCCTGGTAGTCGGGTTCGACGCCGAGCCCGAGCTTGTACGGGTAGCCGACCCAGTGCCAGCGCTGGGCACCTCCACCGTGAACGGCCGGAGAGAAGTCGTACACTTCACCGGGCTCGAAGTCGGTCTCACCGAGATACCCGGCCTCCAGTTCACGATGCATTTCGATCGTCCACGTTCCGTCCTCCCACGTCCCGTCGACCTTCCAGAGCCCGCCGGGGCCCTCGACCTCGTCGGGGAACACCATCCGCCGCGGGACCACTGCGCCCTCGAACTCGGCGAGTTCTGGGTCGAACTCCGCGGTCGTGTCCTCGACGTCCGGTGGCCACGCGTCGTCGTCGCGGTCCTCGTCGCGGTGGATCAGCGCGTGGGTGTCGGTCTGCAGGACGTTCCCATCGTAGAGATCGTCGAGCTCCAGTGCCCCGTTTTCGACCAGGTCCGGGTCGAACATGTACTGTGGTCGACCGTCGTCGTCGAGTCCCTGACTGTCACGGATCCGAGTCGACGGTTCGTCCATCGCCCCGTGTCGGTGATCGAGGATCGTGTGTGGCGTCGCGTAGCCGCCGGGAACGCCCCGAGCACAACGTACCATCGGCATGTCGAGATACTCGCCGTTCTCGAGCATCTCGTCGAGTTCGTCTTGGTCCCTGACGCCGTCCCACGCGTTCTCCCACCACTCGCCCTCGCGGGACTGCGGGATGTACTTGCGGACGTCGTCGTTCTCCAG
>JARVCL010000061.1:0-2652 GCA_040405695.1 Halorubrum sp. | reverse complement strand
CTCTGGGCGGTGTACTGGTATCTCGGCAACGACCAGTACGAACTGTATCGTGCGGTCGGGCTCGCGCTGCTCGTCCTCCTCGCGCTGATCGTCGCTGTCGCGGTCGCCGGGCGGGAGGAGCCGTTCCGTCCGGCCGCCGCCGTCCCCAACCCAGAGACCGTCCGCGGGAGCGTCGCGTCGGCGACCCCAGCCGCGGTCGGCCTCCTGTTGCTCGTGATGGCACTCGGTGTCGTCGCCGGTCCGGGGGTCCTCCCGAACCTCGTCACCGTGGATACGGGCGACGCGCCGGGTGACCCCATCGAGGTCGAGGGGTATCAGGTGACGTACGCGGAGAACGTCGACGACCGGATGGTGAACGTGATCGACGTAGAGGCGTTCGGTCGCACCACTTCCGTACGAACCTCTGGGGTGATCGTCTCGAACCCCGACCGGGAGATCTGGACCACCGCGGTCTCACGGGGGAACCTCGCGTTCTGGGGGTACCGCGCCGTCGACGTGGGTGGAACCGGGTGGCGTGAGACCGTCTGGGTTCAGCGGACCGGCTGGGTCGCCGCCGGCGGTGACCCCACCTACCGGATAGACGGCGTGTACAACGGAACCCGGTCGACCCTGTTCGTCGGCGACCCGGTCGACGCGGAGCCACAACTCGACGGACGAACTGTCGCCGTCGCGGCGACCGAGGGCGGGTTCGAACTCCGCGTCACTCACGAGGAGACGACGGAGAGCGCCCAACTCCCGTCTGACGAGGCGTCCGTGACGGTACAGGGCGTCGAGTTCGTTCGGGAGGAGAGACGACTGTACGCGGAGCGTGGTGACTCTCGGGTGCGGGTGGCGACGCAGGAACGGTACGAGGGCCGAGAGTAGCCGGTCGGACGGTCGCTACGTGTTCTCCCAGACGATGCGGTACACCTCGATGTCCACGTCGCGAACGGCTGCTTCGTGGTGGTCGAACTGTGCCTCGATTGGGAACTCCGCGGCGAACGCGTGTGTCACCGTTCCGTCGTTGTCGGCGGCGAACGATTCGACGAACTCCCGGCTGCCCGCGTTGTGCACCGAGTAAGAGACGGCGGCGACTCGGCTCGCCGTCGTCAGGAACGCTCGGTCGGCGTTCCGATTCCCGTCTTGTGCGCCGAACGGCGGATTCATGACCACCGTGACGGGTTCGGGGAACCAGATCGGTGCCCGCGTCGCATCCGCTTGGACCCAGTGGACCGGGGCACTCGCCGCGACCCGGCGCTCGTTGGCGCGGGCGGTCTCGAGCGCGTCGCGGTCGAGTTCGACGCCCACGACCCGTGCGGGACCGCGGAGTGCCGCCGCGAGCGCGAACATTCCCGTGCCGGCTCCCAGATCGAGGACCGTTCGCCCGTCGATATCGCCGTGGAGGTCGGCGAGGTGGACGACGTGTGCGGCGAGTTCCGGCGGGGTCGGATACTGTTCGAGCGCGGCTCGGGGTTCTTCGAAGCCGGCGACGACCCCGAGTTTCGTCGCCAGCGAGCGCTTGGTCGCCATCGCCTCAGGCGGCCGCCTCGGCTCGAACGAACTCGACGCCCTCACGTCGGGCACGCTCGGCGAGCGCCGAGAGCGTCGGCTCGACCGCCGCGGGGTCGGCAATCTCGCCGACGTGGACCTCCAGTCGGCCAGCCCCGAGGAACGCGGCCGCTCGGACGAACTCCCGGAGACGGTCGGCCTCCTCTTGGGTCGCTAGCGGACAATTCTCGCCGAAACAGGCGTCGACAACCAGCGTCGCCGGCTGGTACCCTCTCGCGGAGAGCCCAGATTTGAGGTCGCGAAGGTGGCCGGGGGCAGTGCTTTCGAGATTGTCTGCGTCGATGACGATCGGTTCGACCTCTGCCGGTCGACAGCCGTCGAGTGCCGCATCGACACCCTGAGACTCCGTCGTGCTCATACTCGTCATAGTTTATGGTTATACAAAAGCCTTTTTGAATGCTCAGTAGTAATATATGATGGAACGATTCGATTGGCTCTGACGAATCCGCGAGCGACGCCGCGGGCGGTCACGTTTCGTGTTGGCCGAACGGTCGGCCGGCCGGCCCACACGTGTCACAAATAACACCGCCTGTCGGCTCTCGACGCCTGTCACGGCCGTGAGCGGCCATCTGAGCGGCTTTTCAGACACCGGTGCTGAAGGGGCTACGGCCCTGAGTGTGAACAAGAGTTAAATAGGCCAACAACCAGAACCGTTATAATGGAACGCCCGAGCAGGCAGCGTCAACAGGAGCGGGACACCGAGCGAGAATCCGACGAGGACGCGGTCACCTGCCCGGAGTGTGATTCGACGGAGATCGTTACCGACGCCGACCAGGAACTCGTCTGTGAGGACTGTGGGCTCGTCTTGGACGAGCGAACGATCGATCGTGGCCCAGAGTGGCGCGCGTTCAACCACTCCGAGCGGCAGTCGAAGTCTCGCGTCGGCGCGCCGATCACCGAGACGATGCACGACAAGGGGTTGACGACGACGATCGACTGGAAAGACAAGGACGCCTACGGCCGGTCGCTCTCCTCGGAGAAGCGCTCACAGATGCACCGTCTCCGAAAGTGGCAGGAGCGAATTCGAACGAAGGACGCGGGCGAGCGGAACCTCCAGTTCGCGCTCTCGGAGATCGACCGGATGGCCTCGGCGCTCGGCGTCCC
>JARVCL010000060.1:0-15315 GCA_040405695.1 Halorubrum sp. | reverse complement strand
CTCCAGCGAGGGCAGAAGTCCCCCGCTGGAGGGGCGTTCTGTCAGTACGCCCTGAAGTCGGGGACAATGACCGTGAACGCTACTGAAGTGGCGTCCGACACCTATGTATCGGCAGAACGGGAGTCCACCGACAAGCCAACGGCTTCAGCCGTTGGTAGCTGACGGGCACAACCGAACCGCATACCCGTCGTCCGAGACAAGCGAAGCCATGCTCGATCCCGGCGACGACGCCCCGACGTTCACGCTCACGAACCAGCACGGCGAGGAGGTCTCGTTCGAGGGTGCGAACAGCGCGTACGCGGTCGTGTACTTCTATCCGCGTGCAGACACCCCTGGCTGCACGGCGGAAGCGTGCAGCTTCCGCGACGAGTGGGACGCGTTTCTCGATCGTGACATCACGGTGTTCGGGATCAGTGACGATCCCGTGTCCGACCTCGCCGAGTTCGCCGAGAGCCACGACCTGCCGTTCGACCTGCTCTCAGATCCGGACGGGGCGGTCGCGAGCGCGTACGACTCCTACGGCGAGAAGCGCATGTTCGGGAACACGTTCGACGGCGTGTTCCGGAACACGTACGTCGTCGACGCCGACGGCCGGGTCGTCCTCGCGTACGAAGGCGTCGATCCATCGGGCCACGGCGCGAGGATCGTCGAGGATATCAGCGGACTCGACGGCGACGCCCGCTTATAAGACCCGGCAGCGAGCCCGACCCGGTATCGGCGTACGAACTCGTCTCGAACTGACATCAAAAGAACCCACCGACCCGCGAGGCGAGTTTCGGGACCTCCTCGGCGATCGCGTGTCGCTTGACGAGCCCGAACCCGGCGACGATGACGACGAACCCGACGACGGTGAACGGCGTCACCGGCTCTGCGAGCAGCAGGACGCCGGCAACCGTTGCGACCACCGGAACGACGTACGAGACCAGGTTGATCTCGAAGGGACCGAGTCGGTCCAGCAGTGTGAAGTAGATGGTGTACGCGACGGCCGAGGCGAACACGCCGAGGAACGCGAGCGCGACGAGCGCCGGCAACTCGGTGACTGGGAGTTGTTGTGTCTCACCCGTGCCGAGGCTGATACCGTGCATACAGAGCGCCCCGAACAGCATCGCCCAGCCCGTGAGCGCGATGCTGGAGAAAGACGTCTCGACGATCCGGAGGCCGACGCTGCCGACTGCGACGGCGAACACGCCAACGAGAATGAGACCGACGCCGATCGTGACGCCACCGGCGAGGTTCTCGGGGTCCGGCTGTGCAACGAGGGCGACACCGAGGAACGCGAGGACGACGCCGAAGGCCCCTCGAGCGTCGAGGTCCGACTCACCGACCCACGCCGCGGCGACGGCCGCAGTCGCGATCGGAACGAGGCTGTAGGTGATGGCAGCGATCCCGCTCGTGGTGTACTGCTGGCCGACGAACAGCAGCGAGTTGTTCGCGGCCACGGAGAGACCGCCGCTGAACCCGATCGCCGCGAAGTCGCTACGGGTCCGGGGAAGCGGTCCTCGTTCCGTGAGGAGCACGTAACTGACGAGCAGGAGCGCGGCGAGGTCGAACCGATAGGCCGCGTACAACACGGGTGGATAGTACTCTAGGCCGACTTCGATGGCGACGAAGGAACCGCCCCACAGTCCGGCGAGCAAGAAGAACAGGACGACATCTCGATACCGGGACACGAGCGAGCGGACGGTAGCCACGCGTATAGCCGTGTCCGTCGCGGCCGCATGCACCGCGATCGGGAGTCGAGTGCCGAGCCGCGTCTTTTAGAGGCTGTCAAGGAGAATGCCCCGGGGCTTGACCCCGGGGTTGAATCCGACAACTCGCAAAACAACCCATTAAATGGACATAGTTTAAACCAGTAGACAGCGATGGAGTACAGTCACCGCTACCCCGCATACCCGACACAATCGGTAGCGAGTGAGCTGGAACGTCACATCGACGTTCATCGCCAAGCGTACAACTACACCCTGTACGAGTACGAAAACGTGGACGCCGACAACATCGGCTCCGCGTTCAAACACCACTACCGACTTCCCGGCTGGAAAGACCAGTTTCCCATCTTCTCGGAAGTCAACTCGAAGGCTCTGCAACGAACCGTCACGCGATTCTACCAGAACCTTGACGGACTCTCCGAGCAGAAACAGAACGGACGGAAAGTTGGGAAACTCAAGTGGAAGTCCCCCCGGGAGTTCCAGAGCATGACGTACTCACAGTCCGGCTTCGAACTCAAAAACACGAGTGGCCGCAACGCGACACTCTGGCTCTCCAAAATCGGTGACATCAAACTCCGCTACCACCGCGACATCCCAGAGGAAGCCGAAATTAAAGAAGTCACGGTGAAAAAAGAGACGACCGGCGACTGGTTCGTCTCCTTCGGCCTCGAAACCGACGACGCTGACCTACCTGAGAAACCTGACGTGGACTCGCTGGACGCAAGCAACAGCGTTGGTATCGACCTCGGCATCCTCAACTACATCCGCACGTCGGATGGCAAGACCGTGGACTGGCTCAACCTCGAAGACGAGTACGAACGATTGCGCCGCGAGCAACGCAAGTTCTCACGGAAGCAGAATGGGTCAAACAACTACGAGAAACAGCGTCGGGAAGTGGCGAAGGTCAAGCGTCACATCAAGCGGAAGGTGCTGGACTACCAGCACAAGATAACGACGTGGCTCGTCCGCGAGTACGACGCAGTATTCGTCGAAGACCTCGACGTGGCAGGGATGCTCGAACAGTCGCACAACGCACGCAACAAGCAGGATGCAGCGTGGCGACAATTCATCACCCTCCTCGAATACAAGGGAGACCTGTATGGGACACACGTCGTTCAGGTCGAAGCACGAGGAACGACGAGAGAGTGCGCGTCGTGTAGTGTGGAAACGGCGAAACCTATCTGGGTCAGGGAACACTCCTGCCCGAGTTGTGGGTTTGAATGCGACCGCGACGCGAACGCGGCGATGAACGTCCTGCAACGCGGCTTTTCTGAACTAGGGCTGGGATGGCCCGAAGACACGCCTGTGGAGACTGCGCTCCCTACGGACACCACCTCGGTGTCTGCAAAACGCGTCGTAGAAACAGGAAGCCTCGGGGCTTGACCCCGAGGCGATTCACACGGCAATCTGCGGGGCCACAGATCACACAAAAAAGCGTCGATGTGCTGAAACCGACGGAGAGCCCGTCCGCGAGGGACCTGCCGGACGGACTCGGCGTCTGCCGGACCCGTCAGCTCTCGATCGGAATCTCGGTCCCGGTCGCCCCGTCCGTGACGGCGATCGGGAGCTGGACGGTGAGGATCCCGTTGCGATACTCTGCCTCGATGGCGTCGTCGTCGACCGTCTTCGGGAACCGGAACCGTCGGTGGTAGGTCCGGCGTGTGTTACTGAACTCGTCTTCGTGTTCGCCCGCGACGTACAGGACACCGTCGTCCCACGTCACGGTGATGTCCGCGGGGTCGAATCCGGGGAGTTCCACCGTGAGGACGAACTCGTCGTCCTGCTCGTACAGTTCGTAGTCGTTACCACCGCGTTCGAACAGTCGGCTCGGGAAGTCGAGTCCGCCGCTCCACGCGTTAGCTGTGCTTGGAAGCGCCATTGGAACCACCTCGATTCCATTCGGTAGTATAGTTGCGGTTCGACATAAATCCAACGAATCTTGCGATGTACTAACAAACATGGTAACGAACGTATCTTCGACTCGTGACGCACGCTTCACAGCCGTATGCATTCGGGGGCGGTTTTAACAAAGCGGGAACGGAGCAGTTACCATGGAGCCAGATCTCGATCGGTTCGCGTCGCGGCGGTCGACCGTCTACGGTCAACGGGGTGTCGTCGCCACCAGCCAGCCGCTGGCCGGTCAGGCGGGCATCGAGCTGTTAGATCGCGGCGGCAACGCCTTCGACGCCGCGGTTGCGACCGCGGCCGCGCTCAACGTGGTCGAGCCAACGTCGACCGGGCTCGGTGGCGACGCCTTCGCGCTGTACAAGACCGCCGATGGAGCGGTTGGGGCGATGCGGGCCTGCGGCGGCGCGCCCGAAGCCGCGACGATCGAGAACGTCCGAGCGGCCTTGGAGACAGACGACGACGCCGCCTCGTACTATCCGACAGACGGCGGCTACGCCGTCGACGACGTCGAGGAAGCGGGGATGCCGTTCTACGGTCCGCATGCTGTCACCGTCCCCGGAACGGCGCGCGGCTGGGAGGCGACCGTCGAAGCGCTCGGACGGCTCACTCTCGCCGACACGCTCGCCCCTGCGATCCGGTACGCGACCGAAGGGTATCCCGTCTCTGAGGTGATCGCCTCGCACTGGACGGGCGCCGAGGATCTCTTTACCGACGACCACGCCCGCGAGGCGTACCTGTTCGACGGGGATGCCCCGACCGTCGGGCAGGAGGTAACGCTGCCGCGGCTCGGTCGGTCGCTGGAGCGGATCGCCGAGGACGGGGCCGACGTCGTCTACGAAGGCGAGATTGCCGAGGCGATAGCCGCTGAAATTCAGCGTGCTGGAGGGTTCATGACCGTCGACGATCTTGCGACGTTCGACGTGGAGTGGCCCGACCCGGTTTCCACGAGCTACAACGGCGCGGAAGTGTACGAGTTGCCGCCGAACAACCAGGGGCTCATCGCCCTCGAAGCGCTCAACATCGCCGCCGAACTGGGGGCGGGCGAGTACCCCTACGACTCCGCCGAGCGCGTGCACTACTTCGCGGAGGCCATGAAGCTCGCGTTCCATGACGGCCATCGCTACATCACGGATCCCGAGTACGAACCGATTCCCCCGCTCGCCTCACAGGCGTGGGCGGAGAAGCGCGCGGCAGCGGTCGGCGAGACGGCGAACGACGATGTCACCTTTGGCGTCCCCGACGCCAACGCAGAGGACGCCGACACCGTGCTTCTGACCGTCGCGGACGACGATGGAAACGTGGTGTCGTTCATCAACTCCCGGTTCGCCGGCTTCGGTTCCGGACTCGTCGCTGGTGACACAGGGATCGCCTTGCAGAACCGCGGCGCATCCTTCTCGCTCGACCCCGAGCACCCGAACAGCCTCGAACCGGGGAAGCGGCCGTTTCACACGCTCATTCCGGGGCTCATCGAGTTCGACGAAGACGACTGGGCGGCGTTCGGCGTGATGGGCGGGTACATGCAGCCACAGGGTCACGTTCAGACCATCTCGAACATGGTGGATTACGACATGCCGCTTCAGCGCGCGCTCGACGAGCCACGGTGGCGATACCGCGAGAGCGGCGAGCTCGCCGTCGAGCCGCACTTCGACGACGACGTCGCGGCGAAGCTGGTTCGGAAAGGCCACGACGTCCAACTGCTCTCGCCGGTGTTGTTCGGCGGCGCACAGATCGCTCGTGACGACGGGGGCACCCTCTCCGCGGCTACTGAACCCCGAAAAGACGGGAACGCCCACGGGTACTGACGCGCGGTCGCCCGACCCGACCAGATCGGACTGCTCTCGTCCGACCGAGCCGAAGCGCTGTCGCGGCTACGAAACGCCAGCGTTTAGCGCCTCCCCCCCGTCCGTCCACCGATGAGCGTTCCCTGTGTTGCCGTCGAGCGCGAACGCGGCGAGCACGTCCGCGAGCGACTCGCCGACGCGGGTGTCCTCGACGGCGACCACCGGATCGAGGTCGTCGAGGCGACGATATACATCCCCGTACTCGATCCCGCCGCCGTTCCCGACGACCTCGCAGACTGTATCGTCGAGCGTGACGCCACCGAGCGGGTCCATCCACAGACTCCCGCCGACCTGTTGGGATACGAGCCGTCGCTCGAACGCCTCGGTGACATCGTCATTCTCGACGAGGACGACACCGAACGGGCCCGCGAGATCGCCGACGCAGTGATGGCCTCCGACCTGCCGTGTGCGACGGTGCTCAACCGTGCGTCGCCGGTCGAAGGGGAACTACGCGTCCGAGAGTGGGACGTACTCGCCGGGAACGGAACCGAAACCATCCACCGCGAGTACGGCCACGAGTTCGCACTCGACGTGGCCGCGGTCTACTTCTCTCCCCGATTGGCGACCGAGCGTCACCGCGTCATCGAACAGGTAGGGACAGACGAGTTCGTCGTCGACATGTTCGCCGGCGTCGGCCCGTACGCGATCCCGATGGCCGCCCGCGGGGCAGCAGTCGTCGCCTGCGACCTCAACGAGACGGCCATCGACTACCTCCGTGAGAACGCGGATCGAAACGGCGTGACAGACCGCGTGACTGCCGTCGCCGGCGATGTCCGGGAGACGACGGCCGCGTACGCCGACAGCGCGGACCGTCTCGTGATGAATCTCCCACACTCGGCGGACGCCTTTCTCGACACCGCAGTGTCGCTGGCCGGCGACGAGTGTGTGGTACACTACTACGACATCCAACATGAAGCGGATCCGTTCGGTCCCGGAGTGCGAGCGATTCGGGAGGCCGCCGGCGACGCGTACGAGGTCGCTGTCGACACCGAGCGCGTCGTTCGATCGTACGCGCCACACGAGTACAACGTCTGCCTCGATGTGCGGCTGACTCGTGCGTGATCGTCGCCCGGGGTCGGGATCGTTACATCGCGGCGACAACTTATATATCAGTGCGGCCCGTTCACGCAGGTGGTATGTCTGAAGCTGACACTCCCGAGGAGCGTATCGACGAGACGACCACGTGGCCGGACCTTGCGATCGGCCTCTACGACCGCCTGACCGGTCGAAACGCCGAAATTATCTACGAGTTCGAAGAGATGACCGTCGACGTCCCGAGCGGCACCGGTGACGACGCCGAGCACGCCAACTGGCGGCTCGACGGTACCGTTCGGGTCACGACCCGTGAGCAGGACTGATCCGGTCGTCCCGCTGTCGGTCACGACCGAGGACCTGACACTCACCGTCGACGGCGTCGAGATGGCGGTCACGTCGACGGGTGACCGGGTGTTCCTCGACGTCCGGAGCGTCGGTGAGGCCCTTCGAGTCGCCCAATCTCTGCCTGCCGACTCGGACGTCACCGGTCCCGCACGGCTCCTGCGGGCGGGGGATCTCACGACCGAAGTTCGGGTCCGGGGACGCACCGTCGTCGTGCTCGGAACCGAGGCCCGTCCGGGAGCGCTCTCGCGGCAGCTCGGCGTCGCTCCGGCAGAGATCCGCCCCACGGCGGTGCTCGGAGCCGCAGGCGACGGCGTGCGTGCGGCGCTCGGCACGCTCCGCCGGTTCGTTCGGTAACGCCGGACACGCGGCGACGTAGCTGTCGAGACGACGAACGAGTGAACTGAGCCTGTCTCCCGGTAACGCCCGGGAGACTCGGCGATACCCCGTTACATGACGAAAGCAGCGGCCGTGTGGTGGTCGTGGCCCAGAGGCGATTTCGCGCTTGGGACGTCGGGAACGTGGATCACACGGCAGCGGTGGTGGATCACTTCTGTGGACGAGTACACGCCCGGCAGCCGGTGGGGGATGGCTACCGGTGGTTCGTCGGTGCCCGACACGGGTGTCGGTCGAGCAGCAGCCGCCGAGGGTGTTCCGTTCGACGGCGCCTCACTGCATCAGATGGGAGTGTACTACCCTATTTATCCTTTCTCCTTATATACACCAAAAGAATCGTATCGATACAGAACGATCCGGTAGCTATTGGCGAGTTTCGTTATGATATGTCTGTCTCGACGTGGCACCGTTGTACGGGCGAGCAGCGGCGACCGGTCTCTCCCCGTCCCGGTGGCCTGCCGGGGCCGTTCCGGAACCCTTATTTTTGCCATCGAGCAATAGCTGAGTGCGTGCCGGAGTAGCTCAGCTGGCAGAGCGATTCCTTCGTAAGGAATAGGTCGAGGGTTCAAATCCCTCCTCCGGCTTCCTTTGTGCGAACGACAGCAAATGCACAGATGGCAAGCCGTTTCTCCCGATTTGCTCCCCCTGACAGCTCGTATTGAAGGCGGGTTAACAGCCAACATATCCGCCGACATTTGTTCCGTTGACCGCACTCTTCCGCCGCCTTTCCACATTAAAGTGTTTGTCGAACCATCAGTAGTTGAGATTGCTACCCACAATCGCTCAGTAGGCGGTCAAACTTCGCCCTGATCGCGTCAACTCGTCGAGCGGCGAGTTCTGGCTCGGACCTGGTGTATCGCCGACACCCTCGAGCGGGCCGGTCCTGTCTCGGTCGTTCTACGCGATCAGCGGCGGCTACGCCGTCGAAACAGACCGAACGAGTTCGGCTATCGGAAGGCATATAGGCTGTTAGTAGAAAGATACAAACAACACAAATGGCGAGTCAGTATCGTTCTCGGGCGGGCAGTACGGCACCTCGGGTCGTCGCGGTCACGGTCCTCGTGGTCGTCGGCATGATCGCGCCGGTCGTTGGCGTCGGCGGTCCGGCGACGGTCGCGGCACAGACAACCGAGTCGACAGTCGAAGGGCTCGCCGACCTCGACGTGAGTGCGCCCGAGAACCGGTTCGATCCCGGTGAGGAGGGGACGCTGGAGCTGTTCGTGAGCAACGACGGCGAGGTGATCGACGACGGTGAGACACACCCACAGGAAGCGATCGATCGGGCGACAGAGGCCCGGTCGGTCGACGTTGAGGTGTCTCGGTCCGCGTTTACGCCGGTCGAGGTCCGAACCGACCAGCAGTCGGTGGGGACGATCGCCAGCGGTGACACCGCCGGACCCACCCCGTTCGAGATCCGTGTCGACGACGACGCGAGCGCGGGGACCTACGAGCTCGACGTCACCATCGAGTACAGAGAGGCCACCAGTGTCACCTACGAGCGTGACGATGAAGGTGAACTCCGCTTCCGTGAAAACACCGTGGAGCGAACCGAATCACTCACCGTACAGGTCCACATCGACGGCGAGGCGCGGTTCGAAGTGGTCGACCGCGACCACGACGTCACCGTCGGCGACACGGGTGACTTCGAGATCGATCTGGAGAACGTCGGCGACGAGGATCTGACCGATGCCACGGTGTCAGTCACGTCGCTCGACGGCGATGTCGTGTTCGGCAGCGACGGGCAGGGGTCACAGACGTTCGTCGGTGAGTGGGACGCCGGTGACTCTGTCGACCTAACGTTCCGTGCGGCGGCGGCCGACGCGGCCATCCAACGGGCCTACCCGGTCGAGGTCGAGGTCACTTACGACGACGAGTCGGGCACCGAGCAGACACGGACTCTCCTCACGTCGCTGACACCCGGTGAAGAGCAGACGTTTCAGGCGACGCTCGTCGATCATACCGTCGCCATCGACGACGACGGCATCATGGAGTTCGACATCGCCAACCACGGTCCCGAAAACGCGACCGCTGCATCGGTCACCGTCTCGGCCCCGGATGGCGCGATCGACATCGGCACGGGTGCCCAGGACGCCGACTTGGGCGGCAGCGGCGTCGCCATTCAGGGCATGGAAATCGAAGGGCTCGACGGCGATGGCGGCGGCGGCGCAGGCGTCGGCGAGTCCGAGGCGTTCGTCGGCGACCTCCCGGCCGGTGAGTCCACGACGCTCCGCTTCCTCGGGACCGCGAGCGACGACGCCATCGAACGAGAGTACACCCTCGAGGTGACGATCGACTACGAGGACGACGACGGCAACGACCGGTCCGACCGAACGATGAAACTCGGCTTCCAGCCGATAGCCGAACAGACCTTCGACGTGACGGGCGTCGAGAGTTCACTGCACGTCGGCGAGGACGGCGACCTTCGGGGCGAACTCGTCAACACGGGTGATCGGTCGGTCGATGGGGTCGTGCTCCAGGTCGACTCCGGCCCCGACACGCTCGCTCCCCGCGAGTCGCAGTACGCGGTCGGCAGTCTCGACCCCGGGGAGGCTGTGCCCGTCGACTTCCGAATTGGTGCGACCGGGGAGGCAGAGCCCGGTCCTCGGACGATGGAGTTCACCGTCCGCTATCGAAACGTCCACGCCGACATCCGCGAGAGCGACCCGATAGATGTCACCGCAGAGGTACAGCCACGACGCGATCGGCTGGGGGCACAGGCGGTCAACGGCACGCTCGCCGCCGGCGAGAGCGGTGTGATCGAGTTCGACGTGCGAAACAACGACGACCAACCACTCCGGAACGTCCGGATGAAGATCTTCACCAACAGTCCCCTCGACAGCGGCGACTCGGAGGCGTTCATCCCCGAACTCGCCCCCGGAGAGACGGAGCGAATCGCCTTCGAACTCGAGGCCGACGACGGCGCGGTGCCACGAACGTATCCGGTTTCGATGGACTTCCGGTTCGACGACGAACGTAACGACACGCAGATGTCGCGGACACAGAACGTCCCCATTCAGGTCACCGACGTCGACGACGACGGCATGTCACTGCTGGGGATGGGACTGCTCCTGTTGATCCCGGTGGTCCTCGTCGCGGTGATCGGATGGCGCCGGTATGGCGGTGGCGATCTTCCGTTCGGTGACGGCGACGGAACCGGCACCGGCCCCGGGATTGTGGGCGATACTGGAACCGGGACTGGCTCCGGAGCCGGATCCGGGTCAGCTGTAGCCGACGAGGGGTCCGACCTGCCAGCCGAGGACCGAGCTGCTGTCGGTCCCGTAACGAGTGAGTCCGACGGGACGGCCGCAACAGCGGGAGTCCACAACAGCGGCGAGGGCGACGACTTCGACCCCCTGTTTGGTGACGAACCAGGAGGAGGCGAGTCCGAGGCGTCAGGCGAAGCGGCCACCCGCGGCGACCAGCACCGTGAGGAGGGAACCAACGACGGGTCGGGGACAGACCCGACGTTCGACGAGGACGCGCGGACCGACGGATCGGGCGCGTCCTTCGAGTGGATCGACGAGGACTACGACCACGTCGACGACGGGCACTGAGCCATGAACGAGGGGTACAGACGGATCGTCACGGCGGTAAACGAACTGGTGACCGGACGGCCGCTGCTGATCGTGGCGGCGTTCCTCGTCCTCACCGGCGTGTTCGCTGGGGGGCTGGCGGCGGTCGAGGCGGACCCGGACATCGACGCGTTCACCGAGGGGATCCCCGAACAGGACGCGCTCGACCGCGTGAACGAGGAGTTCGAGCCGGCGTTCGAGGACGAGGAGACGTCGGTCCAACTCATCCAGGAGGGTGACGTGCTCTCACGGAACGGTGTGCTCGCGATGCTCGAGGTCAAACACCGACTGGAGGACCACTCAGAGCTCGACGTGCGCGGATCGTCGAGCGTCGCAGCCGCCGTCGCCGAGCAGCTCGACGAAGACGCCGAGACCACCGAGGCACAACTCAGAGCGGTCGAGGACGCAACTGACACCGAGGTTCGCGTGGCTGCGAGAGCGATGCTCGCGGAGCAGCCGGGGCGTGCACAGTCGCTGAGCGACGATCTCAATACGGTCGATCCGTCGGCCTCAGCGACCATCGCCGTGATCGACTTCGCGGAGGCCCCAGACACCGACGCGGAGATGCAACTCCTCACGCGGATGGAGACGGTCGCCGACGGTGTCCACGGTGACTTCACGGTGTTCACCGGAGCGCTCGTCGACATCGAGACGGAGCAGGCGATGATCGACTCGCTGGTGCTCGTCGTCCCGGCGGTTTCCGGGCTGATCCTTCTGTTTTTGATCGTCGCCTACCGTGACCCGTTCGATCTGACGCTCGGGCTGATCGCCTTGGTGATGGCGGTCATCTGGACGTTCGGCTTTGCCGGACTCGCCGGAATCCCGTTCACCATGATGACCGTGGCGGTCCCGCCACTGTTGCTGGCGGTGGGGATCGACTTCGGGATCCACGCGGTAAACCGGTACCGCGAGGAGCGCGTGCAGGGGTACGGGATCCGCGAGGCGATGAGGCGCGCCAACGACCAGCTGCTCGTCGCCTTCTTCATCGTGACGGGCACGACCGCGATCGGCTTCGGCGCGAACCTGACGAGCGAACTCGGCCAGATCCAGGAGTTCGGCCTCGTCACCGCCATCGGAATCGTGTTCACGCTCCTGATCTTCGGGGTGTTCGTACCGGCCACCAAGGTGCTCATGGACGAGTACCGCGAGGGCACGTCGATCCCCGAGTTCGGGACCACACCACTCGGCGACGAGGACTCCGTGCTCGGTCGGGTGTTGCCCGTCGGGCTGTTCGTCGGCCGAAAAGCCCCGATGGCGATGCTCGCGGTGATCCTCGTAGCGACTGCCGGTGCCGGCGTCGTCGCTACCGACGTCGAAACCGAGTTCGACGACGAGGACTTCCTGCCGTACGAGGAGTTGCCCCCGTACGTCGCGGTTACCGGGGTCGTCGACGCCGACGACTACCGCGCGACGGAGTCGATCAACTTCCTCAGTGATAACTTCGAGACCGGGCAAGACGATCAGGTAACGATATACATCGAAGGACCGGCGGACGCCGACCACTCACTGGAGTCCGCCTACCGGGCGGGCACGAACCCGCCGGACACCTTCCTCCAAGAGGACGGGCAGGCACTCGCAGAGAGCGTGCTCGACCCGATGAACACGCTCGCCGCACAGGATCCCGAGTTCGCGGCGCTCGTCGAGGCGAACGATATGAGCGGTAACGGCGTTCCAGACCGAAACGTCGACCAGGTGATGGACGAGTTACTGGCTTCGCCGGTCGGCGACTGGGCAGAAGAGTACGTCACTGAGGACCGAACTGCGATGCGGTTCGTCTACGACGTGGAGGCAGACGCCACCGAGGAGGCGGTCGTCGACGACGCCCGATCGGTTGCTGACGACTACCGGGAGGACGCCATCGCCACCGGTGACATCGTAGTCATCCGGTCGGTGATGGATCTCCTGTTCGCCTCGGCGATCGTCAGCCTCGCGACCGCGTTGGGGGTGACGGCGGTGTTCCTCGTGGCCGTCTACTGGGTGTTAGAGCGCCGCCCGTCGCTGGGGATCGTCAACGTCGCCCCCATCGTCGTCACTGTCGCGTTCCTCGCGGCGACGATGGTGGTGTTGGACATTCCGTTCAACGTGTTGACGGCGACGATCCTCTCGATCACTATCGGGATCGGTATCGCCTACTCGGTCCACATCACTCACCGGTTCATCGACGAGTTCAACGAGGCCGGTGACGCCGAAACGGCCCTGTTGCGGACGCTCCGCGGAACCGGCGGCGGCGTGACCGGAAGCATGGTCACGACGACCGGCGGAGTCGGGGCGCTCGTGCTGTCCGCGACGCCGCTGCTCGCCCAGTTCGGCCTCTTGACCTCGCTGAGCGTCATTTACTCGTTCCTGGCAGCGGTGCTCGTGTTGCCACCGGCCCTGCTCGTCTGGGAGCGCTACTGTGGGTGGACTCACGAGGAACGCGCGGACACGAAGGCCGAGACCGGGGCTGAGGCTGAGATCGAGTTCGACCCCCGCGGAGACGAGGTGACAGATGCCTGATTTCATCCCACGACTGAAGTCGTGTGCTTTCTCCTCGGACCACTGTAACGGTGTTCGGCCCAGCAGCGGAAACGTGGGTTTAACAGATCCACCACACGAGATTCGTATCACGCGTGACTCAGTGTACGTCGGACGGAACGGGACGCGCACGGTCGGACGCGGACGCTCGCGTGGGCGAGTGTCCCCGTTGCCAGTACCGCCCACGCGTCGCCGCGACCGAGGTGGCGTGACATGAGTGACGACGGCAAGACGGCCGAGAGCGAGGGGTCGCGCCCCGAGACGGAGGCCCGTGTTGCGCTGGAGCGACTCGGCCTTTCGACGTACGAGGCCGGCGTGTTCGTTGCGCTCGAGAAGATCGGGCAGGGGACCGCCCGCGAAATTGCCGGCGTCACCGACGTTCCGCGCTCGCAGGTGTACGGGGCCGCCGAGAACCTCCAGGAGCGGGGGCTCGTCGACGTCCAGCAGGCGTCACCGAAACGGTTCCGCCCGGTTCGGCTGTCGGAGGCGAAAGAGACCCTTCGTCGGCAGCAGGACCGCCGGCGTGAACAGGCGTTCGACCGACTCGAGGCAATCGAGCCGGAACGTCCCGCCGACGACGAGCGCAAAGAGGAAGTCTGGACGATGGAGGGACGTGAAGCCATAAGTGAGCGTGTTCGGTCGCTCGTCGCCGACGCGACAGAGTCCGTCGTGTACGCCGCCGACAACTCCAACCACGACGAAACGACCGACGAGGCACTGTTTGCCGCTGCCGAGAGCGGGGCCGAACCAGTCGTGGCGAGTTCTGATCCGGAGATGTTGTCACGGTACGCAGACACGTCGGTCCAGACGCTCCCCGTTCCTGACGAGCCGCACGACCCGGATCTCCCGGTGGCGCGTCTGCTCGTCGTCGACGGCGAGACGGTGTTGCTCGCCGTCAGAAGTGACGGAACGAGCTCCGAAGAAGTCGCCTTCTGGAGCCGACGTACGGCGTTCGCAAACGTTCTCACGGTGTTGATAGACAGTTGGATCACCACGGCGCGTCGGTGAGCTGAACCCCCCTCATCAGAGTGCGACCCGCCTATCGCCTGTTGCCGTTGGCTGGCGGCCGACGCGTCGTGCCGCCGGCCGCACGCGTTTCGATCGTTCGTTCAACGAGATTCACGGTCTGATCAAACAATACTAAGCATATTAGGGCCAGCGTCATGCCTCTCCTCATGTTATACGTTGTCATGAGACCGAACTGCACGGACGACGGCGAAGAACTGTACGAATGTTTCGAATGCGGTACACGCTCAGAGGCGCCGGGCCGGTGTGAGTGTGGGGGAGAGCTGCGACACCTAGGGCGCTCACGCGACCTCTGAGCCGTCCGCGTGAACACGAACTAGCCTGGCGGTCTGATCAGTCGTCTGCCTCTTCGTCCTCGTCCGGGAGCGAAAGGACGTTCTCGCGTCCGAGTCGGAAGCCATCGAGTTTCTCCTCGTCGCGGAGCCCGGTAACGACCTGGCTCGTCTTCGCGGCCGTCCAGTCGAGCTCCTCGGCAACGTCGGCCTGTTTCATCCGACCGCCCTGCGCCTCGATGAGTCGCAACACCTGCTCCTCGTTACTCAACAGCGTCGTGTCGATGTCGTCGGCGTCGTCGGCGTCGTCCTCGGTCGGTTCGCCGTCCGCCGCATCGCCGTCTGTCTCGACGGATCCGGTCTCGTCGTTGGCTGCTCCGCCGGCGTTCGTTTCGGTCGACGCTCCCAGAGCATCTCGTGGTGTGTCGTCCCCGTCAGCGGCGGTTCGCACACGCCGTCGGTAGTACGTGGCTCCCCCGACGACGACGATTGCCACGACGACCCCGAGGAGCGTGATCGCGGAGATCGACTCGTCGGGGGCCGTGGCTCCGTCTCGACCCTCGGTCGCCCTCTCGTCGTCACCCGCTCCGTCGTCTCCGTCGTCGACCCGCTCGAGTGCGACGCGCGGCTCGTCGCCGGGGAACTCTACTGGACCGTTCCAGACGACCGATGCGTCGCGGGTCTCGCTGGGAGTGGGACTGGT
>JARVCL010000059.1:0-15360 GCA_040405695.1 Halorubrum sp. | reverse complement strand
GTCCGCTACCGATGAGCAGAATGGTCCGGTCCTCGGTCATTACCGCGAGGGAGTACGCTCATCGTAATAAGGTCGGCGATAGAGTACGAATCTCGCAGCGACTTTGCGATTTTCGCAAGGTATGGCGAAGCATGACGCGTGTGACGGCGGCCCGTCCACCAGCTCGCAGACAGTCGAAACGAATGCTGTGGGGCTCGACCCTGAGACGGCCCACACTGCGAGGTTCCAAGTGGGACATCGAGACGAATCCCGTCGCCCTGTCACGGCTCGATGTGAACGGCTCCGGTCGGTGCGCCGTCGGCGAGGCCGAGCGGCACACGGCAAACACAGCGGGTGTGCTCGGATGCAGCCGTGGTGTTCGAATCCCGAGACGCCAGCGCTGTAACGGACCGTCGAGACCGCGAAGCGGCGCGTCGCTTCACGTGGTGAGTCGATAGCGGTACGGGCGCTCAGTTATCACTTCCACGTCGCCGTGCTCGGCCCACCGCCCCAATACAGTCGCGACACGGTGGGGACTGTCGATTCCATCCGTGTCGTCTAACAGGGCCAGAATCTCCCGCGCCGTCAGCGGCTCGTCGGCCTCGGCGAGCACACCGTGGAGCCGTTCGTACTCCCGAGCGTGCATGTGTCTTACACACGTGCTAGATACGTAAAGTATTCAGTGAGACACGAGTCAGACGAACGTCTGACGGACGCGCGAGACCAGCGTGGGCGACCGCTCACGCCGTCTATACGCCAGACCTCAGGCGTACGGGTCCTCGGCTTCGAGATCGCGCTCGGCGCGATACTGGTCGACGAACGCCTCGACGTCGAACCGCATCATCTCCGCCTCGAACTCCGAGAGTGCGTCGTCATCCTCGGCGTGACTGACCGCGTGCTCCATCAGCTCGACGACGAGCTCGACGATCGTCTCGTGGAGCCGCCGGGAGTCGAAGTCGGCCACCCACACCATCGCGTATCCCACGTCGCCGTCCCCGCTCGCGTCACGAGCGACGACTGCTTCGGGGAACTCCTCTAACACGATCCCGAGCAGGTGGGGCGTGTCGAACTCCGGCATCTCCTCGCTCGTCGTCTCTATCGCTTCGCGGAGGGTCTCGACGAGGAACTCCGGTAAGAATCGCTCCGGCGGGTGCACGTCCATCACGACCGCGTGTGTCTCCCCGCAGTCGCACGCGAACTCTCGCATTCCGAGGTCGAGTTCGCCGAGGCCGACGGCTTCTCCACAGGCGAGTTCCAGCGTGTCGTCCTCGCCACCGGGGACACGTGGCTGGGTCATACACCGACTTGACCGGTGTATCGGTTAAAATGCGCGGAACCCACGGCGCGGGCCGTCTCGAAACAGACCCTCACTCGTACTCCTCGTGTCCCGTTGGCTCGTCACTGGTCGCATCGTCTGTCTCCCCGTGACTCTCGTCGTCGACCTTGACCTCGGCTTCGACCGCGAGTTCGACACCGTTCGCCTCGTACGTTGCCTCGACGAGCGTAGCGTCGTCTCGCTCGATCTCCAGTTCGTCCGTGTCGACCTCGACTTCAACCTCTACGTCTACGGTAACGTCCCGAGCGGGTTCTTCAGCCATATCTATCGCAGCTACGACGTGGGGGAGCAAAAAACGATGGTCGGGTACCCGGTCTACGCCGACCTCGATCGGTCGGCTACTGGAATCCGACGCGACCCCCGGTGTCGCGGACCGTATCACGGCCGCCACCCTTGAACTCGCGTTCGACTTCCTCATAGTAGGACATCAGGTCTTCCGTGATGGTCGGGCGGACCGACTCCATCGCCCGGCGGAAGTGTTTCATCTCCACGTCTTCGGCCTCGTCGTCGTCCCGTAGCGCCTCGATTGCGGCCTCGCGGGCGATCCCTTCGAGGTCGGAGCCGACGTACCCATCTGTGATCTCCGCAACCTCACGGAGGCTAACGTCGGGTGCCAACGGAGTGTCCTCCGTGTGAATCTCTAGAATCCGCTCGCGACCCTCCTGGTCCGGCTGACCGATCATCACGAGACGGTCGAACCGTCCCGAACGAAGCAGCGCGGGGTCGATCATATCCGGTCGGTTGGTCGCGCCGATCACCATCACATCACCCATCTCCTCTAACCCGTCGAGCTCGGTGAGCAGCTGGTTGACCACGCGCTCGGAGACGTTGTTGCCCATCTCCTGGCCGCGTGACGGGGCGAGGCTATCGAGTTCGTCGAAGAAGATGATCGTCGGGCTCACCTGGCGGGCCTTCCGAAACGTCTGCCGGATCGCCTTCTCGGACTCGCCGACCCACTTCGAGAGCAACTGTGGGCCACGGACGGAGATGAAGTTCGCGTTCGTCTCGTTGGCGACCGCCTTCGCCATCAGGGTCTTACCGGTACCCGGTGGCCCGTACAACAGGACCCCCTTCGGCGCTTCCACCCCCATCCGATCGAACTTCTCTGGGGAGGTCAGCGGCCACTCGACGGACTCTTGAACCTGCTGTTTCGCGTCCTGCAAGCCGCCGACATCGTCCCAGGACATCTTCGGGAGTTCGACGAGCACCTCGCGCATCGCAGAGGGTTCCACCTCGTTCAGCGCCCCCCGGAAGTCGTTGCGCTTGACGATCATCCGGTCGATGAGACTCGGCGGAACCTCCTCCTCGTCGAGATCGATCTCGGGGAGGTACCGACGGAGCGCCTTCATCGCGGCCTCTTTGGTGAGACTCTCGATGTCCGCACCGACGAATCCGTGGGTCTCGTCGGCGAGGTGGTCGAGGCTCACGTCGTCGGACAGCGGCATCCCGCGGGTGTGGATCTGGAGAATCTCCTTGCGACCCACCTCGTCTGGAACGCCAATCTCGATTTCGCGGTCGAACCGGCCCGGCCGGCGAAGCGCGGGGTCAACGCTGTCGACGCGGTTCGTCGCCCCGATGACGACGACCTGTCCGCGGGTTTCTAACCCGTCCATCATCGTCAACAGCTGGGCGACCACCCGACGTTCGACCTCGCCGGTAACGTCCTCGCGTTTTGGCGCGATCGAATCGAGTTCGTCGATGAAGATGATCGACGGGGACTCCTCTTTCGCGTCCTCGAAGATCTCTCGGAGCTGCTGTTCTGACTCGCCGTAATACTTCGAGATGATCTCGGGGCCAGCGATCGAGAAGAACGACGCGGACGTTTCGTTGGCGACAGCCTTCGCGAGCAGCGTCTTTCCGGTACCCGGTGGGCCGTGTAACAGGACACCTTGTGGCGGCTCGATTCCGAGCTTCGAGAACACCTGTGGGTGCTTCATCGGGAGCTCGACCATCTCGCGGACCCGCTGGATCTCGTTTTGTAGCCCGCCGATATCCTCATAGGTGATCCCGCCGCCGGTCTTCTCGAATCCGGAGATGGGTTCCTCTCGCAGTTCGACCTCGGTGTCCTCGGTGATCAGACAGACGCCGTCCGGCTCCGTCTCGACCGCTATCAGCGGGATCGCCTGTCCGGGCGAGCGCATGAACGGGTGGTTCGTCGACGACATCACCGGGACGATGTCGCGCTCGACGACCGGACGCTTGAGGATCTGTCGTTTCACCATGCCGGCGGCGTCCGACCCGAACTGGACGGACGCCTCCTCTGGCGGAGCCAATACGAGTTTGTCGGCCTTTTCGGCCTCCGCTTTCCGGATGGTGACACGCTCACCGATGCCCACGTCTGCGTTCTGGCGGGTGAACCCGTCGACTCGGACGGTGTCCGTGTTCCAATCCTGTCGGTCCGCACGCCACACCTTTGCAGCCGTGGTCTCTGCACCCTCGATCTCGATAATGTCGCCGGGCGAGAGCTTGAGATGCAACAGCGTGTCGGGATCGAGCCTGGCAATACCACGTCCCGAGTCGTTCGGGTACGCCTTCGCCACTTCGAGTTGAACTTCGTTCATGATTCCTCGCGGGGGTTACCCGTAACTGCACCCGGTTCGGGAATAAGCCTGTTGGCCACCCTGCGGCCGGTGGCCGATCGGTCAGTCCAGCGCCCGCGTTCACCGACTGGAGAGTGCCGTGTCACCATGTATCATACTACTGTCTCCCGGGTTAAAACCCCGTCGTATGCGTGGGTTTTCACCGCTGCTGCTGACGGTTTCGGAGCAGTCTCGCGAGGGGTCACAGCACTGAACCGTCGCGCAATCAACTTGGAAGAAACGAGTGGGTCGGGGCGGATTCGAACCGCCGGCCTGCTCCGTGTGAAGGAGCCGTCATAACCGGACTAGACCACCGACCCAAGCAATAGATGCTTCCCTGTGTCTGAACTTAAGGGTTGCTTTGTCGGTCCAATCCCCTCGTCGCGAACGAGAGACGGCAGCGGTAACACACGGCTGTTTGACGCCCGAACGAACCGGCCGGTGAGTGCCGGCCGTGTAGTCGCACTCAGGCAGTTGACGACTCACTCGGCCGGCTGCTCGTCCTCGCGGTTGCGGTACGCCTCGACGCGCTCTCGTGCCGAGGCCACCGCTTCGCGTGCCTCGCCCTCGGCACGCTCTTCGAGTTTCTTGAGGTCTGCCTGAAGTTTGTCGAGCCGCGACGGCTCGGGCTCTTCTTCCGGTTCGTCGCCGACGAGCTTCGAGACTCGCTCTTGGAGGGGCGCTAACTCCTCTTTGATCCCCGCTTTCGCGTGCTCGGCTGCTCGACCCAGGTAGTACCGCGCGTCTTCGAAGTGTTTGCTCATATCTGCCCTTTGGCGAAGGACAAATATATGCTTTGCGGGGAGCACCGGCGAAACGCGGTGAAACTGGGAGGAGACGAATTGGCGTCTCAGTAAGACGGAGCCTCCTCGGGCGCTTCGTCACGCGCGTTCGCCACCCGTCCGAGCGTGAACAAGAGATCCGAGAGCCGGTTGAGGTACGTGACGACCGTCTCGTTGATCGGTTCGCCTTCCGCGAGCGTGACGACCCGACGCTCCGCACGTCTGACGACCGTCCGAGCGTGGTGTAACGCCGCGCCTGCCGCCCCCCCTCCGGGAAGAATGAACGACTGGAGCTGGTCGAGCTCTTCGTCGAACGCGTCGATGTGTTCCTCTAGTTCCGCCGTGTGTGTCGGTTCCACTTGGGGGGCGTCTTCGTCTGGGTCGGGGTTCGCGAGATCAGCCTGCACGACGTGAAGCTGGTTCTGGACCGTCTCAAGCGTCTCGTCGATGTCGTCGTAGCCGGTCGGGCGGACCGTGCCGATCAGCGCGTTCGCTTCGTCGACCGTCCCGTACGCCTCGATTCGTGGGCTGGATTTCGACACCCGACTCAGATCGCGGAGGTCGGTTTTTCCTTCGTCGCCGCGGCCGGTGTAGACGGTCATGCGAGGCTCCGGTCGACGTACTCGACGATGTTCGCGCTCTCGGCCATCGTCACGCCACGCTCCTCGTCGACGATGACTGGCACCCCGCGTTGACCGCTTACCCGCTTCACCTCGTTGCGGTCGGAGTGTAACGCGTCGACGAACGTCGTCTCGTAGTCGACCGCCGCGTCGTCGAGGGCATCTGCCACCTTGTCACACCACGGACACCCATCGAGGGCGTACAATCGAACGGACATACCGAACTGATCGACGCCCGCAGTCAAGAATGTACGCCTCGTAACTTCTCCCACGACTACGGCCGTGGGCGTTCTCCGCGAATTCGTGAGAGACGAGAGACGCTGGTCGCCGTTCCGGGCGCTCCGTGCGATCAGTACAGCAGTTCGTCGTCGTTCTCTATCATGTACAGCGCTCGAGCGGCGATGTTGACGGCGTGGTCGCCGACCCGTTCGAGGTCACGCAGCGTGAGCAGCAGGCGAGAGACGTTCTCCATCGTCGTTTCGATGTCGCCGTCGCGGAACCGATCCTGCTCGATCAGGTCCCGAACGACCAGATCGCTCGCGGCTTCACACGCCGCGTCGAGGTCGTCGTCAATCTCGGCAACCTCATAACAGCGATCCGGGTCGGACTCCTGATAGGCGGTCATCGCCATGTCGATCATCTCGAGCGTCGTGTCGCCGATTCGCTGGACATCGACATCGGGAAACACCTCCTCTTCAGCGTCGCCGGCGTACCGTCCGAGGTTCGTCGCTAGGTCTGCGATCCGTTCGAGATCTGTGATGATCTTGAACGACGCGGCGATGAAACGAAGATCGCCCGCAACCGGCTGCTGAAGGGCGATCAGGTCCGTGCATTCTCGTTCGAGTTCCAAGTAGAGCTCGTTGACCTCGGCGTCGCCGGTGATGACCGCTTCGCCGAGTTCACCGTCCTGTAGCGCTAGCGCGTCGAGAGCCGTTCGAAGCCGATCGGCAACGAGCTCACCCATGTAGAGCACGTCCTCGCGGAGCCCCTCGAGTTTCGCCTGATACTGTTCGCGTGGCATTCTCTCGGTCGTAGACCACCGCCGACGAATAAAAACACGTCGCACACAGAGCAACTGCCGTCGGGTCCCTCCCGCGGCTAAGGCCATAGGCTTCCTGTTTGTTTTCGTGTGAGAATCGAATGGGTTGGGGCGGATTTGAACCGCCGGCCTCCTCCATGTCAAGGAGGTGTCATAACCGGACTAGACTACCAACCCGACGGGGCTTTTTGACGCATTTCGTCGTTTCCCGGGGACGTAATTGAACCTTTCGGAACGGGGTCAGGCGTGGGGATCGCCCCCACGAGCACCGACCTCGTCGAATCGAGAGCCGGTATCGATCGACCCGTTTTACTGACTCGCGGCGCGTCGTGGAGTATGGTCGATTTTGAAGCTCGCGCGGATCGATTGGACGAGTATCTCGCCGAACGAGCGCTCGAAGCCGTCTGGTTCGCGGAGCCAAACGGGTTCGCATGGCTCGTCGGTGGTGACAACGTCGTCGACGCTGACGCGGCCCACGGCGTCGCCGCGGCCGGTTACGACGGCGAATTTCGAGTCGTCACCGACGACGCGGAGGCGAACCGCCTCGTCGACGAGGAGCTTCCCGACCGCGTCGCCGTCGAATCGGTCCCGTGGTACACTGATTCGCTCGCCGACGCCGTCGCGGAGCGGTCGCCGACGCCCGCGGCCGCCGACTTCGACGTTCCCGGCTTCGAGCCGCTCGACGTGAGTCGCCTTCGACAGCCGCTCACTGACGACGACGTGGAGCGGTATCGCGAACTCGGCCGCGAGGTTGCGGCTGCGGTCGAGACGGTCTGTCGCAACTTGGAGTCAGCGGACCCCGAGTACGAGGTGGCCGCCGGAATCGACATCTCGCTCGCCTCTCGAGACGTCTCGACCCCGGTCGTGCTCGTCGGTGGAAGCGACCGTGCACAGAAGTACCGACACTGCACGCCGAGTGACGCGACGCTCGGCGACTACGCGCTCGTCTCCGTCACCGCGGAGCGGGCTGGGCTGTACGCTTCGATCACCCGAACGGTCGCCTTCGACCCGCCCGAGTGGCTGGAAGACCGCCACCGCGCCGCGACCCGCGTCGAAGCCACCGCGCTCGCCGCCACCCGAGCCGCCGCGACGGGTGATCTCAGCTCGGGTGACGACCCCGACACCGCCGGCGACGTGTTCGACGCGATCCGCGAGGCGTACGCGGCCGTTGGCTTCCCAGACGAGTGGCAACGACATCATCAGGGCGGCGCGGCAGGGTTCGCCGGCCGCGAGTGGATCGCAACTCCGGGCGGCGACGAACCGGTGACCGCGCCGATGGGATACGCCTGGAATCCGACCGTGCAAGGGGCGAAAAGCGAGGACACACACCTCGTCGCGGCCGATCGGTTCGAGACGCTGACCAAGACCGGGCAGTGGCCGACCCACGAGGTGGAGTCGGTCGCCCTCGACGGGCTTCCTTCCGAGACGTTCGAGCGACACGCCCCAGTCACTCGGTGACGGCCCGCACGACCCGGACGGCCACACACTTCGCCCGTCGTCGGAACCCACGCTGTCTCCGCCGGGGCGAAGGGCTATACGCCCGCCCCGAGAGAGGCCCGTATGACGGATCCGGACCTCGTCGACGAGAAACTCGATCAGGCGGTCGGACTGCTCACGGACACCGACACCGACCTCTGGCTCACCGTCGCCAGAGAGACGACGGAGATCGACGAACCCTGTCTCCCGTTCCTGCTGGGGTTCGACGTCGTCTGGCCCACGTTCGTGCTGGTGACGAAGGAGGGCGACCGACACGTCGTGATCGGTCGTCACGACGCGCCGAACGCGGAGGGGCTCGGCGGATACGAGGTCCATCCGTACGACGAGTCGTTCGAGCCGACGCTTCGGTCACTGATCACGGCGATCGACCCCGCCGAGATCGCGGTCAACTACGCTCGCGACGACGTCGTCGCCGACGGTCTCACCCACGGAATGTACCTCCAGCTCGTCGACACGCTTTCTGGAACCGGCCACGCCGACAACCTAGTGAGCGCGCGTGAGGTCGTCGGGCGACTCCGCAGCGAGAAGTCTTCGACCGAGTACGACAGAGTCGCGCAGGCGGCCGAACTCACACTCGAACTGTTCGACGAGTTGGCGGCAACGTGGATGCCTGCGTGGACGGAAGCGGACATCGTCGAGTTCCTCCACAGCCGGATGCGCGACCAAGGCCTCGACAGCGCGTGGAGTTGGGACTACTGTCCGACCGTCCACGCCGGCGGCGACGCGCCGGTCGGACACACCTCGCCCGGCGACCGAACGGTTCCGCCGGGCGAGGTGTTACACGTCGACTTCGGGGTGAAGTTCCGCGGCTACGCGGCCGACATCCAGCGGCTCTTTTACCGTCCTCGAACGGTGAACGGTTCCACAGGTGCTGCGGAGACGGGGACCGACGCGGCCGACTCGCCGCCGGCCGAACTGCAAGCGGCGTACGACGACGTCCGTGCGGCAATTGACGCCGCGTTCGCGGCCGTAGAACCCGGGGTCCGTGGGTTCGAAGTCGATGTCGCCGCACGTGAGACGATCACAGACCGTGGCTGGCCCGCGTACGAACACGCGGTCGGCCACAACGTCGGTCGGAACGCTCACGACGGCGGGACGTTACTCGGGCCGCGGTGGGACCGATACGGCGAGTCCCCAAACGGAATCGTCCGGGAAGGCGAGATATACACGCTCGAACTCGGCGTCGACACCGAGTGGGGGTATCTCGGACAAGAAGAGATGATCGAGGTCACTTCCGATGGCGCGACGTACTTCGTCGAGCCACAGACAGCGCTCCGAACCCTGTCCCCCGGGAACGACTGACTGCGGAGCCGCAGTCAGTAGACGTACTCGTCTTCGGCGATGCTCACGTACTCGCGTTTCACTCGTCGTTTGTGCCACTTGTACCCAAGCAGGAGTTTCAGCGACTCCCACCCTGACCGGTACGGCTGCGAGAGCAGACCGTCGTCCGTCTCGGCGGCGAGCATTGCGTCTGCAGCGCCGATGATCCGGTCCCAGTCTGCGGGATCGTACTCGGCGACCATGTCGGCCATCGTGACGTTACGCACCACCTCGTCGCCGATTGCCTCCTTCCACCGACGGTTGTAGGCGGCTAGATCGCCCTCTGCGGCGAGTTCGCCGGCGATGGCGCCCGTTCGAACCGCGACGTGGTCACCACCCTCGTGGAAGGCGGAGGTCGCCCCCATCGCGCCGCCGACGACCGCGATTCCCGCCTCGGTCGGCGAGTCGATCGGACGTGTCGAGGAGATTGGGTACGTCTCGGTTCCGCCCCGTTTCCCCGCGTCTTCGACGAGCGGGAAGTCGGTCTCGACATCGTACTCGTCGCCGAACTGCCACTCGAGCAGGCGTTCGATGTACTCGGCACCGCTCGGGATCGACTCGTCGTCCGGGGAGAGCAACTCGTACGCGTCGGCGTCGAACGCGTCGATGTCCATCCCGATGGGCATCGTCAGACCGATCCGGCAGATCCGTTCTTCGTTCGGGAAGATCCACGGGTACGCAGTTTCACCAGGGATGACTCCCCACCAGAAGACGAGTGCGTCGTCGAGCTCCTCGTACACCGCCTCGGGGACGCGTCGATACTCTTGATAGGCGATGTGGTTCGCTTCCGGGGGGGCGAGCCGGTCCGATCCCCCCTCGCCGTCCGGGAGGTACTCGTCGAGCACCCGATTCGTCACCGTCCGCTGGGGACCGTCCGCCAACACGACGAAGTCTGCACCGACGCGCTCGCCGGACGCCAACTCGAGGGTGTGACGAGGCGCCGGGGCCATCTGTTGGGATGGTCCTACCGTCCCGCCGTCGGTGCCAGCGCGCGTGCCACGAGCCTCGCCACCAGCGTCGATCTCGGCTCCGGTCTCACGGACCGGCGCGTCGAGGTCAGTCCGCACGTCACGGACCGACTCCCCGATTCGGTACTCCGCGCCAGCCTCCTCGGCGCGCTCGCGGAGCCAGTCGTCGAACCGAGCACGCTGGAACGTGTATCCAAACGCGTCGTACGAGGAGTCGATTCCAGTGGAGTACAGCGTCGCGGACTCGGAGGGGCCACGAAACTCCGCACGCTCCAGTTCTCGCTGGACGACGCCGTCGTCGAACTCGTCGGGGTGGATCCCCATGATGTCGACCCAGTAATCGAGGATGCCGGCAGCGTCAGTCGAGTCAGGACCGAGCCCGTCCCGGTCTTGTCGCGGCACCCCCTTCTCCAACAGGAGGGCATCGGCTCCGGCGCTTGCAGCCGCGTGCGCCGCGGCGGCACCCGCTGGTCCGCCTCCCACGATGGCGACGTCAACGCGTTCCATGTGGGAACACGTCACCCTTCGGCTATTAAATACACGGTGTTCACCGAACGCACTCGTCCCGTGTGTCTGATGAACGTTCGTTTGGTTTACTCCCCGAACGCTCGGGTCGACGAACACACTTTTATATTATCATCAGAATTCCTCGACAGTCATGGCACGAGAAACGTGGGCTACGCGTGTCGGCTTCATACTCGCTGCTGTCGGAAGCGCAGTCGGACTCGGTAACATCTGGCGGTTCCCCTTCATCACCGGACAGGAGGGCGGGTCGGCCTTCCTTCTCGTGTATCTCGCGTTCATCGTGCTCATCGGGTTTCCGGCGTTGCTCGTCGAGTTCGTCGTCGGTCGCCGGACAGAACTGAATCCCGTTGGCGCAATCCGCGAACTGGGCAGTGGCACGTGGCAGTACGTGGGCTATCTGTTCGTCGTCACCGGCTTCATCATCCTGTCGTACTACAGCGTCGTCGCAGGGTGGTTCCTCCGGTACACCGTGATCGGAGTGACCGACGGCTACGCCGCCGGTGCCGCGAGTCCCGAGGCGGCTGGGGCGCTGTTCGGGAGCGTCGCCACGGGGCTCGATTCGCTGCTGTTCCACGCGCTGTTCATGGCGCTCGTGATCGGGATCATCGCGGCCGGCATCCGAAGCGGGATCGAGATCGCGGTGAAGCTGATGGTGCCGGCGATCGTCGCCCTCTTGCTCGTGCTCGCGGCGTACGGCTTCACTCTCGACGCGTCCGGAAAGGCGTACGCGTACTACCTTTCGCCGGACTTCGGCGTCATCGCCGCGAACTGGACGAGCATTCTGCCGGCTGCCGCCGGTCAAGCGTTCTTTACCCTCTCACTCGGGATGGGTGTGATGATCACGTACGCCTCCTACCTCGGTGAGGATCGGAACCTCGCAGAGGACGCCGGTGTGATCGTCGGACTCGACACCCTCATCGCCGTGATCGTTGGCTTCGTCGTCTTCCCGTTTCTCTTCGCAGCCGGCCTGACCCCTGGTGACGGCGGGGCGGGAGAGATATTCGTGAGCCTCACCGCCGCGTTCGCGGAGATCCCGGCGGGACGTCTCATCGGGACCGTGTTCTTCGGGATGGTCGGGATCGCAGCGCTCTCGTCGGCGATCAGCATCCTCGAAGTGCTCGCTGCCTACCTGATAGACGAGTTCGGTGTCGCTCGGGTCCCCGCGGCGGTTGCGCTCGGTGTCGCCGTCTTCGCGCTGGGAATTCCAGTGACGATCGATCTGGTGTTCCTCGACCTGCTGGATCTCTTCGCCGACAGCATCCTCCTCGTGTTGGGCTCGCTCCTTCTGGCGTTATTCGTCGGCTGGGCAGTCCCCGAAGTCGCTCGCGACGAACTCGAAACGGGAATCGGCGATCTGGGTGGGCTCGGCGACCTCTGGATCTGGATCGTCCGAGTCCCCGTCGTGATCGTCGTCTTCGTCTCGCTGTACCTCGGGGTCGTCGAGTACGCAGACTTCCTCACCGGAGAGTTCGCCGAGTGGCTGGCGGCACGGTGACCTGACGAGATACTGGGGGTGGCCCAGCCGTCCATCCGACTCGGGCACCACCCGTGGCCGTGGCGCGGCGGAGACGCGACGGGTGCGGCCTCCATGGCGATCTAACTCTCTCGCCCACGCCGCTCACCGCGACCGACCGTTTAAATACGAACCCGAGAGAACCTCCGACAGTGAGCGATCCGATTCCGACCGGCTGTGATCCGGTCGACGAGCTGATAGGCGGGGGGTTCGAGCGTGGGGTCGTCACGCAGGTGTACGGGCCACCGGCGTCGGGGAAGACGAACCTCGCGCTCGCGGCCGCAGTCGAGCTCGCTGCCGGCGGCCACCGGTCGCTGTTCATCGACACGGAAGGGCTCTCAATCGACCGATTCGAGCAGATTGCGACCGCTCGCGTCGACCGGACAGACGCCGACGAGAGCGTCGATACGCTCGCGTCACGGCTGGTGATCACGGAGGCGTACGACTTCGACGATCAGCGCGAGGCCGTCCGCGACGCGGAAGAGCTGGCCGAGGAGGTGGATCTGATCGTTCTCGACTCTGCGACCGGGTTCTACCGGTTAGAGCGCGCCGGCGACACGGAAGGCGGCGAGTCGCTTCGGAAGGTCACAAAGCAGGTAACGCACCTGCTCTCGCTGGCCCGCAGACACGACCTCGCGGTGGTGATAACGAACCAAGTGTTCAGAGACCCCGATGCCGACCGTGACAGAGCACTCGGCGGCAACACGCTCAACCACTGGACCGGGACGATCCTCCGGGTCGACCGCTTCCGGGGCGGCAATCGACGTGTGACGCTGGAGAAACACCGATCCAGAGCCGCCGGCGACGCCGCAACGTTCCGGATCGTCGAAGACGGCCTGGCGGCGGGTGTCGACGACTGAACACGGCAGCGGATCGGGAACGTGTGGAACCGTGAGACCCTCGCGGCAGTGTGAAGACGGGGATGGAAGAGAAGCGAGATACGAGAGAACGAGACGGCGGTGAGAGGGCTGGGCGACCGCGCTTCGACCGGGCTACAGTTCGCCGAGTTTGCGGAGAAGCTGACCGCGATACTCCTCGTCGGCGTTGACGCCTTTGATCTCGAGGACGTTGCGTTCGAGCTTGTCGAGGGCGACGTGGAAGGCGTGTTCGGCGCCGTACCCCTCGCCGGACCCGCCTACCTGCCCTTGATTCGTTCGAAGGCGGATCTGACACTGAATGAGCGGGGTCCCGCGGAGCTTCTCTTTGTGCCGGTGAAGTCGCACGTGTGCGTGCATCACCTGCATCTCGGCGTACTTGTCCGCGACGTTCTCGATCGACTCGACGACGTGCTCTCGGGACATGCGGTCGAGGAGGTCGACGTTCGTGATCTGCACGTCCATCGAGTCCTCCTCGGTGAAGGTGAGCGCGCGCAACACGTCGGTTTTCGTCACCATTCCCGCGACGGTGTCGGCTCCCGCAGGAGTGATGACCAGCCCCGAGATGTCGTTGTCGAACATCCGCGAGACGACGGCCTTCGCCGTCTCGTCGCCCGTTGCGGTGACCACGGGGCTCGTCATGATGTCGTAGACGGGGAGATCGAGCATTCGGTCGATATCGCCGGCGCGGTCGCCACTGCCCTGTCGTTCCTCGTCGCGGACGACGAACTCGACGATGTCGTTCGTGGTGACGACGCCGACGAGCTGACCGTCGTCGTCCAACACCGGTAGTCGAGAGACCCCGTTCTCTCGGAGCCGGTTGATCGCCTGCCCGACGCTGTCACCGTCGTTGATGCCGATCACGTCTGTCGTGGCGACCTGATCGACGGTGATCGCGTCGAGGCTATCAAGCACCGCTTCGAGGATCTGGTCGACGGTGACGATCCCGAAGAGCTGTTCTCCCTCGTAGACGGGGGCGATCTTCACGTCGCCCTCGACGAGGAGCCGAGCCGTCTCACGGACGTCCTCGGTCCGCTTGACCGTCGGAGCGGGCTTCATCACGACAGAGACCTTCGTGTCGTCCTCCATACGCGAGCGGACGAGCTGTCGTTCGCCGACGACACCCGCGTACTCGCCGTCCTCCGTGACGACGATACCCTTGGGGTTCTCACGCTCGAAGATGGACCGGACCTTGGCGAGACGCTCGTCCGCGGAGACCTCGACATACTCCGGCACTGCGATATCAGAGATGTTCATGATCCGGTTCGACGGTTCGGCACGCCGGGTATTGAAAGTGCGGGAGTCGTCGCGAGCGGTAAGAGTGCGGTATTTTGCCGTCGGAGGCCTCGGTGGACCGTGATCTGCGTACACGGTGGATCGGACTGAAAGCTTTTTGCCCGTTACCCGCCGATGAGGGGTCGTGTACGACGCCGTCGTTCTCGATCACGACGGGGTGCTCGTGGGGCGGACCCCGTTCGACACCCTTCGAGAAGCCGCCTGGAGAGCCTTCGAGCGACAGGACGTGACCGATCCTGACCTCGCGCACGTGGACGACGTCGCTGTCGGCGTCGACCCCGCCACGCTGAACGACATCTGTGCGGAGTACGGGCTCGACCCGGCCGAGTTCTGGCGCGTTCGCGACGAGACGGCGACTGCCGCGCAGGCTGAAGCTGCCCGCGCGGGACGGAAGACCCCGTACGACGACGTCGACGCCCTTCGACAGGTCGATACGCCGCTGG
The DNA here is from genome assembly GCA_040405695.1 of Halorubrum sp. Lineage (GTDB taxonomy): Archaea > Halobacteriota > Halobacteria > Halobacteriales > Haloferacaceae > Halorubrum. The sequence continues at coordinate 588 of JARVCL010000059.1, read as the reverse complement.
GTGTGGTCTCGTCGAACCAACAGGCCACTCTCGACGATCTTCTCGCCCACTTTGGTCTCGCTGAGCGGTTCGATGTCGTGTACGGACGCGAGCCCTCGATCGCGGGGCTCTCGCGAAAGAAGCCGTCGCCGTACTACCTCGAACGGGCGTTAGAGGACCTCGACGCGACGACCGCGCTGTTCGTCGGCGACAACGAGTCGGACATCGAAGCCGCCGACAACGCCGGGATCGACTCGGCGTTCATCCGCCGTCCACACCGACAGTCGTTCGACCTCTCCGTCGAACCGACCTACGAGATCGACGATCTGCACGATCTCGTGTGTCTCTGCAGACGCTCCCCGGTCGGCCCGTCGTGAGACCGCCGACGGCCTCGATCGTCCCTGACACGGTGCGAGACGACACGACGTGACGCGACGCTACTGGTCGGGCCGCCATCGACCGCCGATGTCTCCGCGAGGATAGTCTTGGTACGTGCCGTCGAGATACGTGGTGACACGGCCGTTCTCCTCGCTCAGCGTGATCGCCCACAGCACGTTCTCTCGGAGCGACGTCTCGAGAGCACTCATGTGCTTGGTCCCCATCCAGTCG
>JARVCL010000058.1:0-15371 GCA_040405695.1 Halorubrum sp. | reverse complement strand
GGTGTAGGTGCGACCGTCGTAGTTGTAGGTGAGCTCGAGCGACATCGCCTCCTGTGGTGCATCTGCGGGCTCGACGAAGTAGTTCGCGAACGTGTCGGCCTCCCAGCGGCCGGTCTCGTCGAACTCGAACTTGCGGGTCCAGTAGCCGAGCGCCTCGTCGGCGTCCTCGACGCGGACCATCGTGTGATCGAGGCTCCACTTCGCGCCGTGGTCGCGCTTGACGATCTCGATTTCGTGGCCGTCGGGGTCTTTCACGAACGCGTAGCGGTTCCCACACGACTCCGGGTCGCGGTAGTCGTCGACGCCCTCGGCAATCAGCTGGTCGTACGACTCCTGTAACTCGTCTTCTGGGACGCGGACCGCGATGTGGCCCCACGCGTCCCCCATCTCGTACGAGCGTCCGTCGTGGTTGTAGGTGAGCTCGAGGAGCGCGCCCGCCTCGTGGACGTCCTCGGGGCCGAGGAACACGTTCGTGAACGTGTCCGCCTCCCAGCGTCCCTTCTCCTCGTAGTTCAGATGCGTCTCGTACCAGTCGAGGCTCGCTTCGAGGTCCTCGACGCGGATCATCACGTGGTCGAACGCGGATTCCATACGCGAGAGGTCGGCCGCTCACCCCAAAAGCGTACTGAACGGCGACGGCCGTGGTTCGAACGCGGAGACGGGCTCACATTCTGAACCGCACGCCAGCGCCGTGTATACAGCTCCGGTTCTGGTTTCATTTACTCCTCGACGAACTGATACATATCCCATCCCTCCCGATTGGAAGGCGGTCGGCGTCGCGGCGTATGCGGCGGGTGTGCCGCTCGTCGCGGCAGTCGCCGCGGTCGAGGCACTTATCGCCATCGTGCTGCTCGGGGTGCCGCTGTCGCCTGCGCCGGTCGTAGTGGCACTCGTCGCGTTCGCGGTGTACACCGTCGATCACGTTTCCGACGTGTGCGACCGGCGCGGACGCGACCGGCTATTCCGGCGACGACGCGGACGGCGACGCCGACTCCATCGGCGGTCGGTAGGCACTTGTTTGGTCCGGCCGACCCAAGCACATGGACGCCACTTATCTCCCGTACGCCCTCCTCGCGATGGGGGCATACGCGCTCGTCTCCCCGCTGATGCGTGTCGCGACGACCGGTCCGGACGCCGTCCCGAGCGACGTCGCTGTCGTCGTCTCGAACAGCCTTCTCATCGTGATGGCGCTCGGGGTGGTGTGGTACACGAATCAGGGGTTCACCGCCCACCTGTCGTCACCGAAGATGATACACGTGCTCGCCGCCGGTCTCTTTTTAGGAATCGGGATCCTCGCCCTGTACCGGTCGCTGGCGCTCGGTCCCGTGAGCGTCGTCACGCCCATCTTCGCGATGTTTCTCGTGTTCTCCTCGGTGATCGGATTTCTGGTGCTGGGTGAGGCGTTTACCGTTCGAAAGGCTCTCGGGATCGTTTTCGCCGCGCTCGCCGTTTATCTCGTCTCGGGCGCGTGAGCGCAGCCGGATTCCTCCCGCGACTGATCAGCAGGTTCGAGGCGGATCCCCCGGCCTCAAGTCGTGCGGGACCGTCGGTCCCACGCTACCCTCAGCGAGCGAGGTCGCAAGACCGAACGAAGTAGGGAGGGTCGGTTACAGGCTTCCTCCGTGCATGGCTGTGAATCGGTCTGCACGATACGTGTCCACACGAGTCAATGCGGAAACGCCCGCCGCGTGACCAACTCCCTTTATCAAGCGGCGGGAAGGATGGGTAGTTCCAGTGGTCTCCGTTCCGAATCCGTTTCGTCTCGTCATCCTCTATATCGGCTTCGCGCTCGCGCGACTCGGGCTGATAGACCGCCACCGCGTGGTCCGGACGACGGATCTGGCCTGGCCGCGGATCGTCACCGGCATCGCCCGAATGTCGAAAAACGCGGTCGACGTGGCGATGGTTGGCGTCGCCGTCGGCACCAGCGCGGTCGCCGGTGTCGGGTTCGCTGGGCCCTTCTGGGGACTCGCCTTCTCCATTGGCGGCGGTGTCGCCGGCGGCACCATCGCGCTCGTGTCTCAGCGGTACGGCGCCGAGGCGTTCACCGAACTCGGCGACGCCGTGCGAGCGAGCACGTTGCTCGTGGTGGTTGTTACACTGCCGGTGACGGCCGTCTTCTGGACGTACCCCCACGAGCTCATCTCGCTCATCAGCAGCAACGAGCGCGCGATCCAGCTCGGTGCCGACTACCTCCGGGTCGTCGGGCTCGGCGTTCCGTTCGCCGCGCTCAACCTCGTCGGGAGCCGCGTGCTCGTCGGCTGTGACGACGCATACACCGCGATGCAGGTGCGGGCCGGCGGAGCGGTCGCCAACATCTTCCTCAGCGCCGCGTTCATCTTCGGGCTGGACATGGGTGTTGAGGGAGCCGCGTTCGGTACAGTGCTCGCAAACGTCGGGGTCACCGCCGGGTTCGCGATCGGACTCGCGCGGGGAAGCCTGCCCGTGCTGGGCGCGTTCCCAGTGGCGATCGCGCCGTTCGGGTCGTATCTCAACCCCGACATGCTTCGGGACCTCGTGAAGATCGGCGTTCCGGTCGGCGCACGCAATCTCGTGTGGACCGTCGCGGAGTTCCCCATGCTCTCCATTCTCGACATCTTCGGAGAGAACACCGTTGCAGCGTTCGTCATCGCCCGGCGGATCTGGGGAATCATGAACACGCCAGGGTGGGGATTCGGCCTCGCGTCGTCGAGTCTCGTCGGACAGGAACTCGGTGTCAACGACCCCGACGAGGCGGAGGCGTACGCCCGCGACATCATCCGGTTCTCGGTCGGGACGTACGTCGTTAGCGCCCTGCTCATCGCGTTCTTTGCGACCGACATCGTCGTCCTGTTCGCCGATAGCCCAGACAGTCCCGAGGTACCGATCGCGGTGAACCTCGTGTACGCCGCCTGCGTCGCGGTCGTGTTCCAAGGCGTGTCGGGTGGTGCAGCCGGCCCCCTCGACGCCGCAGGCGACACGAAGGTCCCGTTCGCGAGCCAGTTCGTCGGCATGTTCCTCGTCTCGATTCCGCTCGCCTACGTCGGCGCAGCCGACGCGGTGCCGTCGCTCGACGTGCCGCTCACGTCGGTGACGACCCCAGAGATCGCGCTCCCAGCGATCGGGCTGTGGGGACTGTACCTGGCATTCCTCGCGGAAACGACGATTCCAGCGACGATCAACTACCTGCGCTTCCGGTCGGGGAGGTGGAAGGTGATAAGCGAGGCGTACCGGCCCGACGCCGCGGCCACAGACGACGACTGAGTGTCGGCGCCGGTCGAGAGGCTGGGTCGTTCGAACCGGTCTGTTACCGAGTAACAGGTACTTCAACGGGGTAAAAATGCGGTGTCTAAACGTCCGAAGACTACTGCTACCACCAGCGGTTCGTTTTTGTTTGGTTACCGAATAGTTTATTGATCAGTGTAGTGACTATCGTTTGTCAGCATGAATCTCCCAAGCAGGATATTTGCAGTAGGAGGTGCTGGGAAGGCTATCACATACGAGTTGCTGAAAGCCGACTGGGTCCAGGAGGCCGTCCTGCGCCCGCGCCCAAATCCAGAGTCGTTGACAGTTACGATCATCGACACGGCTGAGGAGGAAGAGAACCGTGATATCGAACGCATTCAGGAGATCGAAGAACAGATCCAAGAAACAAAAGACCAGCTCCGGAATCAACACACTGGTCGGCCTGGCGAGATTACCATCGAGTACCTGCCGCTCACCCGGAATATCCAGTTGCACGATCAGAACGACCTGATCGGACAGGCGGCTGTGCCGCGGATCGCCTCCGGCGTCGGGATGGAGGAAGAAAACTGGTGGCTGCAACCAGAATTCATCAACGAAAACCTCGATTTCGCGACCGGTGTCGTCCGCAAACGGGGCCTCGGAAAGGGGCTGTATTATAAAGCATATGCCGAAGACGACGATGTCCGGACGTCCATTGACCTCCCTGGTCGCGGTAAGGTCGCCGTCATCGCCGGGCTCGGCGGCGGGTCCGGGTCAGGCATCTTCATCGACCTAGTCGAGCACCTGAAACGCACTCAGCGGACCGCCGAGATAACGCTCTTCGGTGTTCTCCCGAACGACGATGAGGGGCGATCAGAGGCGGCAAACGCCCACGCTGCGCTCTCTGAACTCGAACATCTAAGCCTACAGGGCGATGACTTATTCAAGGATCGTATCCTCATCCCAATCGACCCGACGGGGTTCGGCGGAAAGAAGGCGAACATCCTGCAGAGTTCCGATGCGCTACTAGAGTTCGACCGGGCCGCCATCTACCTGATCGCGACGTACTACAATATGATGGACATGGAAGATCCGTTCGCGGACACGCCCTCGTACGCTCCGTTCACCATCGGCGTTCCGCAGGTGCTTCGGTACAATGTCGACGCGATCCAAGATGCCAAGTCGGTGACAAAAGACATCTTGAACGCAAAACAGGACGCTCTTGAGGCGGAAGCAGACATCTACGCCGGTGTCGATCGATTCCTGTCCCGGGAGTGGAGTCCGGACGGAATGAACGGGGAACTTCACGACTCAGACCGGACGGATCTTGAAACTCGGCTCAACAACGTAAAGTCACTTCTCGACCTCGACCTCTTCACCGAACTCGACTACGAGTCCGTCTCTATCTACCGAGAGATCATCTCAGAGGCGGAAGCCGAAGCTGACGAAATCATCGAACGCATCGAGGTGATCGGCGGATCGATACGGGCAACCGCCGAAGTGAGCACTGACGGCGAGCAGTTCGTCGACAGCATCGACAAACAACTCGGAGATGTGATTCGTGACGAATTGAGCCGAATCGCCCATCGAAAGGATCTGCTCGTCCGACTCCGTGCGGTCGACGACAACCGCGTCGAAAGCACCATCAGCTACCTCCTCGCGCTGGAGGACGAGACGATCAATGCTGGGGTTCGGCTCAACCGACTGGAAGCGAAGCTCGAGGAGGCGACAGACCGGCGCGACAGACTCCAGTCGGATCTCGGCGATGCCGAGGCAGAACTCGAAGAGCAGCGCCGCGCACAGCAGGACGAGGTGGATCGCCGGGTCGACGACTGGGAGCGCTCCGTGCGAACGCTGTACGAGGAGTACGAAGACTGCCGCTCAATCGATGTCGACGCCATGGTCGACAGCCTTGAGATGGAGTTGGAGACGTTCGCCCGCGAGGTTGAAAACGCCGAGACAGAAGACCAGATCGAAGCGGTCGACGACAGCGGAGTGCGTGGCGCCGTGAGCAGCCTCTCTGAGGAGTTCGACCGTGTCGGGATCAACATCAGCGATGTCGAGCGCCGGATCAACGCTTCGCTGGCCGACCTCACTGACGCGAAAAAGTCCTTCCTTCGGATGAACGAGGAGGAGGGGACCTTAGAGTCAATACTGCCGTGGGACACCTCCAGCGAAGAGGAGCGCAAACAGGCACAAAAGAACTACCGGATGAAGCGGAGCCAACTTGACGACAACGAGGTGTTCGCCATCTCACGTGCGGGCAGTTCGCTGTCAATCGAGCCGGAGTTCTCCGCCGCCAACCTCGTACGAACCATCGATGACGAGGCCGAGAGCCGTCGGCGTGACATCCTCGCAGAAACCCGGACAGAACTCGACGAGGATCACTCCCGTGACATCGACGAACTTGGTCGACGGATCGAATCCGGAGCGAGCTTTGTCGATATCGAGCGGGCGTTCGAGGAGATGGTTAAAGACGAGGCAGTCGAGACAGCCAGCATCGAACGGCGGCGCGACGATCTCGAGGACGATCTTGAGGAGGCAGAGCGCAAAGCCGACCTCTACGCCGGTACCGTCGACCTCTTCGAAGAGCTCAACGGGCCTAGAGACCTGTTTACCAGCGCTCAAGACACGTACCGGGATCTCCGGGAGAACTACAGCGAGAGCCGCGACACGTCAGTATCGACTGAGAGTGAGGACTACCACTACGTCAAGACGGTCAAGCCGCACGACGTCCTTCAGCTTCGTGATGACGCGGATATCGCAGGGAGTAAACTATTTGACGACGACACGGAGCGTCAGCGGCTCCGTGGCTCGTTAGAAGAACTCGCAAAGAACGCATACAATCCGAAATACACCGGTATCCGAAAGCGTCGGATCAGTGGCGACCGTGCTCGGTACAACGAGATGAATATCGTCGTTGGCGTGATGAGTCGAGCGATCGACCAGATTGGAGATGTTGCAGATCTTAAGCCCGTGTTCCAAGGGGCGTACAACCTCGGCGCAGGTAGCGAGAACTATGCGTCGTTCCCGGTCGAGGCTGGCGGTAGCTGGGACATCGGTCTTGGCATCTTCATTGACGGTATTTTTCTAGATAACCTCCGTGCGGAGGTAGAGGCTGACGGGTACCAAACCGGGTACGAGGCCAAGGCGGCAGCCGACGACACCGACATCCTCGTCCACCACACCTACGGGCTTGACGAGGGGTACTACGTTCGGCGGAACGAGTTGTTGAACCTCGAAAATCCGCGCGACATCGAGTTCTTCCTCCGTGACGAAGGAGAGATCCGAGAAGATCTCCTCGAAAAGTACAGCGAAGTAGTCCAGTTCAACGGAGAGTCCTCAGACCCTAAAACGGCTGACGGGATGCCGGAAGAGGAGGAGTGATTGACGAATGACGGCAATTGGCGAATTCCTCGAGGAGAATGGCGAGAAGGTCTTTCTCGTCGTCTACTTTGGGGTGATGGTCGCAGTAGCAGGACCGCTCTTCCTCGCGCTCGGCGAGGCGTGGCAAGCATCCGATATCGTTCGGCCGCTGATCCGCTCGCTCGATCCGTTGTTGTCTGTTGATTTAGAACAGTTTTCCTCGGTGATGTTCGGGATCTATCTCGGGTTGCTCGCGCTCGTTGCAATCGACCCAAAAAAGCGAGTTCAGGGGTTGCTTCTTACCTTTGGAACGGTCTCTGCGCTTATCGGACTGCTCTCGATTGGGCTGTTTATTCCGAACATCGACTTCGCTGACAACGTGGTCTGGCTGCTCGGCGGATTCGTCTTCGGCGGTATCGTCGGCGGTGGTCCCCAACTCTTGGAGACTCGCACCGCAACCGCTCTTGAGTTCCGCCGGTCGGCAACGCTGCTGTTCTATCTCATCAGCGCCTTAGTCGTCGTCGGACTGGTAGAGTACCACCTCAATTTCCCGCAGTTCATTGAGGTGGTCGGAGACGAAGTACAACTCCTCGTTCCGAATCCGGAAGTGAGCGTTGAGTGGGATGGGATCGGCGTGAATCTTCTCATGGCCGCCGTGTTCGTCGTCACACTCCGCCGGTTCGTAACGTATGACTCCTCGGAGAGTTTCTTTGTGTTGGGCCCACAGGGATCTGGAAAGTCGTTGTTCTTGGTCGGGAAGTACCTCGCAGCGCTTGACGACGCAGTAGGTCGGGAGTCAGATACACCGCTGAACCCGAGCAGCGACCTGATGGAGCTCGTCGGCGCACTCGATGCGGCCTCGAAGGACACGGGCTGGAAACTCGACGCGACCGGGCAGACGGACGTTGAGGATCTTCGATTTCAGTTCATCGACGGGCGGGTATTCCCGAAAAACATCGAGCTCTCGAGTCTTGATTACGCAGGAGAGTACCTCGAACGCCTACCGAGTGCCCTGATGAGTGCGGACGCTGAGGTCGATAACTCAACGCTTCGGCTCCTCTCACAACGGGTCCAAGCAGCGAACACGCTCGTGTTGATAATCGACGTCGAACGGTACCACAACAACGAGCCGCTGGAAATCGAGCCGTACTTCGACATCCTCGATGTCGCCTCGAACAAGGATGTGTTGCTGGTCGCGACGAAGTGTGATATTCTCGCAGAGGAGTTCCGCGAACAACAGGCGCTCGAAGCGCACCAGTACTTCGACGAGTTCCAAGAATACGTCAACGAGACGCTCGTCGAGAACAATCAGACGGTCAGGACGCTCGTCCAAGACACGTCCGGGTCGGAGATCTATCCGGTGTACTACCAGACGACGACCGACGAGAACGGAGAGCGGGTCCCGATGCGCGACCGTAACGGGAACGTGATGACCGTCGGATTCGATCAGCTACTCGACAAGATGGGGTGATCACGGATGCCATCACTACGCGTATACGACACGAAGGGGAACGAACACTCGCCGACTGGCGAGGGCGGACGAACAAACGAGACGGTGAAAGAGCTGTTTTATGACGGCGTTCGGCTCGCGATCGAGACGGGCCGCGAGCGGAAGTTCACCACGTTCTTTAGAGCGAGAGAAACCCGGAACGCGCGAACAGAACAGTTCTATGCCGTGTACACCGCACGTGACGCGACGATCCGGAAGTTCATGGACGCGCTCCGGGATCGGATCGAGTCCGAGTGGGGATACACGATAGACGACTCCGCCGACGATATGAGCGTGTTCCGTGCGCTCGACGTGGGGCGGACCTCGGTTCCGGGAGACGATCGCGACCGCTCAATTGTCGAGGAACTGGTAGGCTCACGCCAGACCGCCACGGTCGGCGTCAGTGACGCTGAACACGCACTCGGACTAATCTCCGAGTTCATGGGCACGTACGACCGGGCGGCGATCGCCGACTCACCGGAGTCGAGTGCGCTGTCAGGGTTCGACCTCGTAGTCGCCCCGAACGGTACTCGCGGGATCGCGCCAATCGGCGATACGGAGAGCCGATGGGAGTCGACCAAAGAGTCGTTACGGAGCAGACACATCGATCAAGAGATCGCCTCGATTAACGAGTCGGTGCAGACGCTCTCACGCGAGTACGGCCTCTCAAGTTCGGAGATACGAAGCCGTGTGTATCAGCGCGTCCCGGCGTTGAAATCACCGAACACGGGAGGAGCAGCGGCCGACGCGCTCGGAGGGTCGGGGTCCGACGATGGGTTGCTCACCCCGGTGGTCGGGAAGGCTCTGCTGTTCGGCGGCCTCGCGCTGATCGTGCTGGTCGCAGGCGTGTGGGGCCTTGGGTTGCTTGGCGGTAGCGATACCGTGCAGGGAACGGTGTACGACATCGAAGAAAACGAGACGGTCGAAGGACTCGACGTGACTCTCGAACCGGTTTCACCTCCGACCGACGAGACCGGGAATGGAACCGAAGGTGAGCCGGACGACTCCGACGGAAATACAGGCCCGTTAACCGCGACAACAGCCGAAGACGGAACGTTCACAATCGACGACGTCTCTGAGGGCAACTATACGCTCATCGTCGAGAATACCGATCGTGCTGAATACGACGAGCGGCAGGTGGCACCCGGTGACGACATCGAGATCTCTCCTGACCGTGCACTCATCACTGGCTCGGTCGTGGACATGGAAACCGGTGAGCCGATCTCAGCGGAAGGAGATGGGGCGGTCGACGCCAGCGTCGAACTGGTAGGTGAAGACGGGAGCGTCGTGGATGCGATGATCGGCGGTAGCTACGTGTTCACGGTCCCTGTCGAGGAGGTGGGCACGCCGTATGAGGTGGACGCACAAGCTGACGGCTACGCGTCTGGAAGTTTGGGTGTTGACGAGTTCGGAGAACAGCCATCAATCGAACTCGAACGAGAAACGATGTCGCTGTCCGGACAGGTGACCGATAGCCGCGAGGGGGAAGGACCGATCGAGGGCGTGAACATCACTGTCAGCACGCCAGCAGGAGAGGAGTTCACTGCGACGACTGACGCGGACGGCAACTACGAAACCGAGGCAGAGATCCCGATCGGCGATCACGACGTCGAGGTCGAGGCCGACGGCTACGTGACGGCGACCGAAACCGTCGAGTTCGAAACCGACGACGTGACGCAGGACTTCGAACTCGATGCGGAGGCGTCGATCGAGGGTATCGGTACGGATGCTGATGACATTCCACAGCGGTTCGATATCGAACTGACGCAGGGAGAAGGTGAAGACGAGGTTGTCGTCCGAGAAACAAACTCCGATACCGATACTGGTGAGTATTCGATCGAGGGTCTCGAACCCGGCGACTATACGCTAACTGCAGAACGCTCCGGTGAGGCCGACTCGGCCGATCTCACAGCTGAGCCGGGTGAGACTGCCGAGGTGAATATCGAAATCGACGGATCAAGCGTCTCGGTCATCGTCGAGTCCTGATCCGCAGTTAGTTTGAGCCAATTTATTATCGCGATGCTCCCCGATCGAACCCTCTCCGGCTCCACCATCACGATCACCACCGACGAGCGAATAGGCTCTGGCCCGCGTTGAGAATGAAATTCTCCGCAGTAATACCGGGCGATCGACCGTCGGTGCAACGAGGGTCACGACGATGGGTCACGGGGGACGACGCGAGCCAGATCACGACGATACGCGATCCCAACGAGTGTGAGTGTCGCCAACGTTAACAGCGGCACGACGAACCGGGGGCCACCGACTCCGCCGAATCGGCCTGCAACCCCCGCGGTCACCCAGAGCGTCGCCAGCGCAGCCAGCACGAGCAGCCCGCCGGTCACGCGGCGATCCTCGCGGTCGAGAACGACCCCGGACGCGGCACTGGCTGTTGCGAGGACGTGAAACACGGTCGCGAGCGGCCAGACCTGAATCGAGGCGGGGAGAGTGCCGAACGGCCGGGGTTGGTCGGCGAAGTACGTCCAGAGCGGATAGAGGCGGATCCCCCCGACGCCGGCCTCCGACCCCGTGTTGAGGAGACCCCAGAGACTCACCACGGTGCGGTCACCGGTCCCGGATGGGAGAACCGCGACGGGAACCGCAAGCAACACCACGACGACGAGGAGCTCCCAAGGCGTGCTCGGTGTGTCCTCGTAACCGTCGCTCTCGACCCCCGAACCGGTGTCGTCGTCCCCAGAGTCGAGACCCGACTCATCGCCAGACATGTGTTGTGTTCTGACCTCGAAGACTGTAACCTCTCGGAGATTGATGTGAACCGATCGGAACGATAAAATCATGCCTTCGACGATCCGCCTCGAATCGCCCTGGAACCGCCTCGGGGTCAAGCCCCGAGGCACTCGGCCTGCTCCGCCTGTAGAACCTGCCATCAGGGGCGGTGGTCTCGCGCACTGTATTCTGCACAGACAGAACGGCAACAACCGGGATTTATGTTACCGAGACGGTAATTCGTGGGCATGTCAGCCCTCCGATCCATCCGGCCCGCGGTTAGCGGGGTCGTGCGAAGTCCGATCCTCGTCGCGATCATGGCGCTGTTCGGTGTCTCTCAGCTGCCAAACCTCCTCGTGGAGCCGAGTCGCCCCGTGCTTGCGGCAGTGGTCTCGCTCGGCACCACCGGCGTGTTGTTGCTCGTCTTACCGTTCGTTCAGGGCGGACTCCTCGGGATGGCCAGCGAGGCAATCCGCGGGACGACGAGCGTCGACACCTTCCTCGCCGAGGGAAAAGCGAACTACGTCTCGCTGCTGTTGGCGTACGTGCTCCTGCTCGCGGTCAACGTCGCGTTCGCGTTCGTCGTCGTGTTCGCCGTTCTGGTGGGCATCGTCGGCGCGTCGGTAAGCGACGTGTCCACGGGAGAGGGTTGGACGCTGCTCGCCGTGCTGGGCATCGTCGTCGGTGGACTCGCTCTCGTGTACCTCCTCGTCACGTTCTTCGTCCAGTTTTATGCCCATGCTATCGTCCTCGACGACTGTGAACTGATCGACGGGTTCCGGCGAAGCGTCGGGGTCGTTCGCGCGAACCTCTTGGGTGTGTTCGGATACTCGGTCGTGCTCGCCGCCGCCGGCGCGGTGTTCGGGACACTCGGCGCAATCGGCGGGATCGTCACCACCGCGTTCGGGAGCGTGAATCCCGGCCTTCCGTCGTCCTCGCTCACCGATCTGACCAGCGGAATCGAGCCGACGATGGCGCTGCTCGTCGGCTTCGCAGTCGTGTACGTGCTCTCGACCGGTCTCTTCGGAGCACTCTATGCGACCTACTCGGTCGCGTTCTACGAGGACATCCGCCCGGATCCGGCCGACGAGCCGGCCGCGTCTGGTAGAGAGACAGAAGTGTCCACGGTCACCGAAGTCGCCGAGGGGACCGGACCAGCTGACACCGATGCCGCCGAGACAGCAGAGTGAGACGAGTATCAGCGATTACACGCGCGTGGTGTTGGAGGCTTCCCCCACGAAGCCGCTCTCACGAGGAACCCGCTCTCGGAGAGACACCGTCACCCCTAATCGCCAGCAGACCCAACGATCGACATGAACACGCAGAACGGCGGTCACTACGACGCTGCGGTCGACGCGCTGGCGGCCCGGGAGTACGAGACAGCCGGTGATCGGTACACCCGGAGCGGCCGCCGGGTGCTCGCCGACCCGCGTCCGGACCTCGATCCGTTCGAACCGGACGAGAGGGGGTGGATCGGACAGGGACTCCAGCAGTTGCTCGTCGCCGCGGTGGCGTATCGAGTCGCCGGAGCAGACCGCAGAGCGACCCAGCGTGCCGTCGAGGGAACCGCCGCGACACGTGATTTCCAGCAGGTGCTCACCGCGCCGGGACAGATCGCCTGTCTCGCCGAGTTCGTCGCCGACTTCAGGGTAGCAGGCGGGCTGGACGGCGCAGGAAGCGCCTACGACACGGCTGCAGAGCGGTATCGAGGTGCCGCCGAGGAGATCGACTCGCCGCAGGCGCTCGCAACCACGCCGCTGTTCGATGCCGCGGCCACGACGATCAAGCAGGTCGCCCGCGGGCAGGCGAACGGAGAGATCGCGATCAAGTGGGAGGATCTGCACGGGTCAGATCCCGCGAACCCGGGTGAATTTCTCGCACACCGCGCACAGTACAAGAAACAGCGGTTTGCCGGACTCGTCGAGGGGGCGATCACGGACGGCCACCTCGCGGCCCCGCGCGGAACGACCGAGTACGGCAACGAGACGCACCGCTGTCCGGCGTGTGGCTCGAACGACGTCAACTGGGCTGGGTCAGATGTACTCTGTATGCGGTGTTCGACACCGACCGAGCAGGTCTGAGAGAGTCGACTTTCGTCGGCCGTCGGCGGGTGTAGTATCGAGTGTCCCTCAACCGATTCGAGTTCAAGAGCCCGAAGAGCTTTCAGTGGGTGCACCACGCACGGTCCCGCCTCGATACGGATCCGCTGCTTCGTCGACCGTTATCGTGAACTCGGCAGCACGGAGGCGATCCACGAGCGGCAGGCCAATCCCCGATGCCGGCGTCATCACGCCGCCAGCGAGCGGGGAGTCGACGTCGGCGGTCGCGAGACACACCGCCGACTCGCCGAGCATCCGGGCGGTCGCGCCGTAGCCCGGATCCCGATCGGCACCGAATGCGACGTCGACGGTGAACGGGCCGTCGGTCGCCACCCCTCGTCCGAGAACGCGGACCTGGAAGTGTCCAGCGTTAGCCTCTGCTCGCGTCGGCCCCTCGCCTAGGGCCGGAAAGACGTGCTTCTGGAGCACGGACCGGACCGGTCCAACAGACATGGCAGCCGTGAACGCGCCGATCCCGCCAGCAACGAGGCCGGCGGTGACCGCTCCGGAGACTCCGTTTCCGGTCGGGACGACCTCCGTGCACCGGAACTCGCGCCCCCACGGATACCCGAGTACTGCGTTGCTCCGCCGCACGACCCGCTCGTTTACCGCTGCCATCGGCGAGGGGGCCGTCCACGCAGAACGCAGCGGGTCCCGTCGTGGACGGCGCTGTTCACCGGGATCGACGCCACTCCGCTCGCCGGGCGGGGCCAACGAGTACGGGTTCTGAACCGTCTGGCTGGCCAGCGGGTCGGTCGCGGCCGCCTCGAACAGTTCGGCGAAGCTCGCTAAGGTCCCCCCACTGACGCTGCCGCTTCCGTCTTCAAGATAGATTCGAACCGTCTGGCAGGGGGCGTCGAACGTCTCCATGGCGAACGACTGCGCGAGCAGCGTGCCGAGGTCGGCGGGGACGGAGTCAAACCCGCAGCTGTGGACGATCCGCACGCCAGCATCGACCGCCGCCTCGTGATACCGATCGATGATCTCCCGCACCCAGGTTATCTCACCGGTGAGATCACAGTAGTCCGTGCCCGCTTCGATGCAGGCATCGACGAGCGGCGTGCCGTACGTCGTGTACGGGCCGACGGTGGTGCACACGACCCGTGTGCGCTGAGCGATCGCGTGCAGGCTCTCGCGGTCGGTCGCGTCGCCGATGAGAACCGGGACGTCGTCCCACGCGTCAGTTCGGTCGGCGAGGTCGGCGGCGAGCGTCTCGAGTCGGTCAGGGCTCCTCCCGCCGATGGCGAGCGAGAGCTCATCCGGCGTGTACGCTTCGGTCAGGTATTCGGCGACGAACCGACCAGCAACGCCCGTCGCGCCCCACACCACGATGTCGTACGTCCGGTTCGCGTCTGTCATTCGTGTGCCCGTTGGAGACCACGACGCTAAACCGGTTGGATCCGCTGCGGCTCGCGATGAGTGAGTGCCGGCGGTAAGTAGAGCGAGCGGATCGGGAGTCGGTGAGACCGTCGTGTCGCCAGTGACGAGACGCGGGCTCACTGGCGGTGAGGCGTGCAGAGCCGGGGTGCTGTTTGGAGGTAGTGATCCGAGGCGTCGTCGCCCTCCGTCGAAAAGCCAATCGCATTGAGAGACGGGGGTCGCTGCGGTCGAAGGATCAGGATCGGAGATGTGAACGGAGAGCCCTAGAAGCGCTCAGTAGGACCTGTCGCTACTGACGTTGCCTCAAGTTACGAACGGTTTCACTGGCGGGAACAGTCCACAACACCCATTCCACCTCGCTCTGAAGAGCCAGTATGCACCTCACCGGCAGTCGGATCCTCGTGACAGGCGGTGCTGGCTTCGTCGGCTCTCACCTCGTTGAGAAGCTGCTCGCGCGAGAAAACGAGGTCGTCGTCGCCGACGATCTCTCCAACGGGTGCCGTGACCGGGTCGACAGTCGAGCCACCCTCGTCGACGTCGACCTCACGGCTCCCGGCGCAGTTCACTCCGTAGTTGACGACGGCTTCGACGCAATCTTCCATCTCGCGGCACGGAAGGACCCGAACGACGACGACCCACGTGGTCAGTTCCGCGCGAACACGACCATGACACACGAGCTACTGGAGACAGCGAGGTCTGCAGATGTCCGCCAGTTCGCGTACACGTCCTCGTCGACAGTGTACGGCGAAGCGCCGCGGCCGACGCCGGAGGACTACGCGCCACTCGAACCGATCAGTGTCTACGGAGCCAGCAAGCTCGCTGACGAGGGACTCCTCTCCACGTACGCCCACTCACACGGATTCACTGTCTGGAACTTCCGATTCGCCAACGTCGTGGGGTCTCGTCTCCGCGGGGCAGTGATCCCGGACTTCATCGAGAAACTACGCGCCGACCCCGAGACGCTTACGATCCTCGGCGATGGACGTCAGGAGAAGTCCTACCTGCACGTAGACGACTGCGTGGACGCGATGTGTCGGGTCGTGGAACAGGCTGCAGAAACCGCGACCGACCGACCGATGTACACGTACAACATCGGAACCCGGACGACG
>JARVCL010000057.1:0-15448 GCA_040405695.1 Halorubrum sp. | reverse complement strand
GTCCTCGTCGTCGGCGGCGGGCTCGCCGGGATCACGGCCGCAATATCGGCGTCTCGCGAGGGTGTCGATGTCCGGCTCGTCTCACACAAGGCGAGCACGCTCCGGCAGGCTTCAGGACTGATCGACGCGCTCGGCTACATCCCGCCGACGGAGCCGGCGAAACCCCTGCGCGAAGGGCCACCGACGGCCGGACGCGGGGTCGATCCAGACGAGTGGCCCGATCCGGCGGGACCACTCGTGGACCCGTACGAGGGAATAGCCGACCTGCCGGAGGATCACCCGTACCGGCTCGTGGGAGCCGACGCGCTCCGTGACGGGCTCGCGTTGTTCGACGACCTCGTCGGCGACGCGTACGTGGGCGGGCACACGGAGCGGAACGCGCTGATACCGACGTTTGGAGGGAGCGTGAAGCCCACGTCCCGGTATCCACGGGCCGCGGCTGCCGGGCTCGCGAGCGACGATCGGCCGACACTGATCGTGGGCTTTCGATCGCTCACCGAGTACGATGCCCGGTCGTTCGCGGATCGGCTGGCGACATCGGGTGTCCCGTTCGACGTCGCCGGCGTGGAAGTGGAGTTCGCGGAGGCGTTCCGGGCGGACGCGAAGATAACCCGGCTCGCGAAAGCGCTCGATCGCGACGAGCCGATCGACGGGACGCCCGCACGCGAGGCGCTCGCGAAGGCGGTCGGCCCGCACCTCCACGACGTCGTCGACGACGAGAGAGGAGTCGACCGCGTCGAGCGCGTCGGCTTCCCGGCGTTCCTCGGTGACGACGAGTCGGCCGCGGTGCGCGCGGAGCTCGCCGACCGGCTCGGCGCGGAGATCTTCGAAATTCCGATGGGGCCACCGAGCCTTCCGGGGCTCCGGTTGGAGGACCGACTCTACGACGCGCTCGACGCGGAAGGGGTCCGGTTCGAGACGGGAACACCGGTCGTCGACTACGAGACGGCCGCTGACGGCGGCGTCGATCACCTGATCATGGATCGAAAGGGGAGTAAGGTACCGTACGGCGCGGACGCGATCGTACTCGCAACCGGCGGGCTGGTCGGGAAGGGGCTCGACTCCGATCGCGACGGGGTTCGCGAGCCGGTGCTCGATTTGCACGTCCCGCAGCCGTCGGACCGCTACGAGTGGTTCGTCGACGACGCGTTCGGCGAACAGCCGTACGCCAGATTCGGCGTGCGGCCCGACGATCGACTGCGGCCGCTCGACGAGTCCGGCGGGGTCGCACACCAGAACGTGCGCGTCGCTGGCGCGGTCGTCGGCGGCGCAGACGTGGCACGAGAGAAGTCGGCGAGCGGGGTCTCGCTCGCGACCGGTGTAGTGGCAGGTACAGAAGCGGCACGGGAGGTCCGACAATGACACGACACACGGAAGACGACGGCGGTGAACGAACGGAGACGACCGACGAGATGGACTCACGGGAGCGGGGCACGGACGAGTCGCCTCCGACACAGTCGGCCGTGCCGACGGCCGGCCGTGACGAACGGCCAGCGATGTTCCGCTCAGACGGAACGGAGTCCGACGTTCGGCTCGTCACCGACGGCGGAAGCAGTGACGACGCGCCGGCCGCCACCGACGGCGGCGTCGAGAGCGCCACCGGGGGAACGGACTCGACCGAACTCGACCCGAGCGCGTACGACCCGGTCGACGTGTTCCCGGAAGGGGAACTGGACCTCCGCGACGGCGCAGACTCCTGTTATAAGTGCACGTCGTGTGACACCTCCTGTCCGGTGGCGGAGGTGGACGACGAGTTCCCCGGACCGAAGTTCCAGGGGCCAGAACAGTGGCGGCTCAAGCGGAAAGACGACGCCGACATCGACGAGTCGATTACCTCGTGTTCGAACTGTATGCGCTGTGACGACGCCTGTCCGTCAGGGGTCCCGCTCTCACAGATGCACAACGAAGCACGCGGACAGTTCGTCGAAGAGCAGATGAACAAGCTCTCGGTCGAGTACGTCCGGAACCGGATTCTGGCGAACTACCGCACGTCCGCGCGACTCGCCAGCATCGTCCCACGACTCTCGACGTACGCGATGAACTTCGGGCCGGCCCGCTGGGTGATGGACAAGGCGCTCGGCATCCCCAAAGAGCGTGAGTTCCCCGAGTTCGCGACGACGACGTTCCGCGAGTGGTGGCGCGACCGCGGTGGCGCACAGGTGGAGAATCCCGACAAGCGCGTCGCGTACTTCCACGGCTGTTACTCGAACTACAACACGCCGGAGGTCGGCAAGGCGATGGTCCGCGTGTACGAACACTTCGGCTACGAGGTGATGGTGCCGCCACAGAAGTGCTCTGGGACGCCGATGTTCGCCAACGGCATGTTAACAGACGCCCGCCGCCACGCGGTGACGAACGTCGAGAACCTCGTGGCAGCCATCGGTGACGGCGCGGACGTGATCGCCTCGTGTACGTCGTGTTCGATGTCGCTTCGCCAGGAGTACCCCGAGCTGTTCGACATCCACGGGATCGAAGACGTCTCCGATCACACCTTCGAGGCGTTGGAGTACCTCCGGATCCACGAGGACCTCGCCGGCGCACTCGATGAAGCCAGCCCCGACGACGAGCGCTCGTACGCGTACCACGCGCCGTGTCACGCCCGAAACCAGGGGCTCGCTCGACAGGCTGTCGAGACGTTCCGCGACATCGACGGTGTGACGATGGAGGACGTCGGCGACTCCTGTTCGGGCATCTCCGGCACGTACGGCTGGAAGAGCGAGAAGTACGAGAAGTCGATGGAGATCGGCGAAGAGATGTTCCACCACATGGAGGATGCCGAGGGCGACGTGGGGATGACGGAGTGTCCGACCTGTGCGATGCAGATGGAGCACGGAACTGGCTACGAGATAGAACACCCACTCCAGCTGCTAGAGGAGACGCTGGTCGCCTGAAGCCAAGAGCGGACCGCTAGAACCGACAGCGCAGCGGGCCGTACCCAGACGGCCCATCACGTCACACTCCCGCACGCGCCGATTTTCACCGTCGATACCGACGGACGAACGTTTATCTTCTACAGATCCAGACGGAAGCACGTGACGCTCGCACAGCTCCTCGACCGCTTCGAGACGGTCGAGCGATCGATCGTCGTTGTCAACCGAACCGACCCCGACCCTGTCCGTAACATGCTCGTCGACACGTTCGGCGACGACGCGGTGCAGATAGTCGAGCGGGCGGCACGGAACGGCAGTAGTGAGCCCCAGCCTCGTGTGGACGCGTGGGCTGACGCGACGACGATGCAGCCCGCCGGAGACGGTGACTCGGGGCGGACAGACAGCGCGGGGGACACGGAGGGCAGACTCGACCCTGCGGTACTCCGCGACCACGACGCCGTGCCGTTCGACGGTGACAGCGTGGCCGACGCCGAGAACCTCGCGCTGCTCGTTGAGGACGACGCGGTGATTGCCGGATCGAGCCTGGAGGAGCTGGGTCGAGCCGTCCTGTTCGTGAACTCGGACCTGTACATCACGGGTGCCCGGTCGCTCGACAGCGTTGCGCTCCCACGGGTGATAACCGGGCTGGAAGACACCCGCTTTACCCTGCAGGGGTATCCCGAGTCGAACCGGCAGAAGCTGTTGTTGGTCACGATCTCACGGTTCATCGAGCGTGTCGCCTGGACGGCGGCGGACGGGACGATTCGGTCGTCGTTCCAGCGGCTCTCGCGGATCGATGACGAACTCGGAACACGCCGCGTGTACGAACGACTGTCGGAGGCTGGCGTTCAAGCACACCTCTATGGCGTCCCCGACGATCCGCCGACGGGGCTCGATGCAGCGATCCACGGCGGTCGATCGGCCGATTTTACTGACAGCTGGTTCGTCCTCTTCGAGCCCCCAGACGGGTTCGGCGGCGTCGCCGGGACCGACGAAGCGCCGGGGATCGAGGCTGAAACCGACGAAGCCGACCTCGAGCGAGGTGTCCAAGGGGGTGTTGGACTCCTCGCGGTCGAGACCGAACCACGACGCTGGGAGGGTACTTGGACCTTCGACCCGGCCCAGCTCCGAGCGCTGCGCGGCTACATCAAACGGAACCTCTGAGCGTCGTGGACTGTTTCGCCAGCGATAGCCGGCAACACGCCGATATATAAGTCGCTCGGCGGAGGGACCAACCCGTGCGTTCATATTCCCCGGGCGGTGACGGGCGGCTATGTTCGTGGACCGGTCCGACCTCCTCGCCGACGCCACGCCGGTGCGCGGGTACGGCGTCGCGGTGACGCCCGGCCGGAACGGTCCGCTCGTGTTCGTCGCCGGGTACGGAGAGGCCAACCGGCTGTACACCGACGAGGGGGGGCGGCTCGTCGACACCGCCTGCGGGATCGTCGCCGATCGCGACCGCCACGGCATGGGCGTCTGTGCCGCCGACCTCGACGGGGACGGCTGTGAGGAGATATACGTCCACAACTGCGCCAACAGCGTCGGTATCGGCGGGGACTCCGATCTCCTCCTCGACCGATTGGAAGCGGATCGATACCGGTGGACCGACACGTTCGCGTTGCCGGTGAACGGCGACCGACTCAACTTTCGCGCCGGTCGGTCCGTCGCGGCGCTGGACCGACACGGCACCGGGCGGTACGGCGTCGCGGTTGCGAGCCACGGCGCGCCGCTGGCGTTCTACGAGCTCGGCGAAGACGGTGAGGCGTCGGATATGGCCGACAGCGTCGGATTGACGGTCGAAGACGGCTGTCAGTCGCTGCTTCCCGGTCCGCTGTGTGGACCGGGAACCGATCTGTTCGTCGGCGTCGAGAACGGCCCGAACCGACTCTTTCGAAACGACGGAGGACATTACGGCCCAGTCGACGGCGGTCGCGACCTCGCCGATCCCGACAGCGACGCACGCGGGGTCGCACTCGTCGACGAGGGAGGGACGCTCGCGCTCGCGCTCGGCAACTGGGAGGGTCGCAGTCGCCTGCTGCGACGCGGTGCAGACGGCCGGTTCCGTGATGCGGAATCGCATCCGCTTGCGGCAACAGAGCGTGTTCGCGCCGTCGTGGCCGCGGACTTCGACAACGACGGCCGCGAGGAGTTGTTCTGTAACGCGCTCGGAGTGCCGAACCGGCTGTTCGAGCGAGTCGACCTGCGGCCGAGGTCCGGCTCGTCGGCGACATCCGCCACGCAGACAGGTGAGAACGAGCGAACAGGTGACGATGGGGGATGCGACCGAGCGACCTCACCCCGAGCGTCGGGGTGGATCACCACAGAAGCCGGTGCAGCGACCGAACCCGCAGGATACGGGACCGGAGCGGTCGCCGCCGACCTCGACGGAGACGGCGTCCTCGAACTGGTCGTCGTTCACGGCGAGGTCGCCGCACAACCCGTGAGCGTGTACGCCGTTCCCGACGCAGCGGCGAACGGCTGGCTCCGCGTCCGACCGATCACCGCACAGGGCGCGCCGGCGCGCGGCGCGATGGTCCGGCTGGAGACGACAGCCGGAACACAGCGTCGGGTGATCGACGCCGGTGGCGGCTACCTCTGTCAGACCGAGCCGGTCGCACACTTCGGACTCGGCGGCACGGAGCCCCAGAGGGCTGTCGTTCGGTGGCCAGACGGTCGCGAGCGCGTACTGGTGGCCCCGGCCGCGAACGCCGAACACGACGTACCGCATCCGAGCACTCGAAACCCGTGAGTGTGCCCGGCGGTCGATGGTCGTCGTGGGCGGCCAGAACTGCCGCCCTTCGCGGGTTCAAGTGTGCAGAGGTCCACGAACGGGTATGGTGGATCCGACCTCCGAACTCGAGGAGGACGTAGACGAGGAATCCGCGCCACGGTGTGTCGCCTGTGGGGGGCCGGCGCTGGGCGTCGGCAGACGAGTACTCACGTGGGTCGAGAACGGCGAGCTGGAACGACGCCACTTCTGCGGTCAGGACTGTCGTGGCGAGTGGGACGACGAGCGACCGACGGCGTAAACGCCGAGTGTGTCCGACGGTGGCCGTCGTGACGCTACCGCCGGGGGTTCAACAGCCCCGCGTCGAACCGGTTCGTTCGGACGAGTCCAACGCCGAACAGCAGCGCGAGCACGGCCGGGACGTGGTTCCCGTAGAACAGGTTGATCCCGCCCCAGAGGATGACGAAGCTCACCATGTCGTCGAGCATGAACTCACACCGCTCCAACCGGTCGCGGATTTCGGCCATCTCGAAGGCGCGGTCGAGACAGATCACCGCCACGGTCGCGGAGAGCACCCACCCGGCGTAGTTCGAGAGCGGGACGCCGTAGAACGCTCCGCCGCCGAAGTCCCAGAAGCCGACGGCGACCGCGCCGGGATCTAACACCACGTCCATCGCCACGACGGTCGGTATCACGGCCAGTAGCCGGACCCACCCGCTCGACGCTCGACCGCCGAGGAGCAGCAAACACAGCAGATACGCGTTCATGACGAGCGGGATGAAGAAGATCGGGAGCGCGAGCGGCACCCCGCCGAGCATCGGACCGAGGCTGATCGTGTACTCGAACGTCCCGTAGGGCCAGCCGGTCCTGACGCCGACGTGTTCGATGGCGTACGTGTACGCGATCAGGACCCCGATCCACCCGACCGCCTTTCGATCGAGGGTCGGGAGCACACCGACGACGAGCGGCGACCGCATCACGAGCACCCCGAACAGCACGAACCAGGGGTTGAACGCGAGCGGGTCCGGTAGCCACCCCTCCGCGCTCCCGACGAGCGTGACCGCCCCGATGGCGGGGAACAGCACCGCGATGGTGAACCGATTCTCGCGGACGACACGGTCGAGGAGGGTCTCGACGCCGTCGCGGCTGTCGGGCAATTGGGACCTGAGTCCGCCGGATCCGTCGGCCGTCGACTCTCCTGTCGGCGTCGCCACCGACGAGTCGTCGCCGCTCATCCGATCACCTCCCAGAGCGGGTACACCCGCCAGAGACCACCCATCGCCAGTAGCGTACCGACGACGGTGTTGACCGCCGGGAACCACCAGTACGCGCGGGCGACGTCGATCGACGAGACGGCGACCCACGCGACGAACACGGGGTAGACGCCGAGGAGCGCGCCGAGTCGGACGTCGACCGCGGCGAATCCGAGCGCCGCCGCCGTCCACGCGGCGAAACAGTAGCCGTAGGTTCGTCGCTCACCAAGTACCGTCGCGGTCGTCCGGATGCCCGCCTCACGGTCGGGGTCGATGTCGGGGATCGCAGAGAACGTGTGCATCCCCATCGTCCAGAGCCACGCACCAACGAGCGCCGCGAGCGGCGGATGCGCGCCCGCAACCGTCGCGTACGCCGCCGCACCGGGGAGGGCGTACAGCCCGTTCGACAGCGAGTCGAGGAACGGGGTCGTCTTGAACCGAACCGGCGGGGCGCTGTACCCCACCCCGAGCAGCATGAACCCGGCGAGGTACGGCCACGCCACCTGTGGGGTGATCGCGAACGTTCCCAGCCCCGCCAACGCCGAGAGCACGACCGCGGACACGACCAGTCGGTCGCCCTGCCAGGGGGCCTCCCGCTCCGCTTTCTTCGGGTTCAACTCGTCGATGTCGGCGTCGAACACGTCGTTGACCCCGTAGAGGAACACGTTGGCGGGCACGAGGAAGTACGCCGCTAACGCGATCGTGACCGGCGTGAACAGCCCGCTCACGTCGCTGATCCCGTAGGTGACTCCGACGGCGACGGGACCGGCGAGATACAACCAGAACCGCGGCCGCGAGAGCACCACGAGGTACCGGAGGTCGGCGGCTATCCCGTCCCCGGTTCCCACGGGGGTCGGATCGCTCACGTTCACGTGTTCAGATGGTCTCGCCTATCCGTTCAGCCGTGATACCGCCGCTAATGAGACACATCGGGACGCCGATCCCAGGTGTGGTCGTCGATCCGGTGAAATAGAGCCCGTCGACAGTCTCCGACTGGTGTGGAGGGCGGAACAGCGACGTCTGTCGGAGGGTGTGTGCCAACCCGAGCGCCGACCCCTGATAGCTGTTGTACCGGTCGGCGAAGTCCTCGACACAGAACATCTCCTCGAAGACGATCCGATCGTGAAGCTCTGTCCCGGTGTTCTCGGCGATGTCGTCTAAGACGAGTTCGCGGTACTCCTCGCGGATCGCTGGTGTGTCTTCTAACCCGGGGGCGATCGGCACCAGCGCGAACAGGTTGCTGTGCCCCGCTGGTGCGACCGTATCGTCGGTCTTCGAGGGGACACAGAGATAGTACGCTGGGTCATCGGGCCAGGCGGGGTCGTCGAAGATCTGCTCGAAGTGCTCGTCCCACTCGGTCGGCAACACCAGCGTGTGGTGTTCGAGGTTCGGCACGTCGCCTTCGACGCCCAGATACAACAGGAACGCAGAGGGAGCGAACGTCCGCGACTCCCAGTACGAGTCCGTGTACTGACGCTTCCTCTCCGGCAGCAGCGACTGCTCGGTGTGCGCGTAGTCGGCGTTGGACACGACGATGTCGGCGAGGTAGCGCTCTCCCCCAGCGTTGTCGCCGTCGGAGCCGGCCGTGTCGACCGCGAACGCGCCGTAGCGGCCTTCGATGCCCGTCACCTCAGCGTCGGTGACGTACTCCACACCGAGTTCCGAGCCGAGTTCGACGATCCCATCGACGACCGCGCCGATCCCGCCGTCGGGGTAGTAGACGCCCATGTTGAAATCGACGTGGCTCATGAGGTTGTACAGCGCGGGAGTGTTCGTCGGCGACCCGCCCAGGAAGACGAGGGTGTACTGCATCAGCTGCTGGAGCTTCGGGTGATCGAAGTACCCCTCGACGTGGCCCTGCATCTTGCCCAAAAGCGAGAGCCCCCACGAGTACCGGAGAACGTCTGTATCGACGTAATCCCGCAGGCGCGGGCGGTCCTCGTAGACGAAGTGTTCCATCCCGATCTCGTAGGTCCGTTCAGACTCCTCGAGGTACGCGTCGAGCGCGTCGCCCGCACCAGGCTCGTACGATTCGAAGAGCGCGCGGTTGTGATCCATGTCTGGCAGAACGTCCACGCGGTCGCCGTCCTTCCAGAACACGCGGTAGTGGGGGTCGAGGTGTGAGAGCGTGTAGTACTCCTCCGGAGCGCGATCGAAGTGACCGAAGAACCGGTCGAAAACGTCGGGCATGAGGTACCACGACGGGCCCATATCGAACTCGAACCCGTCGGCTTCGAGACGACTCGCACGCCCGCCGAGCTGTTCGTTCTTCTCCAAGAGGGTGACGTCCGCGCCGGCGTCGGCGAGGTAACAAGCGGTCGAGAGGCCGCCGAATCCGCCGCCGATCACGACGACAGACTCACCGGCTACAGTGTCGATGTCCGGGGCCGCGTCCATACTCGATCAGTAGGGCGGAAGCGGTATAAATACCACCCAGACGAGACGAGTGGGTACCACTAAGTCGCCGACGCACGTATGACACGTATGGATCTGACGGTCGCGATTACCGGGGCAACGAGCGGGATCGGACGGGCGGTTGCCGAGGCGTTCCACGAAGCGGGAGCGTTCGTCGCCGTCTCGGGCCGCGACGGGACAGCCGTCGACCGGCTGGTCGACGGGTTGAACGACGGCGACGAGAACGGGGACGATGCCGACAGGAACGGGACGAGCCCGGAAGCCGCAGGGACCGCGTGGGGTGCTCGTGTCGACGTTCGTGACGAGTTCGACCTCGAACGGTTCTTCGAAGGGGTCGCCCGAGAGGCCGGTCCGATCGACGTCGTGTTCGCGAACGCCGCTGTCTTCCACGGCGCTCCCGGCGAGTCACCGACCGACGGGGTCGCCTATAGCGAGTTCGACGACACGATGCGAACGAACGCCCGTGGAGTGTTCGCGACGATCCGAGAGGCGGTCCCGCACCTCGCCGACGAGGCACGGGTCATCGTCCCATCCGGTTCCGTCGCGCACGAATCCAAAGAGGGGATGGGAGCGTACGCCGTCTCGAAGGCGGCCGCCGAGGCGGTGGCACGGGGGTTCGCTGCCGACCTAGACGCGGCGGTCGGCGTCGTCGATCCCGGGTTGGTCGCGACGGATCTCACGGGAATGGAGCGCGCCCGTGACCCCGAAAGTGTCGCGCCGCTCTTCGTCTGGGCGGCGACCGAGGCCCCTGCCGACGAAATTGACGGGGAGCGAGTCGGCCTCCGTGAGTGGAAGAGCGCAACGCGGTGACGTGGTGTGGCTTCCCGGCGACCCGACCGTTTCAGCGTCGGGTCACTCGCGAACTCGCGTCTAGGCGGGGGCGCTCCGCCGCGACTGCCGCGACCGCGTCCATGAACGCCGTTCGGTAGCTCGCCGGCCCTGCGGGATCCGCCGCCGCCGCCCGCTCACCCGCGACACCGAACGCCACGCAGCCGACGAGTGCTGCCGCCGTCGGTGATCCCGGCGCACCGACCGACCCGTCGACGACGCCGACGACGGTCCCGAGCGTGCTCGCCAGCATACAGCCCGACCCGACGAACGACCCCAGTCGCTCGTGACCGCCGGACACCTCGTACACGGCGTCGCCGTCGGCGACGACGTCCGTCGGACCGGACGCGACGACGACGGCACCTGTCTCGGCGGCGAGCGCAGTTGCCGGGTCTGCGATACCGGCGTCGTCGCCGACCGATTCGACCCCTTTGACTGTCGCCTCCTCGCCGGCGAGCCAGCGTACTTCCCCGATGTTGCCCTTGAGTACGTCGAACGCGACCGCGTCGAGGAGTCGACCGACCGATTCGACGCGGTGGGGAGTCGCGCCGTAGCCAACCGGATCGAGGACGACAGGAACGCCCGATTCGTTCGCTCGCGTTCCGGCCTCGATCATCGCGTCCACGTCGGTCGTCGACGCCGTCCCCGTGTTGATGACGACCGCGTCCGCGCCGGCGGCCATGTCGCCTGCTTCCGCCGGCGCGTCCGCCATCACCGGCAGCCCACCCCAGTGGAGCGTGACGTTCGCCGTCTCGCTCGTCGTCACGTCGTTCGTCAGGTGATGAACGAGCGGTGCGACCTCGGCGACCGACGCGAGAGTATCTCGAACGGTCTGTGCGTCGATGTGTGATCCCGACGCGTCGGTCTCGACGCGCTCGTCGTCCTCAGACATCTGTGGCCTCCGCGTCCCGGACTGCCGCAGAGAGCGCCGCGGTCGCCGATTCGGGGTCGGCTGCCGCCGTGATGGCGGAGATGACTGCCACGCCCGTCGCCCCGGCCGCCGCGACCGCGCCCGCGTTTTCGACGTCGATCCCACCGATCCCGATCACCGGGATGTCGACCGCATCCGCAATCGCGGTGACCCGATCGGTGCCGATCCCGTTCTCCTCGTCGGGAACGTCCTTCGAGCCCGTGGCGTACACCGCTCCGACCCCGACGTAATCCGCGCCGTCCGCCTCGGCAGCACGCGCCTCGGCCACGGTCGACGCCGAGACGCCGACCACCGCCTCCGGACCGAGCTGTTCGCGAGCGACCGTCGCCGGCAGGTCCGACTGGCCAAGGTGGACGCCGTCGGCGTCTATCGCGGCGGCGAGGTCGATCCGGTCGTTGACGACGAGGGGGGTGTCGGCCGCCGCGGTCAACTCTCGAAGCCGCTTCCCGAGGCGGTATCGCTCTCTCGCGTCGACGCCCTTCTCGCGGAGCTGAACGGCGTCGACGCCGCCAGCCAAGGCGTCGGCGACGACCGTCTCTGTCTCCCGGCCCGCGGAGTGTGCAGCACCCGTCACCAGATACGTCCGCCACGCTGTGGGATTCATACGTGGTACCAGTCGAGACTGACGAAAAGAGGTTGCGTTTCGCCGCGTCCGTCGGGGCGGCACGCCCGCTCGCCTGTAGGGTCGATGCGCACGACGGCGTGGGTCGACAGCGTGCCGGGACGGACAGACACAAACCGTGGACACCCGTACCGAACACAATGCCTTCTCGCCTTCGACGCATCTTCTCTCGGTTCCGGGCGGGCCTCGTCTCGCTCGCCCTCCTCCTCGCCGACGCACTCGACCGTGCTGGAGTGATCGACCGTGAACGGTTCGAGGAGACGTTCGACCTGGCGTGGCCGCGGATCGTCACGGGCTTCGCGATCATGTCGAAGAACACGGTAGACCTCGCGATCATTGGGATCGCTCTCGGCGCGGACGCGGTGGCTGGACTCGCATTCGCGTTCGCCTACTGGCAACTCGCGAAGTTCCTCTCGATTGGGCTCGCCGGCGGCACGGTCTCGCTCGTCTCACAGAACTACGGCGGCGGCGAACAGGACCGGGCGTCACGCGTCGTCAAACAGTCGCTCCTGGTATCGGTGCTGCTCGTGACGCCGATTGTCGTCGTGTTCGTTGCCTTCGCCGAGCCGCTGATCGCGCTCGTCGGCGGAGAGGGGGCGGCCCTCCAGTTCGGCGTGATCTACCTCGTCGTCACCGCGCCTGCGCTCGCCTTCGAGTTCTTCAACATGATCGCGAGCCGCACGTACGCCGGCGTCGGCGACACGTTCACCCCCATGGTGATCCGTGCCGGCGGCGCGCTGATGAACGTCGTCGTGACCGCCGTACTCGTGCTCGGAGTTGGGTTAGGGGTACTGGGGGCCGGTATCGGTACCGCCGTGTCTATCGCCGCCGTCGCGGTCGTGCTAGGGTGGGGAATGACTGGTCGCTCGTACCTCGGACGCGGCGCGTCGCCGGTGCCGGTCGGCCGGGCCGGACCGTGGATAGACGCTCAACTGGCCCGGGATCTCCTCCGGGTTTCGACACCCCTGATGGCCCGCCGTGTTGCCGAGGGGATCGTCGTCTTTCCGCTGTTGTGGGTCGCCGCGTCTTTCGGATCGGTGACGGTGGCGGCGCTCGAAGTGGGGCGTCGGGTCAGGGCGCTGTTGGGGAGTTTCAGCTGGGGGTTCTCGATCGCCGCCAGCACGCTGGTCGGACAGCGACTCGGTGCGGGTGAAGAGTCGCTCGCGACCGAGTACGGCCGCGACGTGATCCGTCTGTCGGCGGTCGTGTACGTCCTCGCGTCGCTCGCGGTGGCGCTCGCTGCGGAGCCGATCGCCCGCGTGTTCGTCGACGACCCCGCGGCCGTGGCGGCGACGACAGCGTTCGTCCTCGTGGCCGCCCTCTCGGCGGTTCCGTTGGGTATCGACGGCTCCGTGACCGGCTCGTTACGTGGGGCCGGCGACACCCGGTGGCCGTTCGTCGCCTCGGTCGTCGGGCTCTACGTCTTCGCGCTCCCCGCCGCGCTGCTCGGCCTCGTCACGCCGCTCGGTGTGGCCGGCCTCTACGCGGCACTCCTCTTGGAGAAACTCGTGCCGGCGGTGTTGAACGGCGTCCGGTTCCGGTCGAACCGGTGGCAGGCGGTGAGTCGACAGTACCGACCCGCAGAGGATGACGGTGAGACCGCCGCGGGACGGTGACGAGCGGAGTCCGTTACTCGTCGGCGGCGACCGACTCGATGACCTCGACGCTGCCGGTGAGTTGCCGGTGGACGTACGGGATGTCGATCCCCGCCTCGTCGAACGCCTCTTTCACCTCGGTGACGTACTCGGAGCGAACCTTGACGAAGTCGCCGCGGTCAGGGTCAGCGATCCACCAGCGAGCCTGGAGCCCGATGTCCGAGTCGCCGAGTTCGACGAGCCGAACCGACGGCGCAGGGTCCTCGAGGATGTCCGGGTGCGCCTCTGCGTTCTCGACGATGATGTCAGTGGCCTCCGAGATATCGTCGTCGTACCCGATCCCGAACACGAACTTCTGCCGGAGCGTCTCGTAGGCGACCGGATTGGTGACGGCGCTGTTCGCGAGGTCGCCGTTGGGGACGGTGATCTGCTCGTTGTCGAAGGTCCGGACGCGGGAGACGCGGAGGTCGATATCCTCGACGCGGCCCGCGTTGCCGTCCCACTGGATCCAGTCGCCGACCTCGAACGGCTTATCCTTGAGGATGAATATCCCCGCGACGAAGTTACCGAGCAGGTCCTGTGCAGCGAAGCCGACCGCGAGCGCGATCGCTCCGCCGAACACGGCGAACGCCGAGAGGAACGCGCCGTACCCAGCGATCGTGAACGCGATGGCGACGGCGGCGACCCAGACGACGGCGTTCGCGACGCTCATGCCGAGGCTCTCGACCGCATCGTCGAACCCCTTCGAACTCAGCACGCGCTTGATCGAAGGGAGCAAGAACTGCTTGCCGATGATCAGTACACCGATAAGTCCGATTGTGAACAAGAAGACGGTGAACAGGAACGAGATGCCTGTCGAAAGCAACGCGTCCAAGCTAAACTGCAGTGGTATCGGTAGCATTACACATATGTATCGAGTACTATTTAAAATAACTACTGGCAGCGTCGGTTCTGACGGCTACCGCGGTCCACGAGACGGGCGGGCAACCGGAAGCGGCCCGTCCCCTCGTGCGACCGCTCGGAGCCGTCGGCCGTGAGCGTCGTCCTGCTCGATGCGCGCGACAACCGCGTCTGGCAGCCACCCGGTGTGCGGTCCCGAGGGTGACACGAGAGGGTCCGTGGCTCGTCGCTCTCGACGCTCGGCGAGCGCTGCGGGCAGATATCGGTCGTGTGTGGGCAGTCGCTCTACGAGCGGCACGCCCGCACCGTCGGCCACGTCGCGCAGTTCGTCAAGTGCGGGCCAGGCGTACTGGGGGTTGATATAGTCGTCGGTCACGGGTGAGACGCCGCCCAGATCGTCGATTCCGCAGTCGACGAGTTCACCCGCCGGCGAGAGGTTCGGCGGTACCTGTACCGAAACCTCGGGAGGCAACGCCGCTCGTGCCATCGCCACGACGCGCCGCATCGTGTCGAGGTCCGGCTTCGGGAAGTCCGACCGCTCGTTTGGAACGACGTTCTGTACGATCACCTCCTGAACGTGGTCGTGACGCTCGTGGAGCGCACGGATGGCGAGCAGGCTCTCGGCGCGGTCACGCCAGTCCTCGCCGATCCCGACGAGGATCCCCGTGGTGAACGGCACGCCCTGGCGACCCGCCGCGCGGATCGTGTTGAGTCGCTGGCCAGGCGTCTTCCGACGACTGCCGCTGTGTGCGTCGACTTCGGCGGTTGTCTCCAGCATCACCCCCATCGACGCGTTCACCGCGCGAAGACGACGGAACTGTGACTCGGTTAGATCACCCGGGTTCGAGTGCGGGAGCAACCCCTCTTCGAGAGCGATCTCACACGCACGATAGAGATAGTCGTGGATAGTGTCGAACCCCCACCGTGCCAGCTGGTCGTGTATCGCAGTGTAGCGGTCGTCGGGCTCGTCGCCAAACGTAAAGAGTGCCTCCGTACAGCCCGCGTCGGCTCCCGTGCGGCACCGTTCGCGGATCTCCTCAGGTGAGAGCACCGACGCCTCGCCCGGCACGTCGTAGTACGTGCAGTACGTGCAGGTGTACCGACACGCCGTCGTCAGCGGGACGAACACGTTTCGCGCGAACGACAACTGGTCTGCTGGATCGACATCGGCGGGTGTCACAGAGAGCAGCCGCTGGACCGCCTGTTCGTCGATGTCGATCCGGATTCCGTACTCGTCGGCGGCCGCGAACACGACGTGTTCTCCGGGGTCGGGTCCCAAAAGCGTCGTGGTCCCGGCGGGTTTACT
>JARVCL010000056.1:0-15457 GCA_040405695.1 Halorubrum sp. | reverse complement strand
GTAGCGACGGAGCGCCACCGTTGTCACGTCTCACCGTCGAATGACCGACTGGACGACGTTCGCGGCTGCGACCGTCGTTCTCACGCTGTTGCTGCTGTTTTTGACCCATCGCTCACAGCAGGCGTTAGAGCGCGTTCGGATCGTCGACGAGCGAACTGAGCCCGTCGATCGGCGGTCGTCCGGAGTAGACGAGGTCACAGACCGTCGCCACACCGCGCCGACCGGGGCACCTCGTGACGACGGTGACGGGTCCGGGGCCGACGAGGCGGTGAGCTCGGACGACCGCCCGTCTCCAGCAGCCGTGACACCGACGGAGCCGGAAGAGGCATCCCGGTCGACCACGTCTGCCGACGCAGGGGGTCCGAGACTGTCCCCCGGCGCTGAAACCACGGAACCGCCGGTCGGAGAGGCGCAATCACCCCCCGCCCGTGAGCTCACACTCTCCACCAAACTCCTCCTCGCAAACGTGACGCTCTCACAGACACTGGGGCTCGCGGTGCTCGTCGCGGTTGCGTGGTGGACCGGCGTCCCGGCGGCAGCGTTCGGACTCGGCGGCGACACGTTCGCCGTGGTCCTCGGGTGGGGCGTCGTCGCCGGCGGCGTGTTGTACCTCGGTAACGAGCTGGCTGCCGGACTCGGGAAGCGAGTCGGGGCGACCGCGCCGGAGCGGCTCCGCGAAGCGATGGCTCCGAGCGACACGCGCGGCTGGGTGCTACTCCTCGTGGTGGTCTTGCCCGTCATCGCCGTCTTCGAGGAGCTGCTGTTCCGGGGAGCGCTGATCGGAGCGATGGCCGTCGGGTTCGAGGTCGATCCGTGGCTTCTCGCCGTCGTCTCCTCCGTCGCGTTCGGGCTCGGTCACGGCGCACAGGGGCGGCTGGGGATCGCCGTCACCGGCGTGCTGGGGTTCGCGCTCGCAGCCCTGTTCGTACACACCGGCAGTCTGCTCGTCGTGATCGTCGCTCACTACGTCGTCAACGCGCTCGAGTTCGTCGTCCGTGAGGGGCTCGGTGTGGATCCGACAGCAGCGATCGGATGAGGAGCGACGGGCGATCGGTCGAGTGTGGTTCGTGATCGTGTGTCGTCGGTGCTGCCCCGCCATCTTAATCCAAGCAGGGAATCCCGGCCTTTAGCCCGGGAGGAAATGCGACACGGTGCTGACCACCCGCTACTCGGTGGCCGGGCCGGAATCCAACTCCCGTTGTGCGTGGAGTAGCATCCCTTTCCACGTCAGTCCGTGGCGTTTCTTCGTTTCTTTCAGCGACTCGTACTGTTCTTCGTCTACCTCGAAGTTGATGTGTGGCATGAGTAATTTTTGCGCTCCGTTACACTTAGTTTTGTCTACGTTCTATTTACGGGTGTGTCCGAGACGGTGACGAAGACGCTACAGGCCACGCTCGCAACGCCCACCACGGGCAAAGAGCAACGCCTCCAGCGACTCTTGGACACCTACCGAACCGCACTCCACGACGCCTTCGACAACAGGGCGGATACAATGTCTGCCGTCAACGACGTTGTGGCGCCCTACGACCTGCCGTACCAAGCCAAAGACGCGCTCAAGTCCTACGTCCCGAAACTCCGTTCGACGTACAACGCCGAGGAGTTAGACGACGAGCATCCGCTTCGGCTCGTCAATCGAGCCGCGAAGTTCGACTACTCCGACGAGCGCGAACACGGCTTCGTGTGGCAGGCCCCACAACCCGGACGCGGGACGAACTTCTGGATTCCACTTCGGATTAACCCCGAGCAGGAACCTCTGTGGTTCGACCTGCTCTCCGAAGACGCGGAGGCGGGCGAGTTGCGGCTACAGCGACACCGCACGTCGTGGGAGTTACACGTCACCGTCGAATACCCGGTCGAAGAACCGACCGACCCGGACAACCCGACGTATGTTGGCTTCGACGTAGGTGAGAGCGCGTTGATAACGGGCTGTGCCCTCAAACGCGACGTACCACAGAAGCCGATGCTCGTCAGCGGCAGTCAAGCGCGACACCTCCGCAAAGAGATGTTCACCACACTCCGGCGGCTACAGTCGAGAGACGCCGCCGAGTGGCGCGTGAACGACCGATTCGACCACTACCAAAACGCTCTGACGGATATTGTCGAGAAAGCGTCTCGGCAGGCCGTCGAGTATGCCCAACAGTTCGAGAACCCCGTTATCGTTCTCGAAGACCTGTCGTACATCCGCGAGCGGTTTGACTACGGCAAGTTCATGAACCGGC
This sequence comes from Halorubrum sp., assembly GCA_040405695.1. GTDB lineage: Archaea > Halobacteriota > Halobacteria > Halobacteriales > Haloferacaceae > Halorubrum. The sequence goes on along the minus strand of JARVCL010000056.1, from coordinate 13,238 downwards.
GGCTTCACGCATGGGCGTTCGCCCGGTTACAGGGTCGCATCGAAGACAAAGCGACAGAGGCGGGCATCCGCGTTGAGTACGTCAACGCGGCGTACACCTCGCAGACGTGCCACGCGTGCAACCGTCTCGGGCGGCGCAAGGAGCAAGCGGAGTTTGTGTGTACGCACGACGACTGCCACGTATCGAAGTTCCAAGCAGATATTAACGCGGCGGCGAACATCGCCGGTCGCGCTAACCCGTGGGGAGAGAGCGTCCGTTGGGAACCCGGACACAATGACTCGCCACAGGATGGGAGCGCCTGTGACAGCGCCACAGTCCACCGTGAGACGAGCGAGACATCCTCGCAGATGACGCTCGCGGCGTACTCGGACTGAAACCTGCCACCCCGGACTCCCCTCGTAGGGGAAGCCCCGCCGTTTACGGCGGGGAGGATGTCACTTTAGTACGTGAGGGGTCATACAGGACAGCATGACGGGAAAGCCGACGGTCGGCGAGTACATGACCAGAGATGTCGAGACCGTCAGTCCCGACGATACGGTCTCGGCTGTGGCCCGAAAGATGGTCGAAACCACGGGTCACAAGGGATTCCCCGTGACGGAGGGGCGCACCGTCGAGGGGTTCGTCTCGGCCGGGGATCTGCTGCTGGCCGACGACGAAGCCCCGGTGTTCACCGTGATGTCGGAAGAACTGATCGTCGCGCACCCAGAGATGAAGGTGACCGACGCTGCACGGGTGATCCTCAGGTCTGGGATCCAGAAGCTTCCGGTCGTCGACGACGCCGACAATCTCGTGGGGATCATTTCGAACACGGACGTGGTTCGGTCACAGATTGAGCGTGCAACGCCCGGAAAGGTCGGGAAGCTGATGCGAACGCTCGAACAGATACACGGCGTGAGTCTCACCGAGGAGCGTCGAGAGGTGGATCTCGCCGATCTCATCCCCACGCAGTCCAGAGTGTACGCCGACGAACTGGAGGGCCGGCAGTACGAACTCGAACGAGGGCTCGCGGAGCCGCTCGTCGTCATCGACAACGGCGGCGTCTTACACCTCGCCGACGGCCACCATCGTGTGATGGCGGCCCACGAGATGGGAGTCGACACGATGGACGCCTACGTCATCGTCCCCCAACACCCGATCGATCTGGGGATGGCGAAGACCGCCGAGAAGGAGGGCCTGCGTACGGTCGCCGACATCGAGGTGGTCGACTACGCGCGACACCCGCTCGTCGAGACGACGAAACGACTACAGTGACGCCGTCGGTGTCGGCCGTAGCGGTGGCGGGAGCGACGCGGAACGGCCCGCCCGATCGCTTATACTCACGCAACCGCAGAACCAGATATGGCACCCACGCTCGTCAACGCCGCGTTCGGGGCGTTGCTGGCGGCAGCGCTGCTGGGAGCCGCGTTCGACCGTCGGTCGGTCGCGATCGTTGTCGGGGCGGCCATGGCCCCCGACCTCGACGCGGTCGCGAGTCTTGCGGTGGCGGGGGCGACGAACGCCCTCCTCCACAACGTGTGGGTGCCGCTCGTCGTCGGTGCGGTGCTCTACTGGGAGACGATCCGCCGTGAGACCTCGTGGCTCCGAGCGGCGTACGGCTGGCGTGGCGTCCGGGTGGCGTGGGTCGCGCTCGCCGCGTTCACCGTCGCCGGGATCGGGCCAGAGCTGTTCGGACTCGCAGGTGTGAACCTCCTCTATCCGGTTCACGACGCGTACTATCTCGTCGCGGGGCGGCTAGAGCTCTCGACGGTCGACGGGGTCGTACAGACGTTCGTCGTGCTCGGTGCCGAAGGGCCAGGAATACTCCCGCTCGAGAGTCCCGGAACGACGGAGACGTACTCGATCCCGACGTGGATCAACCCAGACGGACAGCCAGGGCTCGACGTCGGGGTGGAGCGTGAACTGTATCTCGTTCACAGCGGGTGGCAAGCGGTCGTCGTCGCTGGAGCAGCGCTGGTGCTGGCGATCCGGTTCGTGGAGGGAGTGGGAGGCACCGAAACGGACGGAGGTGTACAGTAGATGCCCTCCAGTGTCGTCCACGCAGGGTTCGCTCTGCTTCTCGCAGCCGGACTCCTGAAGGGAGCGTACGACCGGCGGGCACTGGCGGTCGTTCTCCTGATCGTCGTGGTTCCAGAGGTCGACAGCCTCCTCGGCCCAGTGATGTCCGGGGCACACCGAACCGTCGGACACAACTTCGTGTTTCCGGCTGCGATCGGGGTCCTGCTGTACTACGACACCCGCCTGCGCTCGACCTCCGTCCTCCGCGAGCGGTTCGCCGACCGAGGGGTGCGGATCGCCTGGGTGGGGCTGTTCGTCCACTTCGTCGCACACCTCTTTCTCGACTGGGCGCATCTGGAGGGCGTAAACGCGCTGTGGCCGCTTCACGACGAGTTCTTCAGACTGGAAGGGGAGATCCTGTTCTCGACGGTCGACGGGTTCGTACAGACGTTCGTCGAGGTCGAATTCGATCCCGACACCGGCGAGCGAACCGTCGACGCCGGCGGAACGGGGACGACCGAGTCGGTGCACGTGAACAATCCGGTGGAGCCGGACTCGCCGGAAAACCTCGCGGAGGCCGACGTGATCGATCGGCGGTTCCCGATCGCTCAGCGCGGCTGGCGGCTCTACCTCATCGCCGTCGGCGTCTTTGCCGTCGTCGCCCGGCGGTTCCAGAGCGAGCCGCCTGCCACAGACGCGTGACGCAGTGACACACCTGACTGTGTATGGGCGTCGAGTAAAGCGGCTGTAGCGCGTACATATGCATGATGAGTCACGCACGACCCGACAGCGAACGAGACGGTGCCGACGCGGTCGACGAGCCGCTTGCGGGCGAGTCGATTGCGGTCGTCGGCGCCGGGTTCGGCGGCCTCGCCGCGGCGTCGTATCTGGCGGATGCCGGCGCGGACGTGACCGTTCTCGAACGCAACTCACACCCTGGCGGGTACGCCGGCCGAATCGAACGAGACGGGTTCCGGATCGACACCGGCCCCTCGTGGTACCTGATGCCGGAGGTGTTCGATCGGTTCTTCGAGCGGTTCGGACGCGAGACCAGCGAGTTCTACGAGCTCACCGAACTCGACCCGCTCTACGACGTCTATTGGAAGGACGGAGACCACGCGCGGATGCCGCCGGATCGGGACGGACAGAAAGCGCTGTTCGAGTCGTACGAGACGGGCGCGGGTAGCCGCCTCGACGACTACCTCGCCGACGCCGCCGAAGCGTACGAACTCGGGATGGAGCGGTTCGTCTACCCCAGCCGGTCGCGGCTCCGAGACATGGTCGACACTGACATTCTCCGGTCGGCACGCGCGCTTCCAAAGCTGCGGACGATGGACGGGTACGTCGGGTCGTACTTCGACCATCCGAAGCTGCGACAGATCGCCGAGTACAAGCTGGTGTTTCTGGGCGGGTCCCCGTACAACACGCCGGCGATCTACACCCTGATGAGCCACGTCGACATGAATCTCGGCGTGTATCACCCGACGGGCGGGATTGCGAGCGTGATCGACGGGATGGTCGAACTCGCGACCGACCTCGGCGTGACGATCCACACCGACACTCCCGTGACGGCGATCGACCCGACCGCCGGATCGGAGGGATCCGGATTCGAGGTTACGACGGCCGAGAGAGGCGGTGACGATGCCGGGAGCGACGCGGCTGGCGACCCTGGAGGTCGGTTCGACCGCGTCGTCGCCAACGCACCGCCGATGCACGTCGAGCGGGACCTGCTCCCCGACGATCACGCGAACCGGGAGTCGTACTGGAACTCGCGGACGTATGCGCCGTCCGCGTTCCTGTTGTACTTCGGCGTAGAGGGAGAGATCGACGGCCTCGAACACCATTCGCTGGTGTTACCGACCGACTGGAAGCCGCACTTCGAGACGATCTTCGACGACCCGGCGTGGCCGGACGACCCGGCGTACTACGTGCACGTTCCGTCGAAAACGGACGACACGGTCGCACCAGATGGTCACGAGGTCGTGTTTCTCCTCGTACCGCTCGCCCCGGGCCTCGAGGACGACCCGGCGACTCGCGAGCAGTTCCGCGAGCTGGTGCTCGACGACCTCGCGGAGCACACCGGCGTCGACTTTCGTGACCGGATCGTGCTCGAGGAGACCGCCTCCGTCTCGACGTTCGCCGACCGGTTCAACGCGCCGGACGGAACCGCACTCGCACTCTCACACACGCTCGAGCAGACTGGCCCCCTCAGACCGGCACACCGTGCACCCGGCGTCGACGGTCTCTACTACGTCGGAGCGTACACGAATCCAGGCATCGGGATGCCGATGTGTCTGTTGAGCGGCGAGCACGTGAGCGAGGCCGTACTCGAGGACGCGACCGGGGACGGGATCGTGCCGTCTGTCGTTCCCACCTCGACCCTTCGGTAGCTGTCGGGTCGCGTTCGCCGATACGGCAGACCGTCTGTGTTCGACCGCGCGCCAGCCTCTTATCGGCGTAGCTCTAACCGTTCGTATGTCACGCGAACCGGACGTGCTCGTTATTGGTGGGGGAGCAACCGGGGTTGGAACGGCACGGGACCTGGCGATCCGCGGGCTGGACGTCACTCTCGTCGACCGCGGCGGGTTGTGCAGCGGCACCTCTGGGCGCTCACACGGACTGTTACACAGCGGCGCGCGCTACGCCGAGAGCGACGCGAAGGGAGCAGCCGAGTGTATCGAAGAGAACCGAATCCTCCGGCGGATCGCTGACGCGTGCATCGCAGAGACCGGCGGACTGTTCGTCGGGTTGGCCGAAGACGACGCCGGCTACTTTGAAGCAAAACGGGCGGCGTGTGAAGAGGTCGGGATCCCGACCGAGATCGTCGATCCGGATGTTGCTCGGGCGTCGGTACCCGGGCTCGCTGGGGACGTCGAACGGGTCATGCAGGTTCCAGACGCCGTTATCTACCCGTCACGGCTGATCGCGGCCAACGCCATCGACGCCGAAGAGCACGGAGCCACGATTCACACGCACGCGCCCGTAGAGTCGATGACTGTTGATGGAGCGCAGGTGACAGCGGTCCACGTCGGCGGCGCGGTCGACGAGACCCTCAGACCGGAGTACGTCGTCAACGCCGCAGGCGCGTGGGCTGGACGCGTGGCAGAGCTGGCCGGGTTGGAAGTCGACATGCAGCCGACTAGGGGCGTGATGGTCTCGGTCGAATACGAGGGAGTAGACCCGGTTCTGAACCGCTGTCGAGACCCCGACGACGGCGATATCGTCGTTCCACACGGCGACGAGGTCGTCCTCGGCACCACGAGCGTTCCCGTGAACGACCCCGACGACTACGAACAGGCGCGATGGGAGGTGGAAACGTCGATCGAGGAGTGCGCAGCCATGTTACCGCCAGTAGCCGACGCGCCGGTCGTGCGTGAGTGGTGGGGCGTCAGACCGCTGTACGCGCCCGACGAGGCCGAGCGAAACGGGAGAGGCATCTCTCGTGGGTTCTTCAGGCTCGACCACGCTGCCGACGGCGTCGAGAACACGGTGAGCGTCGTCGGCGGAAAGCTGACGACGTACCGGATGATGGCTGCGTCGACCGCCGACCTCGTCTGTGAGCGTCTCGGCGTCGACGCTGAGTGTGTGACCGCCGAGCGCGAGCTCGCCGGTGCCGACGACCCCGAGCGACTGGACGCCGCCATCGATCGACTCGACGGGCAAGGACCGACCGACGCCGACATCGTCGGAACCGCCGACTGAGAGATCGGACGGTCGGGACAGCAGACCCGGCCACGGTAGACCGGACTGCGCGAGGCGAAGCCGAGGAGCCGACCGACACGAGCGGTTCGTCCACTCGCGCACCACTCCCGCCGGACGGCGCGACCGCGGGGATTTTATTACTGCGTGTTACTGGTTGAGTCGTATGTCAGAGACGTTCGTCCGACACCGGCGAGGACACGGGGAACTCACCACGAGTGCCCAATCCGGGTCGGGTCGGAAGCCAGGGTTGAGGGGGGAGCGATGACGCCGAGCGCGCCGCTGGCACTCGTGCCGCTCGCCGTCGTGGGTGTGTTGCTCGTTGGACTACTGTGGCCAGCCGCGCGGGCGATGCCAGTCGCGTGGGGTGCCGCCGCCGTCGTCGCCTTCGTCGCGTGGGACATGCCCGTCGAGTGGATCGCCGCGGCGTCGATAGACGGAGCGATGGCGGCCGTCGAGATCCTCTGGATCGTCTTCGGTGCGCTCGTGTTGTTGTACACACTGATGAACTCCGGCGCGGTCGACCGGATCAACGCCGGCTTCGCGTCGATAAGCGACGACCGGCGCGTACAGGTCGTGCTCCTCGGTTTCTTTCTCGCGACGTTCATCGAGGGGGTTGCTGGGTTCGGCACGCCGGCCGCCGTCGTCGCGCCGCTCCTCTTAGCGCTCGGGTTCCCCGCACTTGCGGCGGTGATCGCCGCGCTCGTCGGCCACGCCGTCGCGACGGTGTTCGGCGCGGTCGGGACGCCGGTGATCGTCGGGTTCGAACAGCCGCTGGAGACCGTTGCCGACGCGATCACCGGTGGCGGCTTCGACTCCGTCGGCGCGTACGCCGTCTCAGCAGGCGGCTGGGCCGCCGTATTCAACGGAATTCTCGGTGTGTTGATGCCGCTTTTTGCCGTCGGCATGGTCGTCTACTTCTTCGGCGAGACGGATCCTGACGACCGCTCGCTCACACCCGTGTTGGAAGTCGTTCCGCTGTGTCTGTTCGCGGGCGTCGCGTTCGCGGTGCCGTACGTCGCGTCCGCGTGGCTCGTCGGCCCCGAACTACCGTCGCTCTTCGCCGCGATGGTCGGTGGCGGTGTTGTCGTCGCGGCACTGAACGCCGGCTACTTCCTCCCGGACGAAGAGTGGGAGTTCCCCGACCGTGAAACGTGGCCGGACTACTGGGTCGGCAGTATCGAGCCCGGGAGTGACGAGGCCGACGTCGACGCGACCGTAGACGAGACGGACGCGCCGACGCAGTCGGACGCGGCGTCGATGTCGATCCTCCGCGCCTGGTCGCCGTACCTCGTTCTGGTCGTTCTGCTCGTCGGGACACGTGTGATCGACCCGATCGCGTCGTTCTTACAAGAGGGTCCGGGCATGGCGATCGAGTGGACCGGCGTGTTCGGCACGGACGTCACCGGCGCGATCGCGTGGGCGTACGTGCCCGGCACGTGGCTCCTCGTCAGTGCGATCGTCGCGATTCCGCTGTTTGGAATGGAGCGAGCGAGCGTCACCGACGCGTGGCGGGAAGCAGGGGGGAAGATCGTCTCGCCGGCGGTCGCGCTCGTGTTCGTTATCGCGATGGTGGAGATCATGTTACAGACCGCTGACGCGCCGGCGAGTATCGCTGACGGCAGTATGATCGTCGTGCTGGCCGACGCCACCGCGTCGACGTTCGGTGCCGCCTATCCATTCTTCGCGCCAACTGTCGGCGCGCTCGGCGCGTTCATCGCCGGGTCGATCACCGTGAGCAACATCACGTTCACCGCGTTCCAGTTCGAGGTCGCCTCGGGGCTCGGCTTGCCGACGCAGTTCCACGTGGCCGCACAGAGTGCCGGCGCGGCGATCGGCAACGTGATCGCGATCCACAACGTGATCGCCGCGCTCGCGACCGTCGGACTCGTCGGGAAGACCGGTCGCGTCGTCCGTCTCAACCTGATCCCACTCGCGTACTACCTCGTGGTCGGCGGGCTGTTGACGGGGCTGTTCGTCTACGTCCTCGCGCCAGCGACGTTCTGACGGGAGGCGACGCTGACGAGGACGAAACTCACGTCGAAGCTGGTCCGAGGAAGGCTCGGGCTACCCCTGTATTGGGCACGGACAGCTCACGGCCTGTCCGCCGATCGGCTCACGTGAGCGTGACGAGGCGGTCCGGTGAGAGCCCGTGTTCTGCTACAGGGTCCAGACTCGTTGGTGCCACTGGTGACGGTCGCCCGCCACGTCCGCCGTGGAGAGAGCGGCTACTGGCGACCGGCGAATCGAGCTAAATCGGCCCTCAGGCGGGAACGAGAGCGTCTCTGTACCGTCGTGGCTCACTGCGACCGCCGATCGAAACGGTACCCCGACGGGCGTTAAGTTCGGACGGCTGGCGTCGCGTTTGGCCGGCCCGAGACGCACGCTGAAGGGGAGGGGAGGAGAGGTCGTCGGCTGTGGCAGGTGATCGCCGGCGGTTCGAGCACGGGGTTGCCCACTCGAGTGAAAGAGAGCAGAAGACGGCCGCTTAGAACAGGTAGAACAGCGGGAAGAGGAACACCCAGACGATGTCCACGAAGTGCCAGTAGAGGCCGAAGTACTCCACCGGTCGCTCGTCTTCCATGTACGCGCCGTGATACGCGCGGTACATGAGGAAGCCGGCTATCAGCAAGCCGCCGACCACGTGAACCGCGTGTAGTCCGGTCGTGATGAAGTACACGGACGCCTGAATCGGCGAGTACGGGTTCCCCTCGGCGACCGTGCTGAGGAAGACGCCGTCGACGTAGATCTTCGTCCACCACTCCCACGCCTTCACGCCGAGGAAAGTGAATCCGAGCAGCGTCGTCGCACCGAGCGTCGCCAGCAGCCCCTTCCGACTCTTGCGGTGTGCAGCGACAAGTGCGAGGATCACCGTGAACGAGGAGGTGAGCAGCACGAACGTGTTGATCAGCCCCGGCAGCGAGTCGGGGATGGGCGTCCACGTGCCCCATCCGGCGTTGTACCGGATGAAGACGGCCGCGGAGATGAACGCGCCGAAGACGATCACGTCGGACGCGAGGAAGAACCACATCCCCAGTTTGACCTTCTCGACGCCCTCGAACGGCCACCGCTCGGCGAACTCACTTGGTGGTGCGTAGAAGTCTTCGAGCCCCCACTTCCACCCGGTCCAGACCAGCGCGCCGAGTCCGATGACGGTGAGTGCCGGGTACAACGGGTTCGAGATAGCCACGGAGAGGTCGGTTATCGCGTTCCCGAAGATGAACTCCGTCGACTCGTTGAATCCCGAGAGACCGAGCAGCATGATCCCGGTCGCCAGCGATAGCGCGAACGGCCAGATGCTGGCGTGGCTCGGGTGTTTGTCCCAGTACGAGTACTGACGAATGTGATCGGAGTGACTGTCGCCGCCGTCGGTGACCGCGTCGCCGTTCTCGTCGGTTTTGACCGCTGGACCGCCGTCCGGGACGTAATCTTTCACGAACTCCAGTTTGCCGGAGGCGTAGGAGGGACGGTTGGGCCAGTTCTCCAGCGGCGGCGGCGAGGAGACCGCCCACTCCGCGGTCCGCGAGTAGTCCCACGGGTTGTCGCCCGCCTCAGGACCGGCAACGTACGACTTCGCGAGGTTGTAGAACATGATGAAGAAGCTGAACCCGAGGATGAACGCGCCGATGGTTCCAACCTGATGGATCCCCTGGAATGCAGGATTGTACTCGAACACCCGGCGGGGGGTCTCCCACGCGAGAAACATCGAGAAGTACACCATGTTGAAGCTGATGAAGAAGATCACGAAGTGGACCTTCCCGAGGAACTCGTCGTACATCTTCCCCGTCATCTTGGGGAACCAGTAGTAAACGCCGCCGATCAGTGCTGTTGCACCGCCGAACATCACGTAGTGGAAGTGCGCGACGACCCAGTAGGTGCCCCGGAACTCGTAGTCGAGGACGATAGCACCGAGGAAGACACCGGTGATACCCCCGAGAATGAAAAGCAGGAGCGCACCGAACGCGAAGAGGAACGGCGTCGTGAACTGAATCCGCCCCTTGATCAGCGTGTAGATCAGTGCGAACACCAACAGATCGAAGGGGAGTGAGATGCCGATGGTGGTCGCCATCATCAGCGTCTTGATCTCCAGGTTAATCGTCGTGAGGAACATGTGGTGCATCCACACGAGGAACGACTGGACGGCGATCAGACAGATAGAGATGATCACCCACTTCCGGCCGACGAGCCGGCGTCCGGAGAACGTCTGGAACAGCTCTAACATCACCCCGAGCGCCGGGAAGAAGACGATGTACACCTCCGGGTGACCGAAGAACCACCAGAGGTGTCCCCACAGCAGCGATCCCCCCTCTGTCGCAGAGAAATACACGCTTCCGAGAACGCGATCGGCACCGAGTATCATCATCGCTGCGAGCAGGGCGGCAAACGCGAACAGCATCATCCAGACAGTTGCGAGAATGGACCAGGTGAACATCGGCATATCCATGATCCCCATGCCTTCCGCTCGCGAGTGATGGATCGACGTGAGGAAGTTCACCGTTGAGGCGGTAACACCAACGGTGAACATGGCTAACGCGAGGATAGCCCCGCTCGACCCGATGCTCGGCGTGTACATCGGAACGTTCAACGGGGCATACATCGTCCAGCCCGCGTCGAGCGTTCCGCCCTGGAAGAAGCTGATCCCGAGCAGGACGCCCGAGAACAGATACATCCAGTACGAGAGGGCGTTCAGCCGAGGGAACGCGAGGTCATCAGCCCCGATTTGGAGGGGCACGAAGTAGTTCGCAAACGCGAACGCGAACGGCGAGAGGAACCAAAAGACCATTATGAGTCCGTGTGCAGTGACGGCCTCGTTGTACGCCAGCCCGGAGAGAACGTGGTTTGCCGGGTCCCACAACTGGACTCGAATCAGCAGCGCCATGACGCCGCCGAAGAGGAGAAAGAACAACGACGTTATCAAATAGAGGATCCCAATGTCCTTGTGGTTCGTCGTGACGAGCCAGCGCTTGACGGAGGTCGTCGGTGGAAGCTCAGCCATTAGCTACCCTCCTCTTGGAAGTGGCCTTCCCATATTTCTTGACCTTCCTCGTCTGCTTCGGTGTCTTCGTACCACTCTTCCCACTCGTCTTGTGGGATCACCGTGATCTCACCTTTCATGATCGAGTGACCGGAGCCGCAGAGCTCGAAACACTCGACGAGGAAGTTCGCCTCTCCACCCTGGGCTTCGACCTCCTCGGAACTGACTGAGAACCAGTTCGTCGCGGTCTCACCCGGGATGGCATCGGATTTTATCCGTAGTTCTGACGATCCGAAGTTGTGCCAGACGTCGCGTGATGTCACCGCGATGTCGATCCGCTGGTCGGCGGGAACGATCAGTTCGTTGGTCTCCATGTGGCCGTTCTCGTAGTAGTAGTCCCACGCGTACTGATAGCCTTCGACGACGATCTCGATGTCGCCCTCACCGTCGGAGTCGGGACCTTCCTCGACGTAGAGGAGGAGCCCGTACGCGTACACGACGAGACTGATCACGACGATCGCGCTCAGTCCGAACGAGAGGAAGAGTTTCTTCGCCTTCGGACCGCCCTGTCCGGTGGGAAGTTCACCGACTACCGGAGCGTCAAAGTCCTCTTTCGGTTCGCTACCATCGTCGCGGTACTTGTACACGTTCAACAGCGTGTACGCGACCACGATGATGCCCACGAGCGTTCCCAACGCGAGGAAGACGAAGAAGATCTCGTCGAAGACCTCCGCCTGCGCGCGCCAGTCGGCCCCCCCTTGCAGGATGAGTGAATCTAACATGTTCGTCTCTCTGCTCTTGTACCTCCCTTGGCGATGCCGAAGTTAACTCTTGTGTACGGCCGCGGACGCCGTGGTCTGTTCGGTGGTAAAACCGCCCGAATTGCCTCGAATCACAGGGGGCATACGAAGGGTATTTGTACGCGCGACCGGACCGAGTAGTAACGAGGATATCATGGTTTCGCTTACGATCTTGAGCACGGCGGTGATGGGACTGCTCGTCGTCGGGACGTTCGTCGCCATCGCGCGGATCGGCGGCCGTCGGAGTCCGCCCGGCTCGGACGAGTCGACCGACAGGTACGCCGAGATGGTCGAAGGGGTGAGCGAGATCGCTCGAACGCCCGCAGTCTGGGCCGTGTCGTTCGTCGTGATGGCGGTCGGTGTCGGGGCGCTCGCGGTGCTCGCCGTCGGTGACTTCGGACTGGGTGAGGGTGTCGCCGACACGCTGCTCGGAGTCACGTACGCGGCCGTCGGACTGTTGTTGACCGGATTCGTGTTTCTCGGCGCGTACTTCGGGGCACGCGGTCGCGGGCTCGGAAACGCCCACGGAATTGCCGCCGGGTCGTTCGCGGCCGGGCTGGTGTTCCTCCTCTTAATCACGGTACAGCTGCTCGTCGGCGTCGTCGGCTGAAGCGATCGACACTAGACAAGGCGTGCAATCGCCGCGCAGAAGTCGAATAAACAGCGAATCAGTAAAATCCTGGGCTTCCTCCTTAATTCTGTGTGCGCTCGAAGCAACTGGTATCCGTATGCATCTGGGAATCGTGGTCGACTAGATGCGCGAACTCCAACGATCAGGCGTCCGAGGCCCAGTCAAAACCCTTGTCGACATCACTAAATGAGCGTACATCTACCGCATTGCTGTCGACGTTCGCTCCGATCGCTCTGGAGGTGATACCCGGCGCGACGAGCGCAAGCCGCTCGATATTGACGCCGTCTGCCGCATCACCCCACACCTCTGCGAGATGGTTTTTCGTCTCGTCGTCGACCAGAATGTCCTCTCCGAACTCGGTGACCGCTCCTGTGATTCCGGGGGCCTGAGCGCGATTGATCCATTCTGACTCGAACTCGTCGGTTGTGTCCGGATCGCCGTCCCAGTCGGTGATGTCCTGAATCAGTACGCCCTCTTTCTCTTCGTGGCTGAAATCCGGCCCTGCCATACAGTCACCTCCAGCGGAGGACGAGATAAGCGTTCCTCCCAAAGTATCACATCTAAGAACCGGGAGAGGTGAGTATCATATACAATAACTGGCAACGAATGCTTATCAGCTCCGAATGGATGCGCTTAGCCAATGAGCATGGACGCGAACGCGGCGATCCGGCCAGGCCGGACGTATCTCCGGGATCGTATCGAAGGGTCACATCCAGACGAGGAGAAAGACTCGGTCGAACTCCGTTGGGAGCGCGACGGGTGGCGACAGCTGTTTTATCAGCTTCTCGACGGCCTCCCGGAACCAGCGTTCATCCAAGCACCCGACGACGGAATCGTCGAAGCAAACGAAGCAGCCGAAGATGTCTACGACATCTCCACGGACGAAATCGCCGGTACAGAACCCGAAGCGGTGTTCGAGGCGGAGTCGACGACGTCAGCGGAAACCACCTCGAATGGTGATTTTCCGACAACCACCGCGATCGAGACTGGGGACTCGGTGCAAGAAGACCGCCTTCGAAGTACGTCGACCGCATCCGGCGACGTTACGCACCGCTCAGCCGCGCTCCCGCTTTCGACACCGGACGGAGAGCGGCTTGGAGCGGTCGGCGTCACGCCGGTCGTCACCGACCTCGTCCGC
>JARVCL010000055.1:0-2756 GCA_040405695.1 Halorubrum sp. | reverse complement strand
CGTCCGAGTACGATACGTCCTCGTCGAGTCGCATCGCCGCCCGTTGCCAGCGCGCGCTCTGCTCGGCTTCCCCCTCCGGTCCGACTCGGGCTCCTCGCGTCTTGAAAAAGTGCGTGCCACGGCCGAGCCGGGACCCCTCGCCGGTGTGTCCGTCGAGAGCGACGTCGAACTCACCGTCTGGATCGAGTTCTTCACCCGGGAACTCGTAGTCGGGTTCCTCACCGCGCTCGCGGGCGTCGACACGTTCCTCCGCAACCGCGCTGAAGTAGGCGTCGGCGTTCGACGCCTCACGGGTGGAGCGTGCGCGGGCGGCTGTGAGCGCTGCGTGGATCGCACAGAGCCGACCCCTCCACTCGGCTGGCTCCCAGCGTTCGGTAGCCAGCGTCTCGTATCGCTCGATGGTTAACGCGGCCTCGCTGCCGGCCGTGAGGTCTTCGACGACGTAGAGGTTCAACCGGTCCCAGAGGTTCCACGCGTATCCCGAACGTGCGAGCTCCCAGGCGGCCCACGCGGCGACCTCCTCATCGGAGCGGCGTACCGCTTTTTGAAGCAGACTCGACACGGCGTATCGGCTGTACCCGCCGTCGGTCTCGTTCGGCTCCTTCGGATCGCCGAAATCGTTCTCGCCGGTCGCGTCCGGCGTCGTGTCCGTTTCGAGGCTGCCGTCGCTCCCGAACGTGGCCTGTCTGTTCGTCCCGTCGTCTCCCATACGCTCGCTCCCGGCGCGACCGACTTAAATACCCCGCGCTGCGGTCGAACCACGGGAGGGCGACCCGAACCACTCTCGAAAGGGAACGCTTAAGTCGAATCCAGCGGCTACAGTTTGATGACCGCCCTTAGCTCAGCCTGGTAGAGCAGCCGACTGTAGATCGGCTTGTCCCCCGTTCAATTCGGGGAGGGCGGACTGGCTTTCCAGTCGATTTGTAGTCAACTGTAGATCGACTTGTCCCCCGTCCCCGCGAGCGAAGCGAGCGGGGACCAACGAGTCGCAGCGCCGAGCGAAGCGAGGCGATCGTCTCGGCGAGTTCAATTCGGGGAGGGCGGAGTGACCTTCGACACCCGCGAGCGACAGCGAAGGAGTGTCGACCGTATTTCGCTCCCGATCGCCGGTGAGTTCGCTCAGGTGTCGCCTGCGGTGCCATCTCGAGTGATGTGACAGCGTCTCACCCCGTTTTACACCCGAACTAGCACGCCGCTATTTATGTACTCCGTTCGGTGCGACCTGCTGAGCGGGGTGTGCTACCGGATCGGCGTCTCCGAACCAATCGACCCCCTATCGGCGAGAAGCACACCGACGACGGAACGGAGACAGACCAGCGTGGCGAGAGCGACGCCGGTGGCCGTCCCGAGAATCGGGCCGAACATCACGCCGCCGCCCGTGTCGATCACCGTGGCGACGAGTATCGTCTGCACGACGAAGTACAGCGTCGTGACAGCGAGACTCACGATCACCCCCGTCACGACCAGCGTTCCGAGCCGGGTCCACGAGTCTCGTATCCGCCGGTCCGTCTCCGTCCACACGAGCAGATAGACCGTCCATCCAGCACTCACGAGCGCCACCAGGCTCAACAGTCCCGGAACGAGGAAGCTGACCGTCAGCCCAGCCTCGGCGAGCGTGGCCGAGTCGGAGGCGCTGAGCACGGCCATCGCTCCGAGAAGCAGACAGGCGAGCGCGAGTTCGATCTGCCGGACTCGTCTCTGCGACGGGAGGGGTGCGTCATCGAGGGACATACCTCCCACGTGTGAGCCCGCTATTATACCTCTTGTGTCTGACATGGAGGACGGTTACGGAGAATCGAGGCGAAAGCCTCGCGCTTCAGTGCGGGGAGGGTATCAACCCGGAGCGAGGTCACATTGCGGTGACGGCCCGTGTTGACACACCGGGAACCGGTCGCGGATCCGGCTCTACTTATATACCCTCGGCACGCCGGAGCGTCGTCCGGGGCTCTGCGGGCGTCGCGTACGGGCCGCCCTCGACGCGGTGGTCTGCGATCAGGATCGGGATCGGGTTCTCACGGAGCGCGGTCGTCACGAGCTCGAGGTCGTCCGGGTCGTTGTCGTCGAATCCCGCCAGCCGCGTCACTCGACTGACGGAAACAGACTCGCCGTACGGCACATCTCCCAGCGCTTCGAGGACGCGGCGGTGGTCCGTCGGGACGGTGAGCCCAGTCGTGACGTCGTCGAACGTCTCCCGGCCCCCGCGAAGGTAGTCGCCGATCCGGTCGAGGAGCGCGTGCTCGGTCGTCGCGTCGTCGGGGACTCTCTCCGGGAACGTCACGGCGATGACACGGCCGCCGGCGAAGCCGACCTGCACGACACAGTCCTGTTCGTCGTACGCCCGGGCGAACACGCCCGACGTTCCGTCAGTGTCCATACCACGACGTGGAGCGCCACCCGTTTAATTCGCCGGAACGCTCACGCGCGCGGCCCACTCCCACAACCCTTATGTACAGATGCGTCCATTAGTGTACAGTAATGGAGGACACAACGGAGTTGGCCCCAGCGGTTCGCTCGATCCTGTCGGCTGCCCGCGACCGGGCGTCAGAGGGTCGATCCGGGCCCGTGACCGTCGACACCGCCCGTGACCTGTCGGCTGCCATCGAGGCGGCCGAGGCCGACGGGCGTGTTCCGGTGATCGCCGAGGTGAAACCGACGAGCCCGACGACCGACGGGACTCGTGACGACGACCCGGTCGAACTCGCTGAGCAAATGGTCGCGGGCGGCGCGACCGCGCTCAGCGTGCTCACCGAACCGGC
>JARVCL010000054.1:0-2770 GCA_040405695.1 Halorubrum sp. | reverse complement strand
CCCGAACCCGAGGAGTGAGCGGACGGTCCTGAGCCCGAACGGGTTCCCCATTTTATAAACTTACCCCTGTATCTCACCCCGTGAACACCTGCCTGCACCAATAAAGGAGACGGTCGACTACGAATAGCTATGTCCGCTGGTAGCGACGGGACCCGCCGCCTTCGGGTGGACCTCGACATCGAACCGCCCGACGAGTGGGACTGTCCGATGGTCACCGAAACAGACGACGCCACGGACGTGCGTATCAACGCAGTCGGTAACGAGTGCACGGTCGACATCCAACCCGCTGACGAGGAGAGGGTGATCAGCGCAGACGGAGCGGTGACCGACGACTGTCTCTGTCACGTGTTCGATACGTTCGGCTGCGTTCCGCACGTCCGACGCGTCGAGGACGGGACCCTCTTAGTGACGACGTACGTCGACGGCCGAGAGGCCGTCCGGGAACTCGTGGAGTCGCTACAGTCGACGCTGGGACGAGTCCGGCTCGTTCGGCTCGCCGTCGTCGAGGGGCCCGACGCGACCGAACAGGTGACGTTCGATCTCTCGTCGCTCACCACGAAGCAGCGCCGCGGACTCGAACTGGCGGTTGTCCACGGCTACTTCGACGACGACGCCGACGTCTCGTTGGGCGAACTCGCAGCAGAACTCGACATCAGCAAGTCCGCGCTCTCACAGCGACTCCGCACGGCACAGGCCAAACTCGTCACAGACGTGTTCGGCGAGTCCCAGCACTGATCGACGTCTCGATGGGCTGGACGACGCTCGGGGTTCACGAACAACCGCCGTCTACAGGTGGAACTCGACCCGCACCGAACGATGTGCGAAGACATCCACGAGAGGGCGTCAGTCTGCTGGCGAGTCGAGGCCAGGGGGATCCGGAATTCGCGCCATCGCTTCGGTTCCATCACGCTCGCCGGCAGCGAGATAACACTTGGGATCGGGCGCGAAGGGGTCGTCGTGGGCTGCGAGCGCCCGAAGGCGGGACCCTCCCCGACAGATGTCACGGTACGCGCACTCCGCACACCGTCCTTCGAGGTGGTCTGTCCGGTTCCGCAGCGCGGCGAGCAGCGGGTTCGACTCGTCGGACCAGATCGCGCCGAACGAGCGGTCTCGGACGTTCCCGACCGCGTAACCCTGCCAGAACTGCGTGAGGTGCACGTTCCCAACGGGGTCGACATCTGCAACTCGCTCGCCGGTCGGGTCGCCGCCGTTGCGCTCGAGGTAGCGCCGAATGAGCCGGGCTCGCTCCGTCCCAATCTCTCGGTCAGCGTACTCGACGAGGTAGCCCGCGTCGGCGTAGTTCCCGACCAATAGCGTCTCTATCTCTTCGCCGTTTGCGTGGTACTCGCGTGTGAGATCACACAGACTGCTGACGGCTTCACGGGTCGCCTCCGGAGACAAGTCGACATCGGCGATGTCGGCACCTCGACCGCCGTAGTCGAGGTGGTAAAAACAGAAGCGGTCGACACCGACGTCGACGAGGAGGTCGACGACGCCGGACAGATCCTCGACGTTGTGTTCGGTGATCGTGTATCGAAGTCCGGTTTTCAGGCCAACATCCAGACACGCCTCGATCCCTCGGACGGCGGCGTCGAACGCCCCGTCTTGGCCGCGGATCCGGTCGTTCCGCTCGGGGAGCCCGTCGACGGAGACGCCCGCGTACTTCAGCCCCGCCTCCTTCAGCGTCCGTGCGCTCTCGCGTGTCAGCAAGGTTCCGTTCGTCGAGAGCACGGGACGAACCCCCTGCTCGTCGGCGTACGCGACGAGCTCCGGGAGGTCCTCGCGGACCATCGGCTCACCCCCAGAGAAGAGGAGCACGGGCACCCCGTACGCCGCGAGATCGTCGATGAGTGCCTTCCCCTCCGTGGTCGAGAGCTCGTTCGGAGCGCCTTCGTGGTCGGCTGCGGCGTAGCAGTGCTCACAGTAGAGGTTACACCGTTTCGTGGTGTTCCAGACGACGACAGGACGACGCTGACGCTTTTCGGTGATCTGCGGCTTCTTCGAGTCCTCAGCGGCGTCGTACCGCAGACCGTCACTCTCGGCGTCGAGCCCGCAGAGAAGTTTGCTGACGGAGATCATCGGTCTTCCCCGCTAACCGCCGGCGTTCCCTCGGTCTCCTCGTACACCCGTGACTCTGCTCTCCCGCCGTCGTTCTGGGACTGTGCACTGCCGGAGGGTGAACCGTCGTCCGGACTATCGACATCTGTGGTATCGTCACTCGCCCCCTCGTCGGCCACCCGGTCGCCGTCGAGCGTCTCGGCCGAGTACCGGTGTGTTTCTTCGGCGGGACACACCCACACGTCGCGTGCGTACCACGCGAAGAGTTTACTCGCCTCCTCGTGGGCGACGTCCGGGGTCGGCGCAGCGACGGTGCCGACGTGCCGAAGCGGGTCCGATTCTGCCTCGCGAACGAACACCTCGAAGCGTCGACCGTCCGCCGACCGCGGCCCGGCCTCTGTGGCGGTTCGATCCGTCTTTTCGACCATATCGTCGATACGGGACCGTATCCGAACGGGGTTTCGAGGGTTCTCACGACCAGAAAATCCGCCGGGCGTCAGAGCAGACGACGGGGGTGGTCCGTCGCCGCGCTCTCACCGGCCGGCCACACGGTCGGCCCCGTGAATCGCGGCGGAGGTCGTTGCTCCCACGGGTGACACAGGCGCAACTGTCCCGATTGACATCCTCCTCCGCCTGAAGGCGGAGGAATCCCGAGGTTGGGATATTACGGTTTGCAGTCTACCACTTGTTCCTGCGGTTGGAATCCGCTGGA
>JARVCL010000053.1:0-15807 GCA_040405695.1 Halorubrum sp. | reverse complement strand
GTCGACCTCGACGCGTACGTCGACGCCCTTCCACCTGCGTTCCGCGAGGCGTTCGGCGTCGTCACTCTCTCGACGATAGAGGGCTTCCTCGCCGTCGAGTTCTACCAGTTCGCGTGGCTGTTGCTCGTTGGGTTGTATCTCGCGTATCTGAGCAGCGAGACCGTCGCAGGTGACGTCGCATCTGGTCGAATGGACCTGACGCTCTCGGGGTCGGTCTCGCGTCACGATGTCGTCGTCGGCAAGTTCTTCGGGCTGGTCCCGCTCGTTCTCCTCTTGAACCTCGTCCTCCCCGTGGTCGCGTACGCCGGGGTAATCGGTGTGGGTGAAGC
Organism: Halorubrum sp.; assembly: GCA_040405695.1. Classification (GTDB taxonomy): domain Archaea; phylum Halobacteriota; class Halobacteria; order Halobacteriales; family Haloferacaceae; genus Halorubrum. Next base: position 15,478 of record JARVCL010000053.1, on the reverse strand, counting down.
CATCGCGGCCGAGCGGCTTCTCGTAGTGCACGCGCTCGCGGTCCCGTATCATCTCACGTGTGTCGCCTTCGGTGTCACGGTGTCGACGTTCACCGTCAGGCCGGGTGTTGCCCGGCGCGTCGCGCTCGGGGGGCTCTTCGGGCTGTTCATGTTCGAGTCGGTGACGGCGGTCTCCGAGTACGGCTGGGCCGGAGCCGTGAGCCCGACCGCCCACTACGATCCGAGTGCCGTACTCGTCGCCGGCGAGTACGACTGGACCGGTGGGGCACTACTGTTGGCGGTGACGGGGATACTCGTCGTCGTCGCAGTCGGCCGGTTCCGAACCGCCGATCTCACGTGACCCCGGCTGTCTGGGCGTCACGAGCCGGTATCGGTCGGCCTCGGCCGTTACGTTCGGGTTCGTTCTCCCTCCGGGTTTAGGAAGATACTTCCCTGTCCCTACCGGATCCGTGGACATGAGTTCCTACACGGTGAGTGGGCGGTTCCAGAGCCGAGACGGCGACCAGCCGTTCACCAAAGAGATCGAAGCCGAGAACGAGTCGCTCGCCCGCGAGCGAATCTACACGCTCATCGGGAGCCAGCACAACCGCAAGCGTACCCAGATCGAGATTGAGGAGGTGTCCGCGGCATGATGGGCGGCGGACAACAGCAGCTCCAGCAGCTCTCTCAGGAGTTGCAGGCGCTCGACGAGGAAATAGAGGCGCTCGAAGCCGAGATCGAGGAGTACCGAACGGAGAAGGCCGACATCGACGACGCGGTCGAGGCGATCGAGACGCTCGATACCGGCGCGACGGTGCAAGTGCCGCTCGGCGGCGGCGCGTACGTCCGTGCCGAGGTTCAAGACATCGACGAGATCATCGTCTCACTTGGCGGCAACTACTCCGCCGAGCAGGCGCACGACGACGCAATCGACGTGCTCCGTCGCAAACAGGACGCGCTCGACGATCGCATTGAGGAGACGCAGGCGGAGGTCGACGAGCTCGAATCCGAGAGCAAGGAGCTCGAACAGCAGGCCCAGCAGATGCAACAGCAGATGCAACAACAGCAGATGCAGCAGATGCAGGGCCAGGCGGACGACGAGTGAGGTAAGCGACCGTGTTCGACGGACTGAAAGACAAGCTGAACAGCTTCCGTGAGGACGTCGAGGAGTCGACGGAGGCGGACGAGCCGTCCGAGAGCGGCGCGACCGACGAAACCGCCGCACAGGAGGCTACGGCTGCTGGCGGCGAGATCGAGGGAGACGCCGGGAGCGATGCCGGCGCCGACGCCGACACCGACACCACGTCGCTCTCTGGCTCGAAAACGGACGCCGCTGGCGACGACGCCGCGGAACCGAGCACGTTCCAGCGCGCGAAGGCGTTCGCGACCGGCCGGATAATCATCGAAGAGGAGGACCTCGAGGAGCCGCTTTGGGACCTGGAGATGGCCCTCCTCGAGAGCGACGTGGAGATGAGTGTCGCGGAACGCATCCTCGACACCGTCCGCGAGACGATGCTCGGCGAGTCCCGCAAGCAGGTTGAAACGACGGGTGAGCTCGTCGAGGCGGCGTTACACGACGCACTGCTCGATGTCATCGCGGTCGGACAGTTCGACTTCGAGGAACGGATCGCCGCGGCGGACAAGCCGGTCACGATCGTCTTCACTGGCGTCAACGGCGTTGGAAAGACGACGACGATCGCGAAACTCTCCGAGTGGCTCGACGCGCGCGGCTACTCCTCGGTGATGGCGAACGGCGACACCTACCGAGCGGGCGCGAACGAGCAGATCGCCGAACACGCCGATCGGCTCGACCGCCAGCTGATCTCTCACGATCAAGGCGGCGACCCGGCGGCGGTGATCTACGACGGCATCGAGTACGCACAGGCCAACGACATCGACGTCGTGCTCGGTGACACGGCCGGACGGCTCCACACGAGTGACGACCTGATGGCTCAACTCGAGAAGATCGACCGCGTCGTCGACCCCGACATGACGCTGTTCGTCGACGAGGCCGTCGCCGGTCAGGATGCGGTCAACCGTGCCAAGGAGTTCAACGAGGCCGCGGAGATCGACGGTGCGGTGTTGACGAAAGCCGACGCCGACTCCTCTGGTGGGGCCGCAATCTCGATCGCGTACGTCACCGGAAAGCCCATCCTGTTCTTGGGGACCGGGCAGGGATACGGCGACATCACGCGGTTCGACCCGGAAGCGCTCGTCGACAGCCTTCTCGGCGAAGCGTAAGCGACGGACGACCGGTGGCAGATGGGGCAATGCCGGGAGACGATTTCATCGTCGTTCGACACGTCACCCCTCGCCAACCATTCGCTCTTCGTCGTCCCACTCACGCGCTCGAAGTTCGTACTTCTGGATCTTGCCAGTGGCGGTCGTCGGCAGTGACGAGACGAACTCGACCTCACCGGGCGTCTTGTACGTCGCTACGCGCTCGCGGACGAACTCGCGAAGCTCCTCGCTCGTCGCGCCTGCGTCGTTCGGGTCACCGCCCGCTGGAACGACGAACGCCTTCGGGGTCTCGCCCCACTGGTCGTCGGGGACGGGAATGACTGCGACGTCGGAGACGACCTCGTGTTCGAACAGGGTGTCCTCCAGTTCGATCGACGAGATGTTCTCACCGCCGGAGATGATGATATCCTTTTTACGGTCTTGAATCGAGATGAACCCGTTCTCGTCGACGACCGCGAGATCACCCATGTGATAGTAGCCGTCGAGTCGCTCGGAGAACGCTTCGGCGGTCGCGTCGGGCTTGTTCCAGTACCGGTCCATAACCTGATTTCCACGGACGACGATCTCCCCAATCGTCTCTCCGTCGGCGGGCACGTCAGCACCCGCCTCGTCGACGACACGCACGTCGGTCCCGAGATAGCCGATCCCCTGTGTCTTTTTCACGGCGAATCGGTCGTCGGTGTCCGCATCGAAGTGCCGCTTGGCGTCCGACGTGGTGACGAGCGGTCCCGTCTCCGTCGCGCCGTACACGTGCTTCAACTCCCAGCCGAACGTCTCCTCGACGGTTCGTATCGTGGCCTCGGGCGGAGCAGCACCGGCAGTCGCGACGCGGACATCGTTGTCGCCCGCCGTCTCCCCACCGTGTTCGTCGTAGTAGTCACCGAGCATGTTGAGCACCGTCGGCGCGGCACAGAAGTACGAGACGTCCTCTTCGCGGATGCGATCGAACACCTCGGCGACATCGACACCGCGGGTACAGACGTGTCTTCCGCCCATCCCTGTGATCGCGTAGATGTGCCCCCAACCGTTGACGTGGAACATCGGCAGCGTCCAGAGGTACACGTCGTCGTCGGTGATCGCTAGGTGGATGGTGATGAGATACGCGTGGAGTGTCTCCGCACGGTGGGTCCGACAGACACCTTTCGGGTCGCCCGTCGTTCCGGATGTGTAGTTGATCGTGATCACGTCGCTCTCGTCCATCTCTGGACGCTCAACGCCGTCCGGGTCGGCGTTCGTGAGGGATCTTTCGATCGACTCCCAGTCGCCGTCGACCGCGTTGGGGTCGTCGGTGAGGAACGTGGTCGTAGGGATGGCTTCGCGGACCGCCTGAATCTTCCCGGCGTACTCGGCGTCGGCGTATATCGCGTCGACTCCCGCGTCCGAGAGCATGTACGAGAAGTCGTCCGGCGTCAACCGATAGTTCAGCGGCGTGTGAATCGCTCCGATTCCCATCGTGCCGTAGGCGGCTTCGAGGTGATAGTGGGTGTTCGGGTCCAACACCGCGACGCGATCTCCTTTCTCGATCCCGCGCGCCTGCAACACGGCGGAGAAGCGATCAGCCCGCTCACCGAGTTCCGCGTACGTGTAGCGGGTCCCGTCTGTGGCGAGCACCGCCTCCTCGTCCGCGTAGTGCCGCCGAGCCCGATCCAAGAACTCTGTCACCAGGAGTGGCTTCTGCATCGTTTATCACTATCGATCAAACATAAAAGCGTTTGTGGCCGGTGCAACTTAGCGGAGCGGGCAGCCGTATTCGCTCGGGCGGCAGTCCCGCACGACGATCAGCGCATTCGGCAGTGGTACGTCCGAGTCAAGACGCGTCGTGCCAGCACCCCGATCGGTGTCGGGTCCGCACATGCCGGTGAGTAGCACCGGCGTGTGCTCTCTGCCTGGCTCTCCGGCGGTCGTTTTGCTCCTGTTCTGCGCCACGGATCTCGTCTGTGTCCGCGCTCGGCAGCGGTCCGTTGTGGCTACGGACGACTGACGCCTCCACGGGTCGTTCACCGAACACCAAGGCGGGTGCCACGGGGGCCGTACGGAAGACACGTCTTCCGTGATGACGAGAGGTTTCGCGTCTCCAACCACTTGACCCGAGGCCGTTGACGCAGTATCGCTGTGCGGTAAGTAACCGCATACCGGCGGCGGGATCAGAACCCTTAACAGTTTACCGAGAGTTGTTTTTGATAGCGGGATGGGATAGCCAGGAGATTCCGCCGGGCTCATAACCCGGAGATCGGTAGTTCAAATCTACCTCCCGCTACTCCTTTTCGACGGTCGGTCGCAACGAGCGCGCTCTTTCACGTTTCGCTGGCGACCCGCCAGTTCAACCCGGAAGCGATTTCCGTTGCCCGGCCGTCGATTCACGCATGGAATACGAATCGAGTCTCGACCGCGCGATGGACGCGGTCCCTGACCTCGGCGGCTCCGACGAACGGTTATCTGTTCCGGATCCTGAACACCAGAAAGACGGCGCGTTCACTCGACTGACGAACCTATCGGCCATCGCCGACGCGTTGAGCCGCGACCCCGAACACGTCCACTCGAAGATCCAACAAGAACTCGGGACGGCCGGTCAGTACGAGGACGGACGCGCACGATACAGCGGAAACTTCCGTGAGCGCGACTTCCAGGCTGCGGTCGACTCGTATATCGAGTCGTTCGTCACCTGTTCGGAGTGTGGCCTTCCCGACACCCGTCTGGAGACCGAGAACCGGACCCCGATGCTCCGGTGTGAGGCCTGTGGGGCGTTCCGTCCGGTCGCAAAACAGACCTCGTCGAACACGCAGCGTCAGGAGGACGCCATCGAGTCGGGCAAGACGTACGAGCTCGAAATCGTCGGAACCGGCCGGAAAGGCGACGGTGTCGCCGAGCGCGGCGAGTACACCGTGTTCGTTCCTGGCGCACAGGAGGGCGAGACCGTCCGTGCGTACATCAAGAACGTCTCCGGGAATCTCGCGTTCGCCCGCCGCGAGAACTGATCTGCCGCGTCGGTCCAGACGCACCATTCTACCGCCGCTACCCAATCGTTTATGATTCGGTTCGCCGGATCGAGACTATGACGACACGACTCCCAGCCCACGAGTTCGACGACCGACTCGCGGCGGTTCGTGACCGGCTCTCGACCACCGATGCCGACGCAGCCGTCTGGTTCGGCGCGACGGCCATCGAGTACCTTACCGGCTTCCATCACATCCAGACAGAGCGGCCCGTCGTGCTCGCAGTGACAGCCGATCAGGTCGAGATTACCGTTCCACGGCTAGAGGTCGAACGAGTCGAGCCGAATCCGCGGATCGATCGTGTGCACCAGTACACCGATTACCCTGGCGGCAAGCCGATCGAGGTCGCCGTCGGAATGCTTCGTGGGCTCGGAGCGGAGACCGTCGTCGCCGATGCTGACGGTGCTCCCGGTGTGATGGGGTACGAAGGGCCCGCGCTCTCGGAGTTCCTCACGGTCGACACGCAGTCGTGGGTCGATCGAATGCGCTGGGAGAAGTCGGACGCGGAGATCGAACTCATTCGCGAGTCGGCGAAGTGGGCGAACCTCGGCCATCGATACCTCGCCGATTTCTCTGAACCGGGCGCTCATCCCGCGACGGTGTCCCAGCGCGCATCGATGGAGGCGTCTCGCGCGATGCTCGACACCCTTGGAGAGACGTACAGTGTCCGAGTTCGTGGCGACGGCCCAGTCCACGCCGGATACATCTCTGGCGAAGAAACCGCCCTCCCGCACGGTCACACCCCGAACGAGCGGCTCTCGACGGGCGACGTGCTGATCACGGGCGCGAGCGCGAACGTCGACGGCTACCGGTCCGAACTGGAGCGCACCATGTTCGTCGGCGACTACACCGACGAACAGGAACACTACTTCGAGCTGATGTACGAGGCACAAGAGATCGCGATCGACGCACTCGGTCCGGGTGTTCCGATTGCGCACGTCGACGCGGTCGTCAACGAGTACTTTTCTGAACAGGGGATCACAGACCTCGCACAACATCACGTCGGTCACAACATCGGCCTCGGCGGGCACGAACCACCGTACATCGACGAAGGCTGGGGCGAGGTCGCAGCGGGCGACGACACCCTGATGGCTCCCGGACAGGTGTACACCATCGAGCCGGGGGTCTACACCGAGGAGTACGGGTATCGCCACTCCGACACGATTGCGATCACCGAGAGCGGGACCGAGTGGCTCACACACTTCCCGCGTGACATCGACGCGAACGTCGTGTAAACTACCCTATCCTACCCCACCCTATCCTACCCTACCCTACTCCGCTCGGGGGCAATCGCCCCGCTCGCTCGTTGAGGGTAGCATGGGACCGAAGATCCCACTGGCCATGCGAACGGGCACTGCGCACCCGTGAGCAGATAGGGCTTTCGCGTGGACTCCCGTCTGCGCCTCAGCTGGATCGCCCCGGAGACGGATACGGTCAGAACGTCTATCTCTTCCGTCCGCCGGCCCGCTCCAGCCGTGTTCAGTCGACTCGCTCGACGACGATCGGGTGTCCGGTTTCGTCGGCGTGATGGGTCGCGAACTCGTCGGCTCCCGCCGCTGTATCGAACACCCGCTCCGCGGTGCACTCCCGACAGACGGCGTGATACAGCTCGTCGTTCTCCGTGATAGCCATACGTGACAATTGGATCGTAGTGGTATAGTTACGCGCTCGTCACTGGACGGGTATGCTCACCCATCCGCGCGTGTGATCGGGGGACGACCGCTGCCCCCGGCGTCTTCGCTGGAGCGCTTCGCTGCTGCACTCCGTCGCAGTGTCCGACTCATCTCGACTCGAACCGGTCGAGCGCAACCGACAGCATGTCCGTGCTCACGGGCTGGAACTCCTCCCGCTCGTGGTCCGGCAGAAACTCCCGGACGCTGTTCCACGACTCTCGTGCGTATCGCGCGTCGAGGAGGACTCGAACCCCTCGCTCGTCCGGTCCGCGTATCACTCGACCGATCGCTTGGCGTGCCTTCCGGACCGCAGGTACCGTGAGCGCGGTCTCGAACCCGGAGTCGAACCGTCGGTCGTACGCCGCGATCACCGCTCGAGTTCTGGGACGGGCGGTGTTGATTATCGGGACGCCACAGACGACCGCCGCGGCGAGCCGGTCGCCCCGATAGTCGACTCCTTCCGTGAGCGTGCCGCGGAGGCTCGTCACCAGCACCTTTCCCTCGCCCTCGAAGAACTCGTCTTTCAGCGACTCAGTCGCCCTATCACCGGACGACTCGTCGAGCAGCACCGGCTTGGCGAGTCGGTCCTCGAGCGACCCCGCCAGCCACGCCGCCTCCGCGTAGCTCGGCGCGCCGACGAGGACGTTCCCCGCCCGAGACGCGACGGTCGCCGCCGCATCGAGGTGCGCGAGCCGGGTGCCGTTGCGTTCTCCCGGGCGACCACGGTTGTCGTGGGTGAACTTCGGCGCGTCGACCGCGAAGCTCGCGCGGTTCTCCGGCGGAAATGACAGTCCGTACGTCCGCTCGACGACCGGTCGCCCCTGATCGGCCAAGTGGTCGAGTCCGGTCACCTCCCGAAACACGTCCATCGGCTCGAGCGTCGCGCTCATCACCACACCCCCGCCGAACTCCGCCAGCCGGTCCCCGATCGGTTCGCTGGGCAGGCAGTTGTACAGCGCGAGACTCGCGTTGTACGCCCGGCGCCACGAGTCGGGTGACGCCGTCTCGTCGTCGGTTCGTTCGAGGTCGATAGCCCGAAAGAACTCCTCGTGTCCTTCGCGGTACCACGCGTTCAGCGTCCGTCCGACTCCAGGCGCGACCCGCTGTTTGTCCTCGTCTGCCAACGTGTCGAGCACACGCTTGACGACCGCCCCGACCGCGGGCGCTCGCGACCAGACGCGCTCGCCGTGTCCGGCGTCAGCCGCCCACGTCGTGATCGCGTCCTCACCGGGAGTCTCCGGGTCACGGAGCGGCAGTTCGGCGTCGTCGAGCTCGTGCATCGACGCGCGCCAGTCAGGATGCTCCCGGTCGAGATGCGCGCTCACCCGGCGGTCGAGCTCCTCTCTGAGGTCGGCGTAGAACTCTCGAACGGCCTCGAGCTCCTCCAGCGTTACGTCGGTTGCTTCCAGTTCGCCTCGGACGAGTGCTGCGTCGTCGGACGCTTCCCCGTCGGTCTCGAACGACAGCGGCTGGACGACGCGAGTGATCTCGGAGACGGCGTCGCGAAGACTCGTGTCGGCGACCGCGTCGCTAACGAGATCACGAACCCGTGGCTCCAGCATGTGCGCCTCGTCACAGACGACGAACGTCTCGTCGTCGAGCAGTGCTCCGGTGAACGTTTCAGTGGTGACGGGGTCGAACGCGTGATAGTAGTTTCCAACGACGACCTCGACCTCCGGGACGAGTGCTCCCATGATCGAGTGCGGACACGACCCGTGTCCCGCCGCGAGTCGAACCAGTTCGTCGGTGTCTACGTGCCCCAGTTCGGTACCATCGAAGGGAACGGCCTCGCTCGGATCGCCGTCGTCCGGGAGCTCTTCGAGAAATCCGGCATAGAACGGACAGAACTCCGTATCGCCGTACGTCTCGGTGTCGGGCCGGTACGGCGTCGGCTCGCCGTCGACGCTCAGGTAGTCCGCGGCTGCGGCACCGCCGGTCTCGGCACGGCCAGAGTCGACGATCCCTACCTGTTGGCTCCGCGCCTCGTCGGCGAGGGCTGCCGCGGTCGTCTCTCCGCCGTCGCCGGTGAGGTTCCGGGTACGCTCGCGGAGCCCGTCACACCGCTCGTACACGTTCTCGCGGTCTATCCCGCCGCGGTTCTCCCGTGCGTACGGACAGACATCGGCCTTGCCGACCAGCGTGAGCCCCGAGACGGGGTCGTAGCCGTCGGGAAGGTTCGCGTTGATCGTTTCGAGGTCGGCCTCGAACTGCCGGAGCTGCTGTTTGACGCTGGTGAGCACGAACACGCGCTCGAAGTTGGAGTCGGGGTCACGGACGCGGTCGATACCGGCGGTGAGCGCGAGCATGGTCTTGCCGGTGCCACACGCGCCCTCGAGCGCGAGGAATCCGCCGTCCCTTGCGGCAGCGACAGCGGCGTCAATACCGTCGGCTTGCTCAGGGTACGGCTCCTCGTGGCCGAACACGTCGGCCCACGGTGCGTCGGTAGTCACTGCGACGAGATTGTGACTCGTCGGATTTAACCTGTCGGAATAAGCCGGTTTTTGGGCTCGCCGGACGGTCAATCAGCCGGAGCAGACATCGAAGAGGTCATCCAGCGAGTCGATCTCCCAGGTCGGCCAGACGTTGAGCTCCCAGTTTCGGCGGTGTGGACGCCGGATGAACGCCGAGTCGATCCCGGCGTTCTCGGCCGCCTTGATGTCGGACTCGTTGTCCCCGACGAACAGCGCCGAGTCGGCGTCGAGGTCGCCGAGCGCCTGTTCGAGGTAGTGTGGGTTCGGCTTCCGAAGCTGGAGGCTGTGGATCGTCGGTTCACGACCGTAGGCGGTTCCGAACCCTTCGAACCCGTCGAAGTGGTCGATCAGGAAGTCGACGGTCGCTTGCTGGTTCGAGGAGACGATCCCCATCTTTACGTCGAGGTCGCCGAGCGTGTCGAGGTCGTCGTACGGCGTCTTTCGCCCCTGGCGCGCCTCGCGCTGCTGGGCCCGCGAAACCACGTCGTCGCGCGTCCGCCAGAAGGATCCGGGGTCGAGGCCGTACGTCTGACAGACGGTACCGACGCTGCCGGGCGTCGCGCCGATTGTCATCCGCTCTACGTCGTCGGGGTCGGGATCGTCGACACCACACTCTTCGAAGGCGTTCCGGGTCGCGTCCCGGAGCACGTCGAAGCGCGTGCGGCCGACGAGAACACCGTCGTTGTCGAAGACGACGGTATCGTATCTCATATCATCTGTCGGCGGCGAGGGGGTAAAAGCGTTTCACCAGCCATCGACGCGAGAAAGAACTAAACGGCGACGCCGTGATGCGAGCGCGTATGGCACTGGCACCGGTCCCTTCTGGGGTTCTCGTCGTCTTCGCGCTCATCGGTGTCGCACTGGTGCTTTTCGTCTCCGAGGTCATCCCGAACGACATCACGGCAATCGGAATCATCTTCGCACTAGCGGCGCTCGAACCGTGGACACAGGTGGGTCCACGAGGAGCCATCTCCGGGTTCGCCAACACGGCGACGATCACCATCGTCGCCATGTACATGCTGAGTGCCGGTATCCAGAACACAGGGCTGGTGCAGCGGCTCGGAATCTACCTCGCGGCGTTCACGAGGGGCAGCGAGACGCGAGCGCTCGCAGCCACCGTCGGCACGACCGGCCCCATCGCGGGGTTCATCAACAACACGCCCGTCGTGGCCGTGTTCATTCCGATGATCGCTGATCTGGCAAAAAAGAGCGGCATTTCGCCGTCGAAACTGCTGCTTCCGCTGTCGTACGCCGCCATTCTCGGCGGCACGCTGACGCTCATCGGGACATCGACGAACCTGCTCGCGAGCGAGTTCGCCGTCGAATTTCTCGACCGCGACCCCATCGGTATGTTCGAGTTCACGGCACTCGGGGTCGTGATACTGGGTATCGGCATTGCCTACCTCATGACCGTCGGTCGGTGGCTCACTCCGGCCCGGATCCCCGTCGACGCGGATCTGATAGAAGAGTTCGATCTCGAGGCCCATCTCGCACAGCTCGGTGTGCCCGAAGACTCCGCAGTCGTCGGGCTGACTGTCGAGGAACTCGACGATCGAACGGAGGCAGAGGTAACACTCCTTCAGATCCGCCGTGATGGCGAGGCGTTCGTCGCCACCGACACGGATCATCGGTTACAGGCACACGACACGCTGATAGTTCATGGGACTGCCCAAGCGGTAAACCGATTCGGTGCCACACAGGAACTCGATCGGCTCACCCACCAGACGGTGACAGAAGAAACGTTCGACGAGTCACCTGCGTCCGACACCCTCGCCAAGGCGGTCGTGCCAGAGAACTCCCCGTTCGTCGGTGAGACGCTCGCCGAGGCGCGTCTTCAGGAGTTCCACCGGACCACCGTGCTGGCCGTCCGACGGGAAGGTGAACTGATACGAACCGACCTCGACGAGATCACACTCGAGGCAGGCGACATGCTGTTGGTACAGACGCTCCCGGACACGATTCGGTACTTCGCCGACACTGGCGACCTGGTCGTGATCGAGGAGGACGCCTACGACCGACTGGTCGAACAGGGGATAACGGAGGTTGCGCCGCTGTCACCGAAGGCCCCCATCGCCGTCGCCATCATGGCGGCCGTCATCGGGACCGCTGCCCTGAACGTTCTCCCGATTGTGATCGCCGCCCTCGGAGGGGTCTTCGCGATGGTCGTTACCGGCTGCCTCTCGTCTGCTGACGCGTACGACGCCGTCTCTTGGAACATCATCTTCCTCTTGGCCGGGGTCATCCCGCTGGGGCTGGCGATGGAAGCAACCGGTGGAGCAGCGCTCATCTCTGAAGGGCTGGTCGCCACCGCCGATGTCCTGCCACTGTTCGCCGTCCTCCTGTTGTTCTATCTCGTGACCGGGCTACTCGCGAACGTCATCACTCCCGTGGCCACCGTGGTCTTGATGATCCCCGTCGCGGTCGACGCGGCGCTCAGACTCGACGCGAGCGCCTTTGCGTTCCTCCTCGCCGTGATGTTCGCGTCCGCGACCTCGTTCATGACACCCGTAGGGTATCAGACGAACCTGATGGTGTACGGTCCCGGCGGCTACGAGTTCACGGACTTCCTGAGAGTTGGCGGGCCGCTACAGTTCATGCTCGCGGTCGTGACGACCGCCGGAATCACACTCATCTGGCTGTAGGCTAACCGGGGTCGTTATTTATGCTTCTCCGCTCTTGAGCGGTCGTATGCGCGTGAGCGTCGTTGGTGGAAGTGTCGTGTCCCCCGAAACGGCGGCGGTCGCCGAGGACCTGGGTTCGATCCTCGGAGATCGGGGCCACACCGTCGTCTGCGGTGGGCTCGGCGGCGTCATGGAGGCAGTCTGTCGGGGGGCGAGAGAGAACGGAGCGGAGACCATCGGTATCTTGCCCACCGCGGATCCGACCGACGCCAACTCGTTCGTCACAACGCCGATCGCGACCGGACTCGGGCACGCCCGGAACACGCTGGTCGTGTTGAACGGTGACGCCGTGATCGCCGTCGAGGGGTCACATGGAACGCTCTCAGAGATCGGGCTCGCGTTAGCACACGGTCGACCCGTCGCAGGACTCGACACACACGATGTCAGCGGAGTCGAGCCGGTCGGCTCTCCGACGGACGCTGTCGATCACGTGGAGCGCGCGGTGGCCGAGACGAACTGAGCGCAGGCGGCTCCCGCTATCCCGATACAGGGTCGTCCCGTCTCCGACACGGTGTCGGTCACTCCGTCTGCGGGTTATCGACCGGGGGTACCCACCGTACGACGGAGTCGTCGATCTCGATCTGTGCACGGACAGTGTCGTCTTCGATGGTCACTAGCTGTGGGTCGGTCGTGTCAAGACGGACCGAACACGCCGTACGGTGGTCAGAGATCTCGTCGGCGATCGCCGCTACGTCCGTCTCGACCCGCCCGGCGTGTTCAGCCTGTGAGTACGTTCGATTTACCGACGGCGAGTGGTCGTATCCGGCCCCGTTCGCGATCCGGAATGCCCGACACGCGTCCGGATACTCCCGAAGTAGTTCACGGACCCGCGCAGGATCGATCGTCGCGAGGTGATCGCTCCCGTCGTATCGTGTTTCGGTGACGACGTATAAGTCCGCGTCGCTGTCCTCCGTAAGCCCGTTCCGGAGATCGTCCACCACTCCCATTATACGTCTCGTATCGTACTGATCGATAAAATATGTTACTCAGAGACACCCTTCGATCCGTCGCCTCGTCGGCCTTGGTCGACTGGGATCAGCCGAACGACGGCGGATCGACCCGCCGGGCGATCACGACGCCGACGACGGTGAGCGGCACGGCCACGGTGGCGACGTACGGCGTGGCGTACGCCACGGCGACGACGGCAGCACGGAGTGCCGTTCCGACGCCGCTCACTGATTCGAGGAAGGCGGCGGAGACGCCGATGTCGTACCACGCCTCCGGCTCGTCGGGACCCGATTCGGATGGTTCCTCTGTCAGTCCGACTCGGATGGTCGATAGAGCGACCCGCTCCTCTAGCGTCGCGAGCCGCGCATCGAGCCGTTCTATCTCTGCCTGCACGTCTGCAAGCTCCGACTGAACGGCGAGTACGTCCTCGGTCGTGTTCGCGTCCTCGTAGAGATCACGGAGCCGGTCGCGTTCTGCTTCCCGGTTCTCGAGACGCGCTTCGAGGTCTGCGATCGCTTCGCCCACGTCCTCGCTCTCGGTGGAGACTTGTTCGACCTCTCCGATCGCCTCAAACTCCGACATCGCGGCGTCGAAGTCGTCGCTCGGCACCCGAACGACGAGTTCACCGACAGTGTACTCCTCGTCGTCGCGCTCGCGGGTTTCACGGCTCGCCTCGGCGACGAATCCATCGTACGACGTGAGGGTCTCCCGAACCGCCTCGTCAGCGGGACCGTACTCGTCGACGGTCAGACGGACAGTTCCGGTCCGTATTAGCCGTTGCTCGGCGGCGAGTGTCGTCCGTGCGTCGTCGTTGTCCGTCGAGGCGCCCAGACGCTGTTCCCTGCTCTCGAAGGCTGCTGTCTCTGTGGCTGCCGCGTCGTCTCCAGCGAACTCCGCCGTCGGCTCCACTTCTGGCTGTGCGTCGTTTCCGGCGTCGCCGAGACCAGCACACCCCGCGAGGAGGGCTGTGAGCGCGACCGCGACGGCGAGCACCAGTCGTCTCGTGTGCATGCCCGGGGCGACGCAGCGGCTCTCAGTAAAACTCATCAAGGCACAAATAAGCGTTTGAGCCTCTATGAGACTGATCGCTGTGGAGCCACGATCACTCTCGGCGGGTGAGATCGGTCAGGTCTCAGTGATGGGTTCGATCAGGTCTGGCCCATCCACTCCCGCCGCGTTCACCCGTGTGGACACGGGGAAGGCGTGGAACTCCGTCGCAGGGTACGGGTTCAGCAGGTTCTCGACGGCGTCCGTGCTACCGTGTAGCCACGTCGACTCCTCGTCCGGGTCGAGAACCACGGCCATCCGGTGGTGAAGATCGGCGACCAACTCGTTCGGCTCCGTCGTCACGATCGTGAACGTTTCGGTGGGTCCCTCGTCGTCCAACGCGTCGTTCGGGTTCTCATCCGACCCGCCACCGAACGCGCCGAGTCCGGTCTGAGTCGTCTCGGGGGTGGGAGGCTGCCACCGCTCGTACAGCCCGGCCATCGCGAACGGGCGGTCGTCGGTGAACGCGACCCGGTACGGCCGCTTGCGACCGTCAGACTCGACCCACTCGTAGAAGCCGTCGGCCGGGACGAGACACCGCCGCGACTCGTAGGCGTCGGCGAAGCTACGTTTCTCACGCAGCGTCTCTGCCCGAGCGTTTATCAGATCGAACGACTCGTCCGCCCAGCGAGGCGTGAGACCCCACTTCATCCAGGTCGCCCGTTCGGGGTCGGCGTTCGTTAGCACCGGCAGCCGCTGTCCGGGTGCGCGGTTGTAACTCGGCTCGTACCGCTCGCCGAACGACGCTCCGAATCGGGACTCAAGCGCCTCCGCGTCGGCGAACAGCGTGTAGCGTCCACACATGCCGATACGTTCGAGGCCCAGTCAATATAATCCGGGGTGGCTCTTTCAACTGAAGCGGTAGCGCGGAGTCCCCTTCCTCAAGGAGCGACCAAAGGGAGCGAGTAGGGAGGGGATGAGCGCGTTCGTATTGGTCACAAACACCAATCTATAGATAGCCCACTGACCGCATTGAATACGTGGGAGACGACTACGTGCGTCGGACGGCAATCACTCGTCTCTCGGTAGATGACGAGCAACGCGAGGTGCTTGAGAAAACCATCTCTGAGTGGAAGCGTGGTTGCCAAATCGCCACAGACATGGCGTGGGGAAAGTGTAACACCAAGAGCGACGTACAACCCCTCGCCTACGACGACGTGCGCGAACACACCGACCTCGGGAGTCAGCACGCGATTCTCGCCACCCACCAAGCCGCACAAGCTATCACCGGGTGTATCGAACGGAAGGCGAAGGGGAAGAAGGCCAGCAGGCCGACCTTTACCGCGCCCACGGTGAAGTACGACACCCGGATCATGACGCTGTTTGATGACGACACCGTGTCGCTCTCCACCACGGAGAGTCGCGTCCGGTGTCCGCTTGCTCTTCCCGACGCCGACACTGGCTACCAACGGCAGTACCTCGACACTGACGAATGGAGCGTTACT
>JARVCL010000052.1:0-2786 GCA_040405695.1 Halorubrum sp. | reverse complement strand
CGCCTCGACCGCGTCCGTGAGGTCGGGGCGGGGGAACACGTACGGGACGGACACGACCCGGACGTCGATTCCGTCGTCTGCGAGAATCTCGAGCGCCTCAACGAGCGCCCCCTCGTTCGACCCCCACGTAATGACGAGATTCTCTGCGTCGGGATCGCCGAACTCGCGCGGACTCCAGTCCTCTCGCGCCTTCGCCGTCTCGACCTTCCGGTTGCGCTTGTCGACCTGCTCGACGCGCATCTCAGTGTCCTCCGTCCGGCGACCCTGTTCGTCGTGTTCGAGACCAGTGGACATGTGTGCGCCGTCGGCGGTGCCGGGGAACGCCCGGGGCGAGATCCCGTCTTCGGTGAGTTCGTGCGGCTTGAAACCGCCCGACTCGGTGAGGTGGTCGTCGATGGTGCTCTCGTCGACGACGAATCCGCGGTCGATCTCGACCGCGTCCATGTCGAAGGTGTCGGGAGTGAACGTCTGTTCGGTGACGGCCATCGACAGATCCGCCGTGAGGTACACCGGAATCTGATACTTCTCGGCGAGGTTGAACGCCTCGACCGTCTTCCAGAAGCACTCGTCGACGGTGGTGGGCGCGATCACGAATCGGGGAATTTCGCCGTGGCCGCCGTACAGCATGTGATTCAGGTCGCCCTGCTCCTGTTTCGTCGGCATCCCCGTCGAGGGTCCCGACCGCATGACGTTACAGATGACGAGCGGCGTCTCGCTCGTCGCGATCAGTCCGAACGTCTCGGTCATGAGGTCAATTCCCGGGCCGGAGGTCGCCGTCATCGCCCGCGCGCCGCCACGTGCCGCGCCGAGCGCCATGTTGATCGCCGACAGCTCGTCTTCCGCCTGTACGACGTGGCCGCCGTATCGCTCGATGCGCCCCGTCAGGTACGTCATCACGTCGGTGGCGGGCGTGATAGGGTACCCGGCGTAGAACCGGCAGCCGGCCGCGATCGCTCCCATGCCGATCGCCTCGTCGCCGTTGAGAAGAACGTAGTCGTTGTCTGTGGTTTCGAGGTCGTACGGGAACTCGTGGTCGTACTCGTCGGCGACGTACGACTGTCCCGCGCGGGCGGCCGCTTTGTTGTTGTCGACGAGCTTCTGCCCCTTGTCGCCAAACCGTTTCTCCAGCGCGGAGTCGAGGTTCTCGATGGGGAACGCGGCGACCTCACAGGCCGCACCGAGCGCCACGACGTTCCGCATGATCGCCCCGCCTGCCTCCTCGGCGAGCCGCTTGAGCGGCACGTCGATCCCGGTCATCTCGCCCGGGATCTCGACGTTCTGCATCGTCGTGCGCTCACCGTCGTAGATGATCACGGACCCGTCGTGGAGTTCGTCGAGGTTCTCCTCGATCGTTCGTGGCGTCAACGCGATCAGCACGTCGAGCCGATCGACGACGCTCTGTACCTTGTCGACGGACGTTCGCACCTTGTACGCGGTGTAGCCACCGCGGATGCGAGAGGCGAAGTCCTTCGACGTGAACACGTGTCGACCCGCCCGGGAGAGCGCCTGCGCGAAGATCTTCCCGGTCGAGTCGATGCCGTCGCCAGCCTCCCCGCCGACGGCCCAATTAAAGTCCGCGACCATACTATGTCGTCGTTCGTTCGGGACTCGTCAAAAGGCTTCTGGATGGCATCACGCCCAAATTTTTTGACGATCGTTTTCTCAGTCGCGCAAATATGCGGCCTGTTTCGAACAGTTGCGTGTATTATCGACGCTATTTGGTCGTGCGTCCACCAGTTTCGATCCAGCCGTAGCCGTTCGTCGCACTTGGTTTCGACGTTCGTCGATATCGTGTGTCGTATCGAATTACGCACCGATCACGACGGGAACACGTTTGTGTGCGAGGCACCGATCGGCGGTATGGACGCGACAGTCACGGTTACCGCGGTCGAGTCGGTCGGCCCGGACACGTACGCCATCCGGTTCGACACACCGCCGGGGTTCACCGCCGAACCCGGTCAGTTCGTGAAACTCGGCACCGAGATCGACGACGAGCACGTCGCCCGATTTTACACCCTCTCGTCGCCGACGGTCGGCGAGACGTTCGAGGTCACCGTCGGCATCGACCCGGAGGAGGGCGGAGCGTTCTCCGCGTTCCTCGCCGGGGTCGAACCGGGCGTGGAAATGACCCTTGCGGGGCCGTTCGGTGACCAGCACTACGACGGTGAGGACCGCGTCGTCGTGCTCGCCGGTGGACCGGGAGTCGGTCCTGCCGTCGCCATCGCAGAGCGCGCGCTCGACGACGGAGGCGAGGCCGCAGTCGTCTACCGCGACGACGACCCCGCCCACGAGTCTCGGCTGACCGCGATCCGCGACCGTGGAGCGGCGGTGGTCCTGCTCGACGCCGACACCGATCTGTCCGTGTCGGTCGGCGACGTGCTGACTGGCAGCGACGGCGAGGGTGTGTTCGTCTACGGCTTCGCCGACTTCGTCGACGACGCGACAGCGGCCATCGAGGCCGCTGGCGGCGACGCCGCCGCCGCGAAAGTAGAGAACTTCGGGTAAGACGCGGCGGGCCGGGCCGCAACCGATCTCCTTAACGGCCGGAACCGGCTGGGGTCGAACGGATCGATAGTGGTGGCCGACTCAAGTGGACGCGATCACCGAGACAGCGGTGACGACCCGGACGGACGCGACGACATCGGCGATGGCTCCGGCATCGCGCCCACCGAGCACGACGCGCTCGTGACGATCGCTCGCGGCGCCGTCGTCACGTCGGGTGCGGTGTCCGCACAGCGCGCGCTCACGACCGCGACCGAGTTCGTTCTCACTCGTGGGCTCGGCCC
>JARVCL010000051.1:0-2793 GCA_040405695.1 Halorubrum sp. | reverse complement strand
GTCCGTCTCCGCGCGGATGGGATCGGGAAACGTGATCGGCGGCGTCATCTGCTCGATGAAGACGTACGGGCGAACGGCTGACGAGATGCTGATCCGCGAAGACGGCATGAAGGCCGCGATGGGCGAGAATCCAAAGCGGTTCCACGGCGAGCGGGAGGGTCGACAGCCGTCGACTCGTCCCGGGGTCGCCGCCACCCTCAGAGAGACGTTGATGGCCGCCGAAGACTACGTCGACCGCCGAGAGCACGCTCGCAACGAGGGGGAACCGTTCGAACGCGATCTCGGGATGGAGCACCTCGCACGGGTGCTCACGGAAGGGTTCCCGCTCAGGGTGCACGCCCACCGCGCTGACGACATCATGACGGTCTTTCGGATCACCGAGGAGTTCGGGATCGACGCGCTGTCGATCGAACACGCCACGGAGGGACACCTGATCGCCGAGGAGTTCGCCAAGCGGGACGTCCCTGCCGTCGTCGGGCCCTCGCTGTACTCCGGCGCGAAACACGAACTGCGAAACATCACCTTCGAGACGCCCGGGGTCCTCAACGAGGCCGGAGTGAAGGTGGCGATTCAGACCGACGCCCCGGTGTTGCCACAACAACACCTCGACGTCTGCGTCGGGCTCGCGGTTCGGGAGGGGTTCCCGGCCGATGAGGCGGTAGAGGCCGTCACCCGGTACCCCGCAGAGATCCTCGGAATCGACGACCGCGTCGGGACGCTCGAACCCGGGACCGACGCCGACCTCGCGGTCTGGAACGGAGTCTTCCACGAGAATGGGACGCGGACGACGCACGTGTTCGTCGACGGGGAACACGTGTTCGACCGCGCGGTCGACGCGGTCGATCCACGTGAGCAACACGACTGGTAACCCGCCTCAGAGACGCAGGCGCGACGACGGCCACGACCCGCGTCGGCTATTCCACGACCTCGACCATCCCGACCATCCCCTGTGTCTGATGCGGGGTGCAGACGTACTCGTACTCGCCCGGTTCTTCGAACGTGTGTTCGAAGGTGTAGCCGGCCTCGTCGACGAGTTCGGAGGCGAACCGGTCGTCCTCGACGGCGACGACGTCGTGGCCCCCGCCTCGGCCCGTCCACTCCCAGACGACAGTCGTCCCGACGTCGATCACGACGTGTTCTGGATCGTACTCGAGTCCGTTGCCCGCGCCGACGGTTACGCCCACTTCGCTCTCACCGGTTCGCTCGACGGGGTCACCGAACTCTCGGCCGTCGCTCCCCAGCGCGGCACACCCGGCGAGCGCGACCACCGAGACGGCTCCAGCTGATGCGACGACCGCCCGTCGACTGCGTTCGACCATGTTCGTTCGGAGGGGACTCAGGGGCTAAAACCACTCGCTGTCTCCCGACCGATGGGAACGAGTTTTTCAACCGTCACCGCCCATGAACGACCATGAGCGAGTGGACGGACGCGATCGTCGGCGAACGGATGACCGTCGACAATCGCTTCAACGACCGCGTGGCTGCGTCCCGGTTCTCCAGTCAGGAATGGGGATTGATCATGACCGCCACCGACTTCGAGATCGAGAACTCCGACGACCCCGAGACGGCCCGTATCGTCGCTGACACCTCGAATCTCCCGGCGATCATGCCGGAACTCCAGAACGTCAGAGACCAGGTCTCGGCGATGGGTGGCGCGCCGGGCGGGGGGTCAGGCGGCTCCGGCGCGTCCGGCGGCGTCATCGACTCGATCAAGGGTGCGCTCGGCTTCGGCGGTGGCGGCGGAAGCGGCCCGAGCGACGAGGAGATCGAAGCCGCCGAACAGCTGGTTCAGGAGTACGCCGACGAGCTACAGGCTCATCTAGAGGATGTCGGCAAGTGGGAGCAGGTGCGGGTCGCGTATCAAGAGTAGCTGCGTTCAGCGCCCGGGTAGCCGGGCTGGCCGATCGCGTCGCGACCGCCACCGCAGTCACTCCAGTTCGCTGCCTCGGTACAGCGCCAGTTCGCTTGCCTCGTAGATGTTGATGAGCTCGTTCACGAGTTCGTCGTACTCTTCGTCGTCACGCCGGAGCGCGTCGAGCCGTTCGACCGTTTCGTCGTCGAGGTGGACCTGTGGCATACACGGCACTGTCGGCTGTGCGCGGTGAAAAACACGTGGGTCGATCAACGAGGCCGGGACCCGACCGGCGACGACCCTCGACTGTCACTCCTCGCTGGACTGCAGGAAGCCGAACGTCTCTGGCGTTTCGGACGAATCCGCTGCCGCGGACCGGGCTTCGATCGCACGCCGTGCGTGCCGTTCGATGTCCGCTTCGGTGAACTGATCGCTCTGAAGGATGATCGCGCCGTTGAAATCGACGATCAGGTGAGACAGGCTGATCGCCTCAAGCACCCACTCTGTTGCTGTTTTTGCAATTAACATACGCTCGACGCCGAGCAATTCGTGTTTCCCACTCACTTCATCGAACAGCCAGCGTGACTCCGATCCGACCCGATTTTGGGTCGAGCAGATGGAGCTCCCGACAATCCGATGAGTATCTCCTGATATCGATCTGGCATGTATGATATGCTGTGCGTGTCCTTGGTTGCAACGAACGACTGTCGCTCCCGGATCTCCAGCCAATCGAACGTCCGCGACCGACGGGAGTCGAGCGAGCGCGACACTCGCCGCAAGCGGGGTGCCACTCGCGAGGAGACCGAGGAGGGTACGGATCCGGTCGGCTCCGAGCGTACCGTCGACGGCGAGTCCGCCGATCGCCCCGCTCTCGACTGCGCTGGCCGCGGGCGCGGCTGTCATCGACCCCTCACAGACCGCGGCGATCGGTTCCCACTCCG
>JARVCL010000050.1:0-2804 GCA_040405695.1 Halorubrum sp. | reverse complement strand
TTTATGTGGGTTGGACGATCCTTTCGCGCAACACCAGCAGCGACGGGAGCACGACGACCGCGGCGAAAAGCGAGTACGCGACGGCGAGCGCCGTGATGAGGCCGAACCGCTGCAGCGGCGGCACGAAGGTGAGACCCAGCAGGGCGAAGGCAACGGCGGTCGTCACCGCGCTCGCGACGAGCGTCCCGGCGGTGGTTTGGAGCGTCCCGTCGAGAGCAGTAGTCGTCGGGTCTCCGTCCGCCCGACACTTCTGAAACCGGTCGCTCACGTGGATCGCGTAGTCGGTTCCCAGCCCGAGCGCGATCCCGGTGATGATCGCCGTCTCGGCGTTGTACGGGATCGAGAGCAGCGACATCGTCCCGAGCAGCCACGCGAGCGCGAGGACGACCGGCGTGACCGTGAGGAGCCCGAGCGTCCACGTCCCGTATCGGAGCCGGAAGGCGGCGGTCAGGAGCGCCCCGATCGCGACGAACGCGAGCACGAACGTCTCCACGGCGGTCGTCAGGATCGCCGTCGCCCGCTGGTGGGCGAGCACCGGCTCCCCGGTCGCCGTCGAGTCGACCCCCTCGGCGGACAGCGACGCCGCGACGGCGTCGAGTTCGCGCGTGACCACCGCGTCGTCCACACCCTCGTTGACCGTCACGACCGTCCGGACCGAGCGGTACGACCCATCGTCGTCCCGCTCGACGACGGCCGCCATCGCCGCCGGGTCGGCCTCGAACGCCGCGTCGAACAGCCGATCGACGTTCCGGTCGGGAACCCCGTCGCCGGTCGTGTCCGCGTCGGCGTACGCCTCGGCGACCGCGTCGTCCTCCGCGGCGATCCGCTCGACGGCTGACAGCGGCGTGCGGATCGGGTCGTCGCCGCCGATCGGCGTGGCCGTGATCGCCGGATCGATCTCCTCTCGGTGCGCGCGCTCGACGGCGGCCAGCGCGGCCGGATCGGTGACGTCGCCGCGAACGAGCACCGACGCGCGTCTGTCGGTCGGCCGGTCGAACGTCTCGTCGACGTACACCGCCTGCTCGCGGAGCCCGTACTCGGCGGGTCGGACCGGCTCCGGCAGCGACGCGACCCACGCGGGCTGTTCCGACGGGAGGAACTCGCTCCGGTCCGTCGAGGTGTCGATCGTCGTCGCCCCGTACGCGCCGCCGACCGCGAGGCCGACGGCGAGCATCACGACGAGCACGGGCGTCGCCACCGCGGCGAGGCGACCGACGCCCACGGCTCGCTCGACGGAGCGAACTCGCCCGATCGGTGACGGGGTCGTCATCGAATCGCGCCCCGCGAGTCGACGCCGCCGTTCGACGCGGAGCGCCGGAAGCGCCGCGCCGAAGACGACGAACGTGGCGAGGATGCCGAACGCGCTCGCGACGGCGAACTCCCTGAGCGGCGCGATCGGACTCGCCACGCCCGCGAGAAAGCCGAGCGCGGTCGTCGCGGTGGTCGCGCCGATCGCGAACGCGACCCCGGACAGCCCGTCAGTGGCCGCTCGCTCCGCGTCGAGCGCGCATCCGTCGAGCGCGCCTCCGTCGAGCGCGCATCCGTCGAGCGCGCCTCCGTCGATCCCGTCCCCACCGAACCGCTCCGCCGCCTCGCGGGTTCGCATCACGACGTGTAGGGAGTAGTCGATGCCGAGCCCGACGACCAGACAGGGAACCGCGACGAGGAGCTGATTGATACCGATCCCGGTCCACCCGAGGAAGCCGGCGAGCCAGACGAGCACGACGCCGAGTCCGCCGAGCGTTACGAGTACGTCGACCGGGTCACGGTACGCCAGCGCCAGCGCGACCACGACGGTCACGAAAAGCAACGGACCGACCAGCGCGAACCCGTCCGCAGTGGCCTGGCTCGCCCGGTCGAACGCGAGCTGCTGGCCGATCACGAACGAGTCGGCGCTGCGGATCCGGTCGTCGCCGATCGCCTCGACGGTTCGCTGTGCCGCGAGCAGTTCCTCGTCGCTCGCGTCCGGACCGTGTACGACGACCACGAGGTGTGCGGCGTCGCTCTCGCCCGGTCGGTACTCGCCCGGTCGGTATCCCCGCGGGAGCAGCGACGACGCGGGCGGATACCCGTCGGGGGCGACGTCGTCGCTCGCGAGCAGCCGCTCGAGGTCGCGCTCGAACTGGTCGTCCGTTCGGCCCTCCAGCACCGACCGCTTGGCGTCGATCGAGGGCGAACCGCCGAACATTCGCAGTCTCGGATCGACGGCCACCGCGAGGCCGTTCCCGATCCCGACGGTGGATGCGTCGTCCGCGAGCGTCGGCGCGACCGTCTCGTTCGTCCGGATCGCCTCCTGTGCGTCCATGCTTTCGAGCACGCCCTCCCGCGTGACGGCGTGGTCCCCGCGGACGACGAGCAGCGTTATCGGTCGTTCGTCCGTCTCGAACGCGTCGTCGACGTACGCTTGCGCCTCCGTCGCCTCCGAATCGACGTCGAACTCCGCGACGCCGAGTTCCCAGTCGGTCGCCGTCACGCCGACGCCGAACCCGGTGGTTGCGATGAGGACGGCGACGAGGAGGAGCCTGCGGTGGGCGACGACGGCTCGCGCGTAGCGTTCGACCGGGTCCATTCCCGACGGAGGTTGTCCCAGCGGTCGGATAACGGTTCGGATGGGCGTGGGCGACCGATCCGGAGGGCCCCGAATCGGAATCCGTACGTACAAAGTACCGCGGAGCCGACGCTCCGGTATGGACCTACAGTCGTTGCTCTCGTCGCGCATCGATCGCGGTGCGGCGCCGCTCGCGGTCGGCGACGTGTTCGTGCTGGTCGCGTTTCTGACCGCCGGCACGCTCAGTCACACGACG
>JARVCL010000049.1:0-16035 GCA_040405695.1 Halorubrum sp. | reverse complement strand
CGCCACGTCGTTAGCGCTGTCGGCAGAGGGGCAGGACCGGCTGTTCGAGGATGTCAGTCGATACGCCGAAGCGGTCGTCCTCCGTCCGGGATCCGTCTCGAACGCCGCGGGCCCCATCGAGCGGTTCGGCGTCGCCGCAGTCAACAGCGCCGTCGAGGTCGACCTCCACGGCAACGCCAACGCGACACACATCGGTGGCACACACGTACTCAACGGGATCGGCGGCAGCAGCGACTTCGTCCGGAACGCCCGTCTGAGCATTATCGCGCTGCCTGCGACCGCCGCAGACGGCGATATCTCGCGGATCGTTCCCGCGACGGGCCACGTCGATCACACCGACCACGACGTCGACGTGGTGGTCACCGAGCACGGGGTCGCCGACCTGCGCGGCCTGTCGCTTCGGGAGCGAGCAGCGGCGCTCGTCGATATCGCCGATCCGGCGTACCGCTCCGAGTTGGAGGCGTACTGCGGGCGGGTGTCCGAGGAGTCCGGTGCTGCGCCGATGGGTCGCGACGCGGGCGTCGACCTGTAAGCGAGCGACCGCACTTCGCTACAGTGGTGCGGTGTTGGGTGGTCACCGGTCGACAGAACGCTCGTCTGCGGCGTCGTCACGACCCACTCCCTGTCGAATCTTCACCGCGACGCCGGCGCCGAACGCGAGCGCCTCTTCGCCGGACAACTCGGCGCGCCCAACTGCAAACAGCGTGTCGTCCTCGTCGACGACGAGCGCTTCGTCACCGGGGCGGAGTCCGGCATCGACCGTGGTCACGAACTTCGCGAACGCGTTGCGACCGTCACGCACGTACGGTTCACTCTCCGAGCCGACGACGACCCGATGGGTCGGCTCGGGAAACGCTGCCTGAATCCGTCGCGCGCCTGCGACCCCGAGAGTAAACCGACCGTCGGTGCCGTACGTCACCAGCCGGTCGCCCTCAGCGCTCCCCGGTGTGTCGTCGACATCACCCACGATGACCTGACGTGGACGCCCGCCGCTGGAGCGTCGGATCGTGACCGGCTCGCCGGACGGAAACAGGGCCTCGCCTGCGCCTGCTCCGAACTGGTAGTTAGCTCCGACGCGGAGATCCGCGAGCGTCTCGCTCTCACTCATGCTCCGGGTTGCCCGGCTGGTCAGAAAGCGGTTCCGACACGGAATCGTCGACCTCGACTGCGTCCGTAGCTTCGGCGGCGGGCGAGACGCCCGCTGGCTCGACCCCCCCTACCGTGCCGTCGATGGACGAAGCAGCGTCACTCTCTCCCCCGATCTGCCAGCGCGTGGCGAGTTCACGACACCGCTCCGCGTCGACAGCGATTCCGTCACCGATCGCGACCTCGTTGCTCGCGCAGTCGACCAACAGCGGCGCTAGCCGCTCGGCGGCTGCGACGATCGCCCGCGCGCACTCGTACTCCAGCGCCTCCGAGAGCGCATCGGTGAGCCGTTCGAGTGCGAGATCGACATCCCCACGCTCGGCAGCGACCCCGCCGAGTGCGGCGAGTATCTCTGTTTTCTGTCCGGTGAACCCGCCTACTTCGGCATCACCCAGCGCCGCGGACAGGGTCGACTCGGCGTCCGTGAGTTCACCACGGGCGAGAGCGACCATACCGCGCACACGTCCGACCCCGGCGGGGCACTTTCGTCCTTCGTGGTCGACGAGGAGCGCCGCGGCTCGGTCGAGCTCACGGTCGGCCGCTTCGAGATTCCCTCGTTCGAGCGCGACCTCGGCGAGGTTGACGAGAACCATCGCCCGGCGGTGGTCGGCGTTTCCCTCCTCGAAGACGTCGAGCGCGTCACGGAGGGTTCGTTCCGCCCGGTCGAGCTCTCCGGTCGCGAGCGCGACCGACCCGAGTCCGTTCAGCGCCATCCCCCGATTCGGTTCGGCCCCCACCTGATCGGCGAGCGATCGGACTGCACGATAGCGTTCCCGAGCCCGGTCGGCCGCACCGCGCTGTTCGGCGATCGCACCCAGATTCAACAGGACGACCGATTCCCGGTGGCGATCCCCCACTGTTCGATAGCCATCGAGCGCTCGTTTGCCAGCCTCCACCGCAGCCGATACGTCCCCGCGACGACGGTACGTGACACAGAGGTTGGCCGAGACGTTCGCGGCTCCGTGGACGTCGTCGTATGCACGGAAGAGCGCCCGTGCGAACCGATAGTGGCTCACGACCGTCTCGTCGTTTCCCATCGCATCGAGCGCGTTGGCGACCAACATTAGGCTCTTGGCGACCGCGATAGGGTCCCCGAGTTCCGCGGCGATGGCGTACGCCCGTGAGCTCGCCTCGTAGGCGGTTTCGTACTCGCCGGCGAAGTGGGCTGCCTGTCCGCGACCCCGGACGGCAGCCGCGAGCCCCTCGCGGTCGTCAGCTTCTCTGAACAGTTCGGCCGCCCGGTCGAAGTGGTCCATCGCAACGTCGTGTTCGCCGCGACGTCGTGCGACATCTCCGAACCCCCGCTGGCGTTCGGCTTCGCCGGCTGCCGAGGCCGGTCGCCACGCGTCGAGTGCGTCGGTCGCGCGGTCGAGGTCGCCTGCGTCGATGTGCATTCGTGAGACCCACTCGGCCGGACGATCACGGAGACCGTCGGGGAGCGCGCTGGGAAGGTCGATCCAGGAGTACCGGACGCGTCCGTACAGCCCCGCGAGCCGCGGGTACGCACGACCGACGCCGTAGATCGCTGTCGTCGTCGATTCGGCCCACGTCTCTGGATCGCGTTCGATCTCGTCGACCTCGGGAGCGTCGCCGCCGAACGCCCGTCGAATTCGAGACCGCCGGGTAGGGTCGTCGGCGAGCGAGAGCACCCGAGTGACTATACGACCCACCCGACGGGCGACGACCGGTTCCGGCTCGCGCTCTAACAACCGCTCCAAGAACAGAACCGACCACTCCTCGTGGACGGTTCTGGCTGTGTCGTCGACGCCCGAAACGAACACCGTTCCCACCAGTCGTTCGAGAGCCCGTCGAATCCGTTCCGGCCCCTCGTGATCGACGTCGCCGGCGTCGCCCGTCGAATCGACCGTGTCACCGAGGAGTGCGTACGCGTATCGTGCGGGGTCGTCGATTCTGGCGACGTTGAGCAGATTGACGAGCACGGCGACGTCCATCGTCGGCGACGGCCGATCGTCGAACTCGCGCACCGCACGAGCCACTTCGTCTTCGAGGGAGCTGTGAGTCCCCGTGTCGCCGTGCACGGGGACGAACGAGTACGCGAGTCGATGGACGAGCCGCGACACCTCTCCTTGGCCGCCACTCCCGTCCGGTCCGCCGCCTCCCTGACCTCTGATCGTTTCGAGGAGTGTTGCTGGATCAACGCTGAGCGATACATCACTCAGCCCATCGACGTGGTCGATGAATCGTTCGACCTCCCGCTCGTCGAGTCTCGGCATCCGAACCGTCTCGACACGGCGACGGTGTGCGAGGTCGGCTGGTCCGAGAGGTAAGCCGTCAGGGTCGTCGTAGGCCTCCTCTCTCGCGTCGAACAGGAAGGAGACGTCGGGCCGGTCGGCGAGCCCTCGGGCGACCGTCATCGTCCGGGCGGCCGCTGGATCGACGGCGTCCTCGACGACGACGAGGGTGTGGCCGTCTGCGTTCGAGACTCGTTCCCGGAGGCTCTCGACGGCGGTGAACGCGCTGTCGGCGTCGCCGCGACGATACAGCACCGATCCGCGACCCGACCGATGCCAGCGGACTGCGACCTCCCGGCAGGTAGTGCTCTTGCCGCTTCCCGGCGGCCCAACGAGCGCGTGGTCGGTGCCGTCGGTGAGGCCATCGACGAGACGATCCGAAATCGCCCGGCGGTTCTCGCCGTCTGCGACCGGCCGTGTCCGCGTGAGGACGCCGCCGGCTGCGACCTCGGCGAACCGTGGCGACGCACGGAGCGCTCCCGTCGGATCGACATCACGCCCGAGTCGGTCGTCGTCGATCACAGAGAACCCCTGGCTCGCGAGCGTCGTGTCGCGCTCCTCACTCGCCGTTCCCACGAACCCACGGCCACGAGCGGCACTACCGGTCGCTCCGGACAGCTCCGACAGCTCGCCGGTTACGTCGTTGCTGTCAGAAACGAACGACCTCACCTGCCGGCGAGCCCACGCGATCGCTTTCGGGTCACGCGACTCGGCGATACCGTGAAGCCCCCCGTCGTCGTCGAACACCACCGTGATGGCGACGGTCTCAGTCACGACGAGTCCAACCTCGACAGACGTCGCCGCCGCAACCGAGACACCGACGCGTCCGGCGAGCGCGGAGAGGTCGGACGAGAACCGTTCACGAGCGTGGCGGTACAGGGTCGTGTCGAGCGCGAGGGTGACAGAGTGGTCGTCTCCGTCGCTCCCGACCTCACGGAGACGGTCGAACAGTCGTGGATACGGGAGCGTGGGGAGCGCCACGTCGATACTGTCGGCATCGAGAACCGCCTCGTCGAGACGTTCGAGCGGCCGATACGGGTCAGGACCGGCCGCACGATACGTGTCGGCGTCACGAAAGAGCGCCGGTGAGAGGTCGACATCGGCACCCAGCGGAGCGAGGACTCCTCGCGCGCCGTCGATATCGCCAGCGGCCCTGAGAAACGAACGGTAGCTCGACGCGAGGAGCCGTCCGGTGAGCGTCGTCCGATATCCGTCCGTCTCTCGTGTCACTAACTGTTCCGCCTCGAGTTCGTCGACGGCGCGGTTCACCGTCGAACGCGAACAGCCGAGTTCGTCGACGAGCTCGTGTTTTCGGAACGAGTTCTCGGTGAGCGTCTCGAGGAAGTCAAGCCGCCGCTGTACGACCTCGACGAGCGCCGGCGCTTCCTCCATGTATTCGGTGGATGCTCACAGTCCCCACAGTAAAAACTGTTTCTTCCGCAGTAGGTCGTCGCAGGGGGTGACACGATACTTCACGGGGTGAGAATATGACTGTGGGGGTGCAACCGTGGAGGTATGAGTGGGGATATCACGGCGAAAGAGGAGCCGGACGGGCGAGTCGCGGACGCCGTCGCGGCCGCGAGGTCGGCCGGAGCGAAACTGGTCGCAACGGACGGTCGCGAACTCACCCGGATCCGTGAAGCGGTTGGAGAGGCGTTGACTGACCCGGAGACGATCGCGCGGTTCGGTCGACTCGCCGCAGACGAGACGGGACGTGGGCATCCAGGTGCGAAGGTCGAAAAAATAACGACAGCGGTTCGCGGCGCGCGCTCCGCGGCCAGGAAGACCAGCACGACCGGCGTGATCGACCGGGATGGCGAGCAGGGGACACTAACCGTCGCCCGTCCAGTCGGCGTCGTCGGGACTGCTGTCCCGACGACCCACCCGGTCGTCGTCCCGGCCGTAGTTTCGTTGTACGCGCTCGCCGGGCGAAACGCCGTCGTCTTCGCGCCGTCACCGTCGACCGTAGAGACGTGTGATGTCGTCGTCGAGACGATCCGAGGCGCGCTCTCCGACGTTGGGCTCCCCCCAGAGCTCGTCTCGACGGTGCCCGCTCCCGTCTCGAAACCTGGGACCGACTCGCTGTTCGAGTTGGTGGACGTGGCGTGTGCGGCGGGCGGAGAGACCACCGTCGCTGCCGGCCAGCGCTGTGGCACGCCGAACCTCTGTACGGGTGCTGACGGACTCGTCACCGTCGTCGATGGCTCTGTTCCGGCGAGCGAGGCGGCGACGAACCTCGCGGTTGGCGCTACCTACGACTTCGGGTCGCATCCCGCGGCCGACGCCGCAGTCGTGACGACACTCGACGCAGCCGACGATCTGGTCGCCTCGCTCCGTGCAGAGGGGGGATACGTTCTCGACGAGCGTGAACGCGACCGGCTCCGCTCACTCGTGACGCGGGCAGAAGGAGAGCTCCCAGAGGCGGCTCGCGGCTGCTCGCCGCGCTGGCTCACAGCCGAAATCGATCTTCCGCCAGATGCGCGACGAGCAGCGTTTCTCGTCGTCGAACCGGTCGACCAGGACGACCCGCTGGCGACACTACCCGGCGTCCCGGCGGTCGCGGTTCACAAACGTGAAGGGTTCGGGTCGGTGCTCGCGCTCGCGGCGGACCTCGGCAGCGGACACGCCGCCGCGATCCACACAGAGCGCCAGCGTCGGGTGAAGCGGGCGGCAACGTCGCTCAGAGTTGGTCGACTCGTCGTCAACCAGCCAGGGATCGCAACCGTCGGATCGCCACGAGGCGGGTTCCCCGTCGCGCCGCTGCTCGGCGGCGGCACCGACGAGGGGAATCAGCTCACAGGAGGGCTGACCGTCGACGACTTCATCGAGACGACGACGGTCGCCACCGAGGCATCCACGCTCTCTCCGGTCGACGGACAGGGAGCTGGGACGACGTGGCGAGGACCCTGATACCTGCTACTCGAATCTGTACCGTCACCACGGCCTGTGTCGCCGGGACGAGCCGCTGTACCGGCGTTTTTCGGCGCTATCTCTGAGGCGACTCACAGCTCGATCCGTTCCACGATCGCCCCGTCCCCGTTCTCCTTCGTGTTGATCGCGACGATCCTGACCTGGTCAGCCAGCAGCGATCCATCGATCTTGGCCTTCAGAAGCGAGTCGACCTGATAGACGCCCGCCGCGTTGTTCATGCGGATCTCGACTTGTGCCGGGAACTCGTCGTCCGGCCGGAGAATGACCGACTCGATGGCCTGCGAGGAGACGGTGTTGATCCCGCGGCCGCCCTCCTCGTACGGGACCCGTGAGCGACCTCGCTCCATGTCGAGTCCGTCGGCGATCCGGATGACCCCCGCCTCCCGCGTTAGCGTCTCTTCTGTCGTGTGATGACAGAGTATCGCGTGGAGCGTCTCCGCTTTCACGCGCACCTGCTCCGGGATATCGTAAAACTCGGGAAGTAGTCTGTCGAGAACGTCGGCAGCGAGCGGTATCGAGTAGTAGGGGTGATCGTCTCGGTGGACGACGTGCCCGATGTCGTGGAGTGTCGCCGCGAGCGCGATGATGACCGGCTCGTCTGCCTCGTCGAGTCCCTGCTGGCGAGCGCCGTTGAACTCTACGCCGTCGGCCTTGAGCAGGTCGTAGAGCTGGAGCGCGCGGTCACGAACGATTTCGACGTGTTTCTCGCCGTGATCGTTGTACCCCTTCCTGTCGACCGGATTGACGTTCTGTGCGTTCAAATACGTCGTTATTTCCGGATCGGCCGTGATCCGTTCGAGCACGTCGTTGAGCCGTTCGTCCGGGAAGGCGTGGTCGGCCTCCGGATCGTACTGTGCGTGGGTGACGTGCTCGTCGTCCGCTGGCTTGGTCATGTACTCGGAGAGGAATCGCCAGGGTAAAAGCGTGTGCCGAGGAGTGTCAGCGCGCACTACTCCGGAGTCGAGTGGTTCGAGACGCGGAGCGTCTCGTCACCACGGACGACAGGGTCTTCCGTACGACCCCGAGGCACTCGCTTTGCTCATCTGTAGGTCGGCGTTGACCGTCGTGGATGCGTCGGCGTGTGCACCGTGTGTACGCAATTGGGCCCCGGCAGATATTCGGTGGAGTCACAACGTATAAATCCGAAACCAGAATACTGATCGGTGTGACACAGACCGCGTCGAACCCCGGCTCGCGGCCGCCGACAGCGACGCGGCTTTTCTCGAAAAAACGCGCGTGACACGTCCACAGGCGGGAGTGGCAACCCCGTCCCGGACGACCCTCGACCGAAGACGTGGCAGAACGACGCGTCGACGCGCGCTCTAACGACACACGCGACGCGACGACGAATCGATCCGCTCTGACACGGCGACAGCGAACGACCGAAGACACCGAGCATCGACGACGCTGAAATCCGACGACAAACCACAACAATACATGACGAACCCAACGACGACGACACCGTACACGACGACCGAACCAGAGACCGACGACGAAACGAGCAACAGCGACAGACCGGACGAGCCGTTCGAGGGGGTGTATCCCGCGATGACGACACCGTTCACCGAGGACGACGAGGTCGACCACGAGCAGCTCGCCGACAACGCCAGATATCTCGAGCAGGCCGGGGTCGACGGCGTCGTGCCCGTCGGCTCAACCGGCGAGTCCGCGACGATGACCCACGACGAGCACGTCGAAGTGATAGAGACCGTTCGCGACGCCGTCGACGACGTTCCCGTGATCGCCGGGACCGGGTCGAACAATACCGCGGAGGCGCTCTCGTTGTCCCGGCGGGCGGCAGACGCCGGGGCCGACGGACTGCTGCTCATCGCGCCGTACTACAACAAGCCCGAGGCCGAGGGGTTCCGCCAGCACTATCAGACGATCGCCGACGCCGTCGACCTCCCGCAGATTGTCTACAACGTCCCCTCACGGACGGGTCGGTCGATTCCCGTCGACGTCGTGGTCGAACTGGGGACACACCCGAACATCATGGGTTACAAGGCCGCTTCAGGCGATCTGAACCGCATTAGCGAGATCGCAGAGCGGACTCGGACGGACCGGTTCTCCGTGCTGTCCGGCGACGACGGGCTGACGCTTCCGACGCTTGCGGTGGGCGGCACGGGGACAATAAGCGTCGTCGCCAACGTCGAACCGGAGCGGACCTGTGCGATGGTCGGCGCGGCGCTCTCGGGCGACTACGACCGGGCGCGCGCCCTCCACCACGAACTCGGACCACTGGTCAGGGAACTGTTCGTCGAGACGAACCCGATCCCGGTGAAGGAGGCGATGCACATCCGAGGACGGGGCGGGCCGTGGGTTCGGTCGCCGCTCACGCGGCTCTCCACGGAACGGCGGGAGCCGCTCCGCGAACTGCTCGCAACGTACGACGGTGACACCGCGGCGATGGCGGAGGCGGTCGAATGACTGTCGACGAGGACGCCGAGTCGGAGGACTTCGAGAGCGGTCGACGTCCGCTCCGGATCGCGGTCACGGGTGCCGGGGGTCGGATGGGTCGTGAGGTGCTGGCTGCCGCGGCCTCTCGTGAGGCCACGACGGTCGACGTGGCGGTCAACCGAAGCGAGGCCGGCAGCGTCGAAGGGATCGACGTCGCCGACGCCGCGCGGCTCTCTGATCTGCTCGCCGACCGTGAGCCGGCTGTCCTCGTGGACTTTACCGGGCCCGAATCTGCCTCGTCGTACGTGGAGATCGCCGCCGAGGCAGGTGTCGCCGTCGTCACCGGAACGACCGGCTTCGACGAGGACGAACTGGCACGACTCCGTGCGGCCAGTGAGTCGGTCCCCGTACTGAAGGCGTCGAACTTCGCGCGGGGCGTCGCCGCGCTCCGCCGGGCGGTTCGCGAGGCGGTCGCCGCCGTTCCCGGCTACGACGTGGAGCTCATGGAAACTCATCACAACGGGAAACGTGACGCGCCGTCCGGCACGGCGAAGTCTCTCCTCGCGGACGTGGAGTCGGTCCGGTCGGACCTCGACCGTCGCGTCCACGGTCGTGTGGGCGAGGCCCCGCGCGAGGCCAGCGAGGTTGGGGTCCACGCTCGGCGGGCGGGTGACATTACCGGCGAACACGAGGTGCTCTTAGCAGGGAATCGCGAGACGATCCAGCTCACCCATCGCGCCGGCGACCGTGGCGTGTTCGCAGCGGGGGCGCTCGACGCCGCTGCGTGGCTGGCGGACCGGGAGCCAGGGTGGTACGAGTTCGACGACGTACTCGACGCGTGATCTGTCCCATCGATCGACGACACCCCTGGTGGGCAGGCATCGACCGACACAGGGGATGCGGTGCGGCCGACGATGTCCAGCGCGAATACCGCGATCGACGCATAAATACCACGACTCATCCATACACCAGTAATGACGCTCGAATCCGACGTATCCGATCTCTGGAACCGCTATCAGGACGGCCTCACGGCGGACGAGACGACCGCCGCCGACGAGGCGGTGCTCGATGTCTTTCTCGACGCCCTCGAAGCCGGCGAGGTTCGCGCCGCCGAAAAGACCGGCGACGACGTGACCTCGTGGGTCGCAAACGAGTGGGTAAAGCGAGGAATCCTGTTGAATTTCGCGCTCCGCCAGACGGCCGCCCGCGAGTACGGCGGGGTAACGTACTACGACGTGCTCCCGCTGCGTGACACCGACGATCTCGGGGAACGCGGAACCCGCAACACCCCAGACGGCACGACGATCCGTCGCGGCGCACACCTCGGGTCCGACTGTATCATGATGAGCCCGTCGTTCGTCAACGCAGGCGCGTACGTCGGCGACGGCACGCTCGTGGACTCGTGTGACACGGTCGGGTCCTGTGCGCAGATCGGCGCGAACGTCAAACTCGGCGCGAACACACTGATCGGAGGGGTGCTCGAACCGGTCGAGAACGCGCCAGTCGTCGTCGAATCCGGCGCTTCACTCGGAGCAGGTTGCCGTGTGACGAGCGGCTTCCGGGTCGGCGAGAACAGTATCGTCGGCGAGAACACGCTCCTCACCCCCCGGATCCCCGTGTACGACCTCGTCGAGGACGAGGTGATCTACGGGCATCTTCCTGCCGAGCGGCGGGCGTTCACGCGGATGGTCGAGTCCTCTGTGGGTGACCACGAGCTGTTCGAGGGAGGCGCGTACAAGCCGGCGGTGGTCGCGACCGACGTCGAGGCAGAGACGCTGGAGGCGACCCGACGAGAGGACGCGCTCCGCGAATGACCGCTCCCGACACGCCGCGTGAAGAACCGACCGCCGATCGGTTCGTCACCGAGACGGGAGACGGCGGGAACGCGGACCCGCCGGTGCGCCGACTCCGCGACTGGGATCCCGTGCGGCTCCACGAGATCGCCGCCGAACACGATACCCCGCTTTACGTCCAGGATCTCGATCGAGTACGGGCGAACTGCCGGCGGCTCAGCGAGGCGTTCCCCGCGGCCGACGTTCGATACGCGGTGAAAGCACACACGGGACGTGCTGTGTTAGAGACGGTCCGCGAGGCCGGTCTCGACGCTGAGTGTGCCTCCGCCGGCGAGGTCGACCGCGCGCTCGCGGCCGGCTTCGCGGGCGATCGAATCCACTACACCGCGGTCAACCCGCCGGCCCGAGACCTCGCGTACGTCGTCGATGTCGCCGACCGCGAGCCGGAGCTGACCGTCACTGCCGGCGCGGTCGACACGCTCGACCGATTGGCCGAGCGGGGGTACGAGGGGCGAATCTGCATCCGCGTGAATCCCGGCGTCGGTGCGGGCCACCACGAGAAGGTTCGAACCGGCGCGGCCGCGAAGTTCGGCATCCCCTACGATCGAGCAGCGACGGCCGCCCGAGAGGCAGCCGAACGATTCGAGGTCGTGGGGATCCACGCGCACGCCGGATCCGGGATCGACTCGGACGGGCTCGACGATCACCGATCGCTCGTCTCGCGGCTCGGTGACCTCACACGTGAGCTGACTGGCTCGGACGGAACGGAGACGTTTGAGGACTCGAACGGCCCAGAGGGCGTCGAGACGGGAGACGAGGCGGCCGACGCTGCGCCACTCGACCTCGAGTACGTCGACGTTGGGGGCGGCTTCGGTGTCCCCTATCACGAGGATGAACCCCCGCTCGATCTGCAGGCGGTCGCGGAGGCGACCCGTGAGGCCGTCTCACCGCTTCCGACGGGCGTCGACCTCGCCGTCGAACCGGGACGGTACGTCGTCGCCGACGCCGGCGTGCTGCTCACGCGAGTGAACACGGTCAAGCCCACGCCGGGGGAGACGGTCGTCGGTGTCGACGCCGGGATGACCGATCTCCTTCGCCCGGCGATGTACGACGCGTACCACCCGATCCGGAACCTCGGCCGCGCGGGGGCTGCGGTGCCCCCGGACGACCGGCCGGCAACCCCTGTCACGGTCGCCGGACCTATCTGTGAGACCGGAGATACACTCTGTAACGGACGACCGCTCGCTCGGCCGAAGCGCGGGGATCTCCTCGCCGTCGGTATCGCGGGGGCGTACGGATACGAGATGGCAAGTCAGTACAACTCGCGGCCGCGACCGGCGGAGGTCGCACTCGAAGCCGACAACGCAACTCAGGTCCGCCGACGAGAACACCTCGCGGACCTCACGGCGGTCGAACGAACGGAGGGGAACCGATGAGCACGCACGCGGTTCCAGTCGAGAAGTACCACGGCACCGGAAACGACTTCCTCGTCGTCGATGCCACCCACGGCGTCGGCGACCGAGCCGCCTTCGCTCGGGCACACTGCGACCGCGACACCGGCGTCGACCCAGCGACGTTCGGCGGCGATCCGACCGGACGACGCGGCGCTGACGGGGTGCTGTTTTTGAGTATCGAAACGCAGTATCACCCGACTCGGGTCGTGATGACGCTCGTCCAGCCGGACGGTTCCACGGCCGCGATGTGCGGGAACGGTGCGCGCGTCGTCGCTCGCTGGGCGCACGACCGCACCGGTGACCACGAGTTCATGATCGACACACAGGCGGGGACGCGCCGGGCGACTGTGGCCGAGGACGGAACGGCCGCGACCATCGAGATGGGAACGCCGTCGTTCGCGCCGCGGGACGTGCCGGTCGACCGCGACGAACCGCTGATCGAAGAGCGGATCGGCGGCCTGACGGTGACCGCCGTGGACACGGGGGTTCCTCACGCGGTCGTGTTCGTCGAAGGGGGTCGCAACCGTCGAGACGGGATCGACGCGGTCGATCTTTCGTCTGTCGCCCCGCCGATCCGCCACGCCGACGCCTTCCCGGACGGCGCGAACGTGAATCTCGCAGCGGTCGCCGAGTCGAGGGGTGGCGACGGGTCGGAGCCGCCGCTCATCGATCAGCGAACCTACGAGCGCGGGGTCGAGGGTGAGACGCGCTCCTGCGGCACGGGCGCAGTCGCGATCGCGGCTGTCGCCGCCCGTCTCGGGCTCATCGCCGGCGACACCGCCCTCCTTCGGCCGCCGGGTGGCGAACTGACGATCACGGTCCCACCCGACGAGCACGCGACGCTGACCGGTCCGGTTGCCCGCGAGTTTAGCGGTGCAGTCGCACCGTCCCCCCATGACTAGAGCGGGCGACGACCCGATCAACGGTGCAGAGGGCAACTCCACCGACGACTACGGCGCGACTGACGAGCCGGGCGACGACGGCGGAGGTGAGAACCCCGGCTCGCTCCGTCTCGACGCGACGCCGTTCGATCCGGTCGCGTTTCTCGAAGCGGCCGTCGCGACCCCATCGCAGGCGGACGTGAGCGAGATGCGGGAGCTGCTGGTGTCGACGCTCGAACGGTTCGGCGTCGACGTCACAGTCGACGACGCAGGATGTGTGATCGCTGAGTCAACCTCGCCGTCCCCGGCTTCGGGCCCGCACCTCGTGTTGAACACCCACATCGACACGGTCACACCACACGTCCCGTTCGAACGCGACTCCGAAGCGGGCGTGATACGTGGTCGGGGCGCGTGTGATGCGAAGGGGCCGCTCGCCGCGCTGCTGTACGGGTTCCTCGCCGTCGAACCGGCGACAGGGCAGCTCACACTCGCGGTGACGCCCGACGAGGAGGCGCTGTCGCTCGGAGCGGCAGCACTCACCGGGCGATTACCCGGCACGACGGACCGACTGGGTGGAGACTGCTACCTCGTTGGTGAGCCGACCGGGCTGGACGCCTGCACGGCGGCGAAAGGTCGCTTCCAGGGTCGGGTCGAGCTCGCTGGAACAGCAGCACACGCTGCGGAGTTCGGCGGCGCAAACGCGGTCGCGGCCGCGGAGGGCGCGCTCGCCGCGATTCGAACGTTCGACGACGACGCAGACGACCACCCACAGCTCGGCTCGCCGAAGCTCACACCGACCGTCATCGAAGGCGGGTCAGCGACGAATCAGGTGCCCGCCGACTGTACAATCACCGTCGACCGGCGAAGCGTTCCCCCAGAGAGCGCGGACGGATTCCGAGCGGCACTCGCAGAGACCGTGCGCGCGAGCATCGACGACGATGTCGGCGTCACCGTCCGGCTCACGGATCGTGAATCCCCGTTCTTAGAGGCGTTTGCGACGGATCCGTCTCATCCGTTCGTCGAGACGGTGGCCGGCGCAGCACGCGATGCGGGCGTGGCGGCGTCCCTGCCGACCGGCCGCGGCGGTGACGTTCGGCCGTTCGGTGCGGCGACAGAGGCGTCGTACTTCGCCCCCAGACCGACGGTCGTCTTCGGACCGGGGGACCTCGCAGACGACGAGGGGGCAGTCGCACACGCGGAGCGGGAGTACGTCCGTGTCCGAGAGGTTGAGGTGGCGGCCGCAGCGGTCGCGGACACGATCAGGTCGGTTCTCGACCATCCATAGACGCCGTTCGACGCTATCAGAGGAGGAACCGATCCTGCTGTTCGGACAGATCGGTGAACTCGTCGGCGGCAGCGACGAGTTCGTCCGCGGTCGACTCCGCGAACCCCATCGCTTCGACCCGGACACCTGCGTGCCGGAGATGCGAACAGAGACGAGCGAAGTCCCCGTCACCGGTGACGAGCACCATCGTGTCGACGTGGTTCGCGAGGGTGACCGCGTCGAGGCTCATCCCCACGTCCCAGTCTGCCTTCTTCGACCCGTCCGCGAACGTCTTGATGTGTTTGATCTTCGTCTCGAAGCCGATGTCACGGAGCGCCTCGAAGAAACTCTCCTCTTCGGGAGACTCCGCCCGGATCACGTACGCGATAGCTCGGACGAGCGAACGGTCGCGGACCGCCTCCGATAACAGCGCGGAGTAGTCGATATTTTGAGAGTAGAGACTCTGTGCGGTGTGATACAGGTTCTGTGAGTCGGCGAGGACCCCGACTCGCTGTGAGGGGTGTACGTTCGTCATGTGTTCGATCACTACGCCGCCTGCCTGATAGCAGGATCCATGTGATAAAAATTCATTTATGCACGGAAGCACAAAAGGGGAGGGTTTTTTTATGTTGGCTATCTGTCTCATGGTATGTCACGGCGACACACAAAAGGTATCGATACCAAAACCCGTCTCGACCGCCGTCAGTGGCTTTCGGCACTCGGCCTCGGTGGCGTTGCGGCCTTGGCCGGTTGTGCGGACGAGACGGAACCCGCTGCGGACGACGACGACGGAATGGCGGACGACGACGACGGTGAGGAGGACGGTATCGACGAGGACGACGAGATTCCGGACGTCGCCGGGAGCTACGACACGGTGACCTCTGCCGGCTTTACGACGCTCAACCCAATATACAACAGCGAGTCCGGTGCTGGGACGGCGATCGGCCGGGCGCTGGATCAGGGATACACGTTCGACGCCGATCAGGAGTTCTTCCCGTTGTTGTACGACATGGAGACAGAAGACGGACAACGATGGACGTTCACCGTCCGGGAGAATCTCGAGTTTAGCGATCCGTACGGTCAGTGTACCGCCGAGGATTTCGTCTACCTCATCCAAGAGATCCACCAGAGCGACTGGGCGAACTCGGTCAACTCTGCGAACTGGGACGGCGTCGAGGTGGAACAGACTGGCGAGTTCGAGTTCGTCGCCGAACTTCCGAACCCCAACCTGTTGTATCCCGAGTCGTTCGATCCCCTTTTATACCCAATTCCAAAAGAGCTCCTCGAGCCGTACGTCGAAGAGGAGGACACCGAAGGGCTCCAGCAGGACGAAGAGCTCCTCGAACTGGAGTTCACCGGAAATCTCGGTGCCTTCACGATGGACGAGTGGAACCGTGGTGACGGGACGGTGTACAGCCGGAACGACGACTACTACATCCAGGAAATTGACGAGGGACCAGCGCTCTTCGAGGAAGCCCCGTACTTCGAGGGAGCGTCAATCAGTATCGTCGAAGAGCAGGCCTCACGCCTCGGCGCGCTCGAAACCGGTGAGGCCGACTCTGCCAGCATTCCGCCGGAGCGGTTCCAAGAGTACGTCGACAACGAGGACGTGAGTGTTCGCCAGATCCCACAGCCGTTCAACGAGATCGTCTCGGTGAACATGCGGGATAACGGCTGGAACGCCGGTCCTGGCAACCTGTTCCGCCACGTTCCGTTCCGGCAGGCGCTCGCGGCGGCGATCAGCAAAGAACAGCTCATCGATGGCGTCTATCGTGGGCTCGCCGAACCGCACTACACGTGGCAGCCCCGGTTCTCGGAGTTCTATCCGGGCGACGACGAACTCACGGAGTGGGGCGTGGGAGATCAGTACGGCCGCGAGTTCGCAAGAGATCTGGCCGAAGACGCCTTCGCGGAGTC
>JARVCL010000048.1:0-2840 GCA_040405695.1 Halorubrum sp. | reverse complement strand
GACGGGCGCTGCACGCACGTCGTTACCCATGTCGTGGCTCCACTGCTCGTCACCGGTCGCGGCCTCGAACGCGTAGAGGCTGTTGTCGTCGGAGCCAGCGTAGACGATGCCGTCGAGATCGATGACCTCGGTCGGACCGGTAGTCACCTCGAGAGAGTCACCGAGCCCCTCGAACGTGTGGTGGAGCTCGACCTCGCCCTCGACACCGTCTTCGGTCTCGACGACGACGTCAGCTTCACCGGTCAGGCCACCGAGCTCGATCGGCTCGCCGAACTCGTATTCGACGCCCGCGACGAACAGCGTCAGTTCGCCGTCGTACTCGCCGGTCTGTTCGACGGTCAGCGTCTCGAGATTCGCAACGTCGACGAGCACCTCGATGTCGTCACCGGTCTGGACGAGCGGTGACTGACCTTCGAGGAGCTCGACACCGAGCGCGTCACCGAGCTCGAAGTCCTGCTCGACGAACGTCTCGTCGTCAGGGATGTCGACGGTTTCACTAACTTCTTCGAAGCCGAAGCCGGTCGCCGTCACCGTGTACTCGCCCGGTTCAGCAAGCAGCTCGTAGTGGCCGTCCTCGTCGGTGGTGGTCTCGAAGCCGGTTTCTTCGACCGTGACGGTAGCACCCTCGATAGGCTCGCCGTCACTGTCGGTCACCGTGCCCTCGATACCGCTGTCGAGTGCGACCTGCTGGGTCGCGTCGAGGGCGTTAATGATACCGTGACCGTACTCGGTGTTCGGATCGTCGTCGGGGGCGTGATCTGGCTGTTCAGCCGTGTCCTCGACGACCTCTTCGAACAGCTCGACGTTACTGTCGCCCATAGCCGAGGCCATCAGCGCGAACGTCCCAGCCTTGTGCGGCTGAGACATCGACGTACCGGAGTACGAGTCGTCGTAACCGCCACCGGGCACTGCACTCAGCACGTCGACACCCGCAGCAGCAGCGTTCGGCTGGACGTACTCGTCGGGCCAGTAGTCGGGCGCGTCAGGGTACGCAGAATCGGTGTCGATCACTTCACCGCCGGAGAAGCCGGCGACCATCTCGTCCTCGTCGACCGCACCGCTACCGAACGAGGAGTAGTAGTTACCGGGCGCACCGCTCGCACCCTGTCCGGTGTTGCCGATCGAGACCGAGAGGAGCTTTCCGGCGTCACGGATGTTCTCCGCGGGCTCGATCATGTCGGGGAGATACCCGTCCGCACCGAGGCTCATCCCCACGACATCGACATCTTCCTGTTCGGCAGCCCACTCCATACCGGCGTTGATCTGAGCGAAGGTGCC
Organism: Halorubrum sp.; assembly: GCA_040405695.1. Taxonomy (GTDB): domain Archaea; phylum Halobacteriota; class Halobacteria; order Halobacteriales; family Haloferacaceae; genus Halorubrum. The sequence continues at coordinate 1,562 of JARVCL010000048.1, read as the reverse complement.
GCCACCGCCGTCGTCGAGCACCTTGCCGTGGTAGAGTTCGGCGTCGGGGGCGACACCGTAGGCGGGCACGTCACCGTCGGGGTCCTGTGGACCGACGGCCGTGCCGCTCACGTGGGTCCCGTGACCGCTGCCGTCGTTCGGCTCGGAGTCGATCGGGTTCCCGTCACCGTCCCACTCCTGCCAGTTGTCCGGGTCCATATCGAAGTCCGGGTGGTCGTTGTCGACGCCGGTGTCGAGGATGGCCACGGCGGCACCCTCACCGGTCACGCCGAGTTCGTCCCACACATCGGGCGCGTTAATCATCTCAAGCCCGTAGGTGAACTCGTCTTGGGGTGCGGGGTCGGCGTCGACGTCGTCGCCGTCCGCGCCGTCATCGGTGGACGCACCGTCCTCGTCCTCGGCGGGCGCGTCCTCTCTATCATCCTCGTCTTCAGCAGGTTGACTCGACACGCCGTCCATGGTCGTCATTTCGAAGTTGGCGTGGAGCCGTTCAACGCCGTCGACAGCGGCGATCCGCTCAAGTGCGACCTGGTCAGGGTCGACTTCGAGCAGGACGGCGTTGGAGATGTAGAATCGGTTCAGCATCTCGACGCCATCCATGGCCTCAGCGAACCGGATCGTGTCGACCTGTGTCGCGTCGGCGTGTGCCTGCAGAGCCTCGATCGTGGCTTGGTGGCCTGTCACGCCGTCGAGGTCGGCCGCACCGAGCCGGACGACGACTTCGACCGTGTCGTCGGCGGTTGAGAACTCGTCCGCGAGCCTGCGGTCGATGTCGGCGTCACTCGACGCTTGCCGATCAACGTCGTCCAAGGAAATGTCCTGATCAGCGCTCTGTACCGTGTTATCCGTGCTGTCCATCTCGACGTCGAACGTGTCGACGTCATCGTCGAAATCCGTCGTGATGTCCGCCGAACTGGAGGCGACGGCGGCTCCTGCCGTTGGGGCCAACATGGAAACGACCATGATAGCCGCAAACAGCGCGGCGAACATCTTCGTGTGTGCGTTACGCGTCATCGTGTGTTGCATCCGCTTTGCGTCGGCGATTGCATGTCCGCATGACACCCCGCGTTGGGGTTGTACACTTGATATGCACCCGTCATTATGATTATTGAGAGATTTTGTGACTATAACAGTCATTTGAGTAACGAAAGACGGAATGATCCGCCGGTGGAACGTTTCTTTGAGTGGATAGCATTTTCCCCGCTGTTCACAGTAGTTGCCGAACCTAACTGAGATTCTTGACATTCTCCTCCGCGTGAACACGGAGGAATCCTGAGCGTTGGAGATTTCAGGTTTCGTTCCACCGACCCCCGACATGATGAGCATCCGCGTGGGGTTCACGGACTGTGGCGGGTGGGACTGCTGGGAGTGCCAAGCTCCCGGTACTCTTATTCTCCATCGTATGTGGACTCCCAGAGTTGTTTTTGCCTCGGGGAGTCCAGCAGACTTCGACGGACTCGGAGTTACGGAGAATCAAGGAGAAAGCCTCGCGCTTCAGCGCGGGGATGAATCCGACGATAGCGTTCACAAACCGCCGTTCGACGGCACGGCAGGATATTCCA
>JARVCL010000047.1:0-16128 GCA_040405695.1 Halorubrum sp. | reverse complement strand
ACCTCGAACTGTTCGGTCCGGCGTTCGGCCCGGGTGAATCGCTCTTCGAGGGCCGGTCGGATCGCGTCCACGTCGGACCGAAGTCGGTCTATCACCTCCTCGGGCGGGTTCGCGCGGATGGTCGTCGGGACGGCGTGGTCGTGGACCTCGACGAAGCCGCGGTCGGCGAGCGACTCGCTGACGCTGTAGACGTAGCGTTTCGAGACGCCAGCGGCGTCTGCGACGGTGCTGGCTTTCGCCTCTCCGTGCGCTAACAGCGTAAGATACGTGTCGACCTCCTTGTCGGAGAACCCGAACCGGCGGAGAAGTTCGGAGAGCGTCCGGTCGTCCATGTTCTGGAGAAGTGTGGGTCGGCAACTTATAAGGGTCGGTGCGGGGTCGGACGACAGGACGCGACGAGCGGGGCTGTCGGCGCGTCACGCCAGCACGGCAACCGTGTCGACGACGAGCGACTCGCCGACGCGTCGCTCGCCGGCGAACAGGTCGCGCTCCAGCTCGTCGGGAACCGCAACCGTCGCCGGCTCGTCGGCGAAGTTGATCACGACGAGGCGACGGTCGGGCGTCGAGTCCGACCTAGAGTCGGCGACCGCGTCGCTCGCGCGTCGCTCGTAGGCGGTCACGCGTTCGGGGTCGCCGTGTCTGACCTCGACCTCGGCGGCTGCGCCGTCGAACCGGACGCCATCGGCCCGCAGAAGCGGTTCGGCCTCGCGCACCCGTGAGAGTTCGCGGTGAAACTCGGTGAGTGCGGTATCACCGTCGTGCCATCGGAACGGGCCGCGGGTCGTCTCGTTGCCCCGCTCTTGTCCCGCATACACCATCGGGGAACCGGGAAGCGTGAACGTGACCGCGGCCGCGGCACGGGCGGCCTCGTCACCGTGCTCGGCGCGATAGCGCGGCTCGTCGTGGTTCTCGACGTACCGCATCTGTGCCCCCGGGTCGTCGAAGCCGAGCCACTCGGCGCGGTCGAGCGCGTCGCTCACCGCGTCCGCGGGGGCGTCGCCTGCGCCGATATCGTGGAGGACCTCGTACAGCGACGTGTCGTAGTGGAGGTGAAACTCCCCCTCGCCGTAGAACGGGTCGTGCGGCAGCGTCTCGTCGAGCAACAGCAGGTCGTCCGGGACGCGGTCGGCGACCTCCTTCCAGAATCCGTGTGAGATCCCCCAAGCGACATCCGCGCGAAAGCCGTCGACGACCGCGGCCCACTGGTCGACGACGTCGAGGAGCCACCGGCGCACGGTCGGCGAGTCGAAGTTCAGGTTGGGGATCCGGCCCCAGTCGAAGTAGTACTCGGGCATATCGTCGGAGTCGAGTGTCGCCCACCCCGTGTCCGTCACGTCGAACGCGCCGTCGGTTCGGCGGTAGTGATCGCGGTAGGCCGGCACGCCAGCCGCGTGCATCTGGAACGCGGGATGATCACGAGAGGTGTGGTTGATCACCAGATCGAAGACGACCCGGATCTCGGCGTCGTGACAGGCGTCGACCAGCGATTCGAACGCCTGACGCGAGCCGAGATCCGTCGCGGTCTCGTCGTAGTCGGTGACGTGGTAGCCGTGGTCGGTCGGCGAGGCCAACACCGGCGTCAGCCAGAGCACGTCGACGCCGAGACTCTCGACGTACGGGACGCGCCGCTCGATCTCGGCGAACGTCGTCGGGAGGGTGTCGCCCGCGAACGAGCGGACGTACACCTCGTATATCGTCGGCGAGTCGGCCCACGCGGGCGGCGCGTGCGGGTCAGTCGCACGGACGGGTGCGTCCGTGTCGACGCAGTCGGTCGGACGAACCGTCACCGTCGCCATCACGCCGTGTCGTGCTGTCCGCGGGACGGCGTGGATCCGGAGTCCGGCGTTCGTCTCCTCGTCGCCACGGCACAGATCCGAGAGCGTGTCGACGGGAACCGTGAGCCGCTGGGCCTCGGCACGAGCCTCGGTTCGGGCGGCCGACTCGGGGTCGGCGTCGCGGTCGTCGACGAAGAACTCGACGTCGACGTCGGACGGATCGCAACCGGCGGTCGGCGGAACATCGACGTCGGCGTCGACGACGAGAACCGGGCCGTTCGTGTCGCGTTCGGTGGGAGTCTCCGCTCGGTCGTCCCCGCCCGGCACGACAGACGTGTCGAGCGAGAGTCGCGGGCGGCCTGGACCGGGTACCTCGTGGGTGTGGTGGTGGCTGGTCGCGCGGTCGTCGTTCGCGAGGAACCCCACGTCGTGACGTCCGGGCGGGACCGCCGTCTGAAGGACCCACTCGTCGCCGACGCGCTCGGGACGGTCACGGGCGAGGAGGCGATCGTTGTGCCGCCACATCACGCTCACACGGTCGACATCGTCGTCCGGCACCGGGAGAGCAGACGTAGGGACGCGTATCGTCGTCTCACGACGTTCGTCGGGGAAGACGCGCACTCGCTGGCGGTGCGTCCCGTCCGGGGCAGCGAGTTCGAGGACGTACAGTCCGGGGGCGTCCGGGTCGAGGTGGACGACCGGGTCGTCAGCCCGGGTCGTCTCACCGGGAACGAGCACAGTGTGAGTTCGTTCAGATTGGCCAGTGCTTGCACCGACGCCCCCCTTCTCGTCGTCACATCCGTCCTCGTCGCCGCGTTCGTGCCTGCTCGCGTCGTCGTCCCGACGCGCCGCCGGAGCGTCGAGGAGTCGCCACTGGTACGTGCCGTCTGGATCGGGGTCTCTGGGGGCCAACTCGACCGACCGGCCGACGCTCGTCACCCGCGGTGGCCCGGGTTCGTGCATGTCCCCACGCGGGCGTGCCGCCGCTTGAGCGTTCCGCTCGACAAGGATGAACAAAAATTACACCAAAGATTGATTGGAGGAGGGGTCGTGGTATCGGGTAATGCAACTCCGAGACGCGCTGGACGACTACAAGCGCACGGCCGATCACGGTCGTCGCTTCGCGGGCGAACGCCGGACCGTGGCGGGGCGGTTCACCGGCGGCGACGGACGACTGCTCCACGTCGATCCGGACGGCGGGCTCCGCGACTTCGGCTATCCGCTGACAGGGCGGACCGGACTCGTCCGCTCGCGGTTCGGGCTCGCCGTCGACGGTGAGGTGACCTGGTTCGACGAGGCCGACGCCCGACAACAGTACGTCGGCGACACGACCCTCGTCGAGACGGTTCACGAGACCGACCGAGCGACTGTCCGGCGACACGACGTGGGGATCGACGAGGCACACCTCACGCACGCGACGATAGAACCGGCGGACGGGGCGGCATTCGACCCCGACGACGCCTCTCTCGTCGTGTACGCGCGGTTCGCGCCGGACGGCCGAGACGACCGGGTGGGTCAGCTCCGGTTCACGGACGCCATCGAGGTGTATCACGCCGACGAGCACGACTTCCTCGCGAGCGCAACTGGATTCGCCGAACTCCGCGGCCAGCTGCCCACGACGTTTCCCGAACTGCTCGACGACTCTCCCACGGACCTCCCTCGCGACCGCGACGGCGACCGGTACGAGGAGGAGCGGCTCTCCGGTGAGGTGATCGTCGACGCGCCGTTCGAGAGCGGCGAGACGACGGTCGGAACGCTCCTGACGGACCGCACAGAGACGGACCGCGAGACGGCCCGCGAGCGTCTCGGATCGCTGTTCGACACGCTCGACACGCCGGCGGCGATGGCGGACGCGGCCGCGGACCTGACGCCGACCGCCCCCGAGTCGACGCCGGACCGGGAGTCGGTCGTCGCCGACCTCCGTGTGTTGTCGTTGCTGTCGGCGGCGACCGGGCTGCGGATCGCGGGTCCCGACTTCGACCCACACTACGAGCACTCGGGGGGCTACGGCTACACCTGGTTCCGAGACGACGCAGAGATCTCGACGTTCCTGCTCGAATCCGACCAGCGGCTCGGACTCGACCTCGACGACTGGCACGAGCGGTCGGCTCGGATGTACGTCGCCACACAGCGGCCAGACGGGGCGTGGCCGCACCGGGTCTGGCCGCGAAACGGCGCGCTCGCTCCGGGGTGGGCAAACGCCCGGATCGAGGACGGTCCCGACGTGGATTATCAGGCCGACCAGACCGGCAGCGTCATCGCGTACCTCGCCCGAGCCCGGACCGCGGGCGTCGACGTGAGGGGACTCGACGAGACGCTCGTCGACGCCCTCAAGAGCCTCGATTCGACGCTCGCCGCGGACGGTCGACCGGTCGTCTGTCAGAACGCGTGGGAGGACTCCGCAGGTCGGTTCACGCACACGACCGCGACGTTCCTCGAAGCCTACAGCGAACTCGCACAGCACGGAACGGGACTAGGGGCGACGGACGACGACGCGGCCGCCGAGGCACTCGCCGACGCGCCGTTCGAGGAGCCGGCCGTTCACGCACACGAACAGGCGACGGCGGTGTACGACGCGCTCGACGACCTCTGGGTGCCGCATCGGGGATGTTACGCCTTGCGAGAGACCCCGGACCGCCGGATCGACGATCGGCTCGACTCGGCGACGCTGGCGCTCGCGAGCGCCCACCGCGCGTACGACGCGCTCGACGCGACGAACGGCGTGGACGACGAGCGGCTCGACCGGCTCGTCTCACACGTCGAGACGGTCGTCGTCGGGCTCACGCGCGAAACGTCGGAGATCACAGGCCTGATCCGATACGAGGGTGACGGCTGGCGGCAGGGCGATCAGGCCGTCGAGAAGGTGTGGACGGTGTCGACCGCGTGGGGCGCGAACGCGTGCGCCGAGCTCGCGGCGCTGCTCGCCGCCCGCGACGACCCGCGGGCGGCGCGGATGCTCGAACGCGCTCACGACCTGTTCGGGCACGTCTCACCCGAGGGGTCGCTTTGTGAACCCACCAGCTATCTGCCCGAGCAGTTCTTCGACGACGGTACCGCCGACAGCGCGACGCCGCTCGGCTGGCCTCACGCGATCCGGCTGGCGACGGTCGCGCTGCTCGACAGCGACGAACTCGCCGCAGTGGAACGGGCCGCCGCGAGCGACTGATCGGTCGAGTACCGGTTGGAGCGCCGATCAGGCCGTCACGAAGGCCACAGACCGGCGTCTCAGCGCCACTCCTCGGCGGGGACACAGTCGGCCGCCCGAACCGTGATCCAGCGGGTCGTCCGCTCGTCGGGATCACGGTCGGGCTCGAAGAAGGTCACCTCGTCGTCCGCAGACCCCCCTCCCGTCCGGCGACAGACGAGTTCCGGCGGCTCGGCGTGGACACGCGTCGGGGACGTGGACATACACGCTCGTTCGGTCCCCATCGGATAATAGGTGTTGGTTTCGATCACGCCGAAGAATTGTTGCGACGAAACCAGACGACGTTTACTCAGGGACGAGTACCCGCCAGAGTCATCGAGGCTGCGGCCGGGGCCGAACGGGAGTCAGCCGATCGGGTCGAGAGGGTCGCGATCGGAGAGTGGCGGGGCGATCCGAGTGGTCCGGAACGAGACGGGACAGCCGGCAGCGTCGGCCGTATCAGATTCTGACCGGCACGTCGCGGTCTGCGAGGTACGCCTTCGTCTCTTGGATAGAGTAGTCGCCGAAGTGGAAGATGGAGGCGGCGAGTCCGGCGTCAGCGTTGGCCTCGGTGAACACCTCGTACATGTCCGCGGGACTCCCACAGCCCGAGGAGGCGATCACCGGCGTCGAGACGGCGTCACCGATCGCTTTCATCAGGGGAATGTCGTAGCCGTCTTTCGTCCCGTCCATGTCGATCGAGTTGACGAACAGCTCGCCGGCGCCTCGTTCTTCCGCCTCCTTGGCCCACGAGACGGCGTCGATCCCGGTCCCCTCGCGACCACCCTTCTTTGTGCACTCGAACCACACCGTCTCACCGTCGTCGTCCTCGTAGAAGTGTTCGCCCGCGTCGTCGTGGCGACGGCGTGCGTCCACGGAGATGACAATACACTGGCTGCCGAACGCGGCCGCGCCCGCCTCGATGAGTTCGGGACGCTCGAGCGCGCCGGTCGTGATCGATACCTTGTCCGCACCCGCCCGGAGCGTCTCCTTGATGTCGGCTTTGGTTCGGATCCCGCCGCCGACGGTGAGGGGAATGAAACACTCGTCGGCGACCGCGTTGACGACGTCGAGCATCGTCTCGCGCCCCTCTGCGCTGGCGGTGATATCGAGGAAGACGAACTCGTCCGCGCCAGCGGCGTTGTACTTTTTCGCCAGTTCGACGGGGTCGCCGGTGTACTCCAGATTCTCGAAGTTGACCCCCGTGTAGACGGCGGCGTTGCCGTCGTCGTCGAGGTCGACGTCGATACAGGGGATGATCCGCTTCGTGAGTCCCATTCGTTACCGGCGATTGGCGACGCCGGGGAATAAAACGTCCGGGGAACCCCCGGCGTTCGAACGAGAGTTCGGCCCAGATTCGAGGAGACGGGCGTGTGCAGCCGACTCACGCCGGGTTCACGACGTGCTGTCCGCACGGCTACGACCGCTCCCGCGAGCCGGGGTCCTCGTCTTCGGAACGCGCTGGGGTCGAGCGGTCGTCCGCCACCGACTCGCCCGGGGCGTGCGCGTACACCGCGTACAACACGGTTGCGGCGATGGCGAAGTCGAGGGTGTGTTCGAGGTAGTGATGCGCCGGCATCGGGACGTACCCCAGCACGGTTCCCGCGCCGACGATCGACCGGCCCCACAGCGCGCCGATAGCGAGGCTCACGAGCAGGAGCCGGCGTCCGCCGCGTCTGGCGTACGCGGCGAGGCTGACCGCGAAGAGCACCCCGGTGCCGACCCCGGCGAGCAGTATCACGAGCAGCAGCGGCGTCGATCCCTCGACGGCCCACCAACTCGATCCGGCGGCGGCAAACGAGCGCACTGGTGTCACCGTCGTTCTCTCCGGCCGGGAGGGATATGAACCCTCTCCAGTCGGCGCGACCACACGACGGGTTTTACCGCGTCGGCACCAATAGCTGGGTGAGCATGGTCGCCACACGCGAGCGGATCCGGCGGCACGTCCACGACACGCCCGGCGTCCACTTCAACCGACTCGGTCGCGAGTTGGAGCTGGCGACCGGGCAGGTCCAGTACCACCTCCGCCGGTTACGAGAAGCTGGCGAGGTCGTCGCCGAGCCCGTCGGCGGCCAGACCCACTACTTTCCGCCCGGGTACGACCCGTGGGAACGACGGCTGATCGGATATCTCCGGCGGGAGACGCCGCGGGCAATACTGGTTCGACTCCACGCGAACGGCCCCACTCGTCCGGTGGACCTCGCGGACGAGTTAGGCCTCGCACGGAGCACGGTGGCGTATCACGTCTCGAACCTCGCAGACGCGGGCGTGGTCGACCGGTCCACCGACGAGCCGATGCGGGTCGCACTCGCCGAGCCGGTGCGGACCGCCGACCTGCTGGATGCGGTCTCCCCGTCGCTGCCGGACCGCGTCGTCGACCGGTTCGTCCGGACGGTCGACCGGCTGTTCGAGTGATCTGACGGCTTATCTGGCGCTTGTGCGGTAGCACACATCGTCGGTCACTCTCGCCGATCGTACTTCGCGACCGCCCGGTCGGCGCGCTTCGAGAGTCCGTTCGGGTTTCGGGCCGGACTCCGGTCGCGCGAACGCGCGACCACTCCATCGGCGCTCCCGCTAGCGATGCCGAACACCACGTCCCGGCCGTTCGCAGCCCAGCCTGAGGGCGTGCTCTCGCCGCGCACGACATCGCGAGCAGCCGCAACGGCGTCGCCTAGGGCGTGTTTGGCCGTACGCGCGACGACCGTTGGCCGGATCCCGTAGTTCTTCAACAGGCGATACGCGAGCGCGCGGTACTTCCACCCCCAGTCGCGGTCGGTCCGCCCGCCGTCCGCGGCCGTTCGGGTCGGCAGCTCCTTTCGCACCGCAGCGTCCGTGTCCCAGACAACCGTGTGCTCCATGCGTGCCAGTCGGTGGGCCGCATCACGCGATCCGCCCGTGTGGAGGTACTCGTCGAAGCCGTCGAGGTCACGGAGCGTCTCGCGGCGGAACGCGACGTTTCCGCCCGCGAAGTACGTCACCTCCCGGCCCGCAATCCGACCGCGTTCTGGAGCCGACGCGGTGCGGGCGATGTCGCTTCTGTCGTCGGCTGCGCCGTCGTCAGCCGGGTGGTCCACTGTCGGGTCGATCGGCGTCACCGGGCCGGTCACCACGTCAGCACGATCCAGTCCGTCGAGCATGCCGTCGACCCACGAGTCGGTGATCCGGTTGTCGAAGTCCACGAGCGCGATGGCGTCTCGTGTAGCGACTTCGATCCCAGCGTTGCGAGCGACGTTGACCGTCCGGTCCGAGATCTCCACGAGCACGTCGACGTCATCTCGGTCCCGAACCATCCCGGTGGTGCCGTCGGCGGAGGGGCCGTTGACGACGATTACCTCCGCGTCTGGTGCGCCGGCCGTCAGCGAGTCGAGACAGGCGGCTAACCGGTCCCGGCCGTTGAGCGTCGGAACGACGACCGACAGATCCATACGGGCGACGATTGGTCCGAGGATATAAAAAGGGAGGCGTGACGGGAGTAGCCAGCGGTGGGAGACCGACGTGGTCGGAGCAGCGGCTGGCGGATTCGCGTCCGAGAAAACGTGAACGGTGACCCCGTGGGATCAGACCGTCAGGAAGTACACCTGCTTCCGGGCGTCCTTGAAGCTGTACCGAGAGTCGACGAGTCCTTCTTCCTCCAGCCGGTTGAGCGCGTACCGGACGGTCCGGTCGGGCAAGAGTGACTCCTCGGCGAGCCCGCCCTGAGAGAGCGGCGCGTCGCTCTCGAGTACTTTCGCGACGAGCTTGGCGCTTGGCGGAAGCTCACGAAGGCGGTCACGGTATTCGCTTTCCGAAAGGCGGTCCTGATCGGGTGTCCCCACGGGACTGGTACTCATATGACACAGGAAGCCATCGCCTATTGGTAAAGGTTGGCTACATATGGAGGAATCCTGTCGTAAGTATATAAGGTATTAATATCATCGGTCAGGTATCCGTCAATGTCGATCGATCGGGCAGGTTTTTGTCGCGTCCTGTCGGATGAGCGAGCGTGATTCCCGAGTCACACGTCGAGATCTTCGAGAAGGAATCGTTCGCGCACATCGCGACGGTGCTGCCCGACGGGACCCCACACGTCACCCCGGTGTGGGTAGACCACGAGAACCGTGAGTACGTCCTCGTCAACACCGCCCGCGGCCGCCGAAAAGAGCGCAACATTAGACGTAATCCGAAGGTCGGCGTGAGCGTCGTCGACCCCGACGACCCCTACCGATACGTCGCCGTTCGTGGTGAGGCCGAACTCACCGAAGCGGGCGCGAAAGCGCACATCGACAAGCTGGCAGCGCGGTACTTCGACGTCGAGGAGTATCCCCATCACGGCGAGGAGTCCGGCCCACGCGTGTTGATCCGCATCCCGACGGCGGATATCTCCACCGGCGGGTGATCGGTCGGCAGGCGAACGGCGCGGCGAGTGGCGGACAGCGGCTGCGTTCGGCGCGTCAGGTGCGTTCTTTCCCTGGGGATTCGTCATCGGGTCCTGAGTCGTCGTCCGGAGCGTCGCCGTCCGCATCTCGTGGCTCCGGAGCGGGCGTAAATGGGTCCGGTGACCGGTCTCGCTCAGAGCCGTCGCCGTCTTCCTCGTCCGCCCCGACGTTCTTGTCGTCGACCGACGTGGAGACGTCCGTCGTCTCGGACACTAACGGCTCGTCGTCGGGTGGCGATCCGGTGTTTGCGCCGTCGTCCGGCGGCGATCCGGTATCCGCGCCGTCGGCTGGGCCGACCCCGTCCTCGTCGACCGCCGAAGCCTCGGCGTGGTCGTCTGTCGCTGTCCGTCTCGCCGGTGGATCGGGTCGTCGGTACGTGTAGATGAACTCGCCAGTGACGGCGTGGAACGCCCCCGTTGCAGGGTCCTCGACGACGCCGACATCGTTATCGATGGCAAAGTCCACGAGGTCCCGCAGGCTGTCGGCGGACGCTTCTGGGCGGTCGTGAACCTCCGGCGGAAGCCGGATCCGGGTGATCCACTCGTCGAACTCCGAGCGATCGTCGCGGTACGAGAGGTACGCCCGCTCGGCCTCGGTCACTTCGAGCGCGCCCTCGTATCGGGCATACGAGAGCCCTGCACCGGCGACGACGCCGATCAGAAGCAGCAGCGGCGCGCCGATCGACCGGAGCGGCCCGTAGGTCTGTTCGACCTCCTCTGTGACCTGCTGTGGGACCGTCTCCGACTCGACCCCCGGATCGGTGACGGTGTAGGTGTCGCCGCCGTGTTCGATCCCGAACGTGCTCGATCGGGAGAACGTCGCTGCGTCACCGTTGAGCGTCCCCTCCAACTGGACGGTCGTGACGACCTCGGTCTCCGTCCGACCGGGCGACGCACCCAAGTCGTCTTCGATGGCGGCCGCCTGCTGATCGATCTCGGCGCTGTCGAGCGTGAACTCCGCGGCGGCCGGTTCGCCCGGATCGACGTCCTCGACGGCGGTGGACGCGAGCGTCTCGCGTTCCTCCCAGTACTCGATCCCGTCGCCGACGTTGCGAATGACGAGTTCGGACTCGGCCTCGATCCGGACGTCGTCCGCCTGGTCGGCGTCGTACGTCGTCTCGACCGCCACGTCGAGCTCGGGGGCGACTCGAGTGAAGTACGTCTCGCGGTTCTCGAGCGTCGACCCCACCGGGAAGACGGCGTTCGGCTCCGTCACCTCGGCGGCGTGGACGTGCTCGGTGTCGACCGTCCACGAGGAGACGGTCTGTGTCTCCGTTTCGGTCCCAGGCTCGACGTAGGTGCCGTAGACGAGGAACCCGCCCGCCGCCGCGAGAACGACACAGACGACGACGATCAGGGTGAACTGTGCGTCTAGCATCGCTCGAAGACGGATCCGCGTTTCGTCTGGGTCTGACTGAGTGCTCATGTGGTCACCTGTAGAGTTCGCGCAACAGCCGTCGGTAGAACGATGTCTTGCGACGAGAATCCCGGCTCCGGATCCGCGCCGGCCCGCCACGCAACAACAGCAGGCCGGTGAGCAGGATCCCGCCGCCGAGCAGTCCGTTTATCGCCACGAGCGGGGCCCACGGGTGGACCCCATAGAGGTCGTCGATCACCGTCGGCGGCAGCACCGCGAGATACCGGTGCTCTTGAACGAACAGCCGGTAGTAACCCGTCTCGTCGGGAGCGGTGAGCGTGACCGTCGTGGTGGCCTCGTCCCGGCCGCCGACCGCCACCCGCTCGGGATCGACGCTGACGCCGGGGCTCGCGGGCGCGACGTACACTTGGACCGGAACGAGCCCCGCGTTCGGAACGATGTACTCCAAGTCCTCGCTCGTCCCCCGCTCTATCACCGTCGGGTTGTCCGACTCGAAGTCTGCGCTGACGACGCCGTACTCCTGCGTGCCGGCCGGAACGACCATCGCGGCGGTCGCCGTCGCCATCAACACGAGCGCGAGGACGCCGAGGACGAACAGCACCGAGGTGCCGTCGTCGCGTGAGCGGTCGCGGTCGGGGCGGTCGCGCGTTCCACTCGTGAGATACCAGTCGGCGGCGTACGCGACGACCGATAGCCCGAACAGGATGTACGCGAGCCCCTGTGTCCCCTGTAACGACCGGGTTCCGAGCGTCACCGCCAGCCAGGTCTGAACGCTCTCCAGCGTCGACTGGAACGCCATCGCCACGGTGCCGAGATGCGGTATCACGACGACCGACCCGCCGACCGTCAGCGCCTTCGCGACGATGTCCGCGTCTTGGACGACCGGCTCGCCGCTGTCCTGATCGGTGAACGGGTTCGCGTCCCCTCGGGTGATGTACCCCCGTTCGGTCTCTTCGACCACCCGGTGGGTCGTCAACCCCCCTCCCTCGATCTCTTGGGCGTCGAACGTCACCACGTCTCCGGTGCCGATACTGCCCGCAAGCGGCGCGGGTATGGCGACGAACCCGTCGCCCGGGTCGAGCGTCGGCACCATGCTCCCGGTCTCGACGAAGCTCAGGAGGACGGGCTGACCGAGATACTGCCCGATGACGAGCGAGACGACGATCACGACGACCGTCGCCTGAGCGGACACGGAGAGGAGGCGTCGAGGAGACATCTGTCACTCAGGAATCAGTCGCTCTCTGTTGAGTGGTCACCACGGCGCGTAATAAATTCGCGGATTACGGCGAAGGGGCCTCACCCCGCCGACGCGGTGAGTGTTCGCTGTCCCCTGCCGGTTCGTCGAACGCGCCGGCGGCGACCAGCACGTACGTGCCGATGAACGCGAGACAGAATCCGAGCAGATGGACGTAGATGTTGATTACGGTCCCGTCGGCCGCTGCCTCGGTCGGAAACCCGACGATCGGATACGTGACAACGAGCATGACGCCGAGAACCAGCAGTTCGCCGTGGCCGGGACGCCCGAGGAGCCGCCGTCCCCAGCCGACGGCCGAGCGAGAGCCAGCGGGGAACAGCGTCGAGACCGTCCACGTGAGCCAGAGGAGGCCGAACAGCCCGGCCGCGGGTCCAACGACCCCACGCAGGTCGAGCGCAATCGGGAGGGCGAGCGATGCCATCCAACCGACAGAGACGACGAAGACGGGCGGAAGGAGTCGAACCGCCACGGAATCCGAGAGTGGCGGTGTCGAGTGCGCACGCTCGGCGGCCGCGGGGACCTGCTCGCGCGCGGAAGCGGCGAGGAGGAGCGGGAGGAGGCCGGCGAACGCCATGTTTATTCCGGAGAAACCGAACCCGACCGCGTTTCGCGGAACTGCGAGGTTGAGCCCGGACAGGGCGAACGGAAAGGCGAGACAGAACGTCACGAACGCGGTAAAGAAGAGCCGGCGGTGACCGCTCGCCGCCGCCAGCAGATACCCCGCGCCCGCGAGCAGTCCGTACCCGGCGAGATTCGCGGCGAGGTGGTCGACGTGGAGGTGGACGTAGTGCGCGGTGAACGCGGTCGAGACGGTCGGGTCCGTGTACGTGAACGCCATCGAGCGGCGGGTCGTCTCCGGGAGCGTGAACACCAAGACGAGAATGACCGGCACCGCGGCTACAGCCGCCAGATCGATCGGTCGAGCGTGTGAGAGCAGTGCCGATCGGAGCGAGGACCGCTCCCGATCGGCGTCTGTTCCGGTCGATACCGTCGTCACGAGTGAGACTCCGCGGAGGCCAAATAAATCTCTGTCCCCCGAGGTATCGGTGCCGATAATCGCGCTGCGCGTGTAGAGCGGCCGCCGTCCCGGGAACCTCGTTGCACGAAGAGCCCGAGCCGACAGGCCAGGGTGAACGCTCCGGGTATCGTCGATGATATCTTGTATATTTCAGATATCGAATCTTGTTCCAAACATCAAATATAAACAAAAAGAAAGAGTAAATTGGTTGCAGAACTGTTCTCACCCGACGTTCCACCTCAATATCGGCGGTTTAGCCCGAGTATCAGAACGCGTCAGATATCGCAAACCTTCCGAGGGTTTTATGTTGGGTGCCTCATATATGTCAGACAGACATGGCGTCGGCACAGCAGATCGACGGGGAGCCCTCCGCTGCCGGGCCGGAGATCTCCGAGGATGAACTGTTCGACGTACTCGCGAACCAGCGGCGACGGTTCGCGGTGCATCTACTGAAACGAGAGGAGGAGTCGATGGAGATCGGACGGATGGCAGAGCAGATCGCCGCCTGGGAGAACGACGTCGACATGGCGGAGATCACGGGGAACGAGCGAAAGCGAGTGTACACTGCCTTACAGCAGTCCCACCTGCCGAAGATGGACCGCGCCGGTGTCGTGGAGTTCAACAAGAATCGTGGAGTCGTCGCTCCGACGACCGCATTAGCAGACGTCGACCTGTACCTCGATGTCGTCGAGGGGAAAGAGATTCCGTGGAGCGAGTACTATCTCGGCTTATCCGGGGTCGCGACCGCGCTCGTCGCGGCCGTCTGGATGGGTGCGTGGCCGTTCGTGCTTCTTCCTGAGCTCGCGTGGACGCTCGCCATCGTCGTCGCGTTCGCGTTCTCCGCGCTCGCACACAAGTATTACACGACGGAGATGGAAGTTGGGAAGCCCGACGAGCCGCCGGAGCTGGAGTGACTGACGCTCTCGCTTCGAGTACGTTCCTCGCGAGTGGTGCCGTGTGTCCTTCGATGAGACACGAGTTGGGACGCGGTAAGCGCACCAGTGCCGTCGCTCGGTCGAGATCCAGAAATTGTTTCCGATTCAGGCAGTCGTTTCGCCGTGTTCAGGCACTCCGTACGGGTCTTCAGACACCGCGTAACCATACGGGTAGAACACGTTGGATCGACTAACCGAACTGTGATCCCTGTCCATCCATGAAACGACGACACTTCATCCTCTCTCTGGGCGGCGCAAGCGCCGGTGCGATGACCATCGGATCCGGCGCGTTCAGCAGCGCGGAGATGGAACGCGGAGTGACCGTGAGCGTCGTCGAAGATGACAGCGCGTTCGTCGGGTACGACAACGCTAGCGATCCGAAAGGACACAAACACGTGACCGACGACGGTCCGATCGACTTGGTGACCGTCGAGAACCGGTTCGCGAACGAGGTGAACCTGTCGGTCTCAAAGTTCTCCGTCACCCCCGAGTCCGGCGACTATCCAGATATCGACCCGGACTCGCTGAAGCTCTCGGGGAAAGACGAATCGCCGGACGACGAGCCGGTCGATCTCGGACCCGGTGAGTCGGTCGATCTCGGACCCGGTGAGTCGGGAACGATCCGCGGAACTGTCGTCTGCAATGGCAACTCGGAACGGGCAGCCGTCGCGGTCACGATCCGCGTCGAGGGCGGCGGTGTCAGCGCGGAGGTGTTCGGCGACACCGAGACTCGGCAGTTCGACATCATCTGCGCCGAGGTCACGACACATTCGGCAGCCGGCGGGGTCCACATCCGCGGCGTCAGATTCGACGAGAAGGGCAACGCCGAACTGCTCTCATCGGACGACGGCGAAGTCGACGTTCGGGTGTACTACGTCGATGGCGACGGCGTCGCCAAGACCGAGTTCAAATCCGTGAAAGTCGATGAGAAACTCAAGAAGCATCCGTCGATCACCGACGAGACGTTCGCCGGAGTCGAGATCGACGGAATCGGTGGCGTGTTCGTCCATCCGCAGTTTACGAACAGCGAGTGTGACGTGACACCGGGGACCGGGGACGAAGACGAAAACGGCGTGTCCGGCGGCAAGGTGACCGAAATCGAGGACCCCGATGATGCCTTCGACAGCTGTCTCGACGGCGGCTGATCCACGACGGATCACACAACGCGTATTACTCCCGGCAGGGAACGCCTGATAGTGAACACTGTACTCGTCACGGGAGCCTGCGGCGGCGTCGGCAGTTGGACGGTCGAGCACTTCGCCAGCGAGGGCCACGACGTCGTCGGCGTCGACCTCCGAACGCCAGATGGAACCCGCGAGAACGTCGATTTCAAGACCGCGGACCTGACCGACTACGGGGAGACGCGTCAACTCGTCGAGGCGGCGGAACCGGACGCGGTCGTCCACCTCGCGGCGATCCCGGATCCAGAGGACCACGCGGGCTCACGCGTGTTCGAGACCAACGTCACCAGCACGTACACCGTCCTCGACGCCGCAGGCGCGGTCGGGGCGCGGATCGTCCAGGCGTCGAGTGAGAGCCTCTACGGCACCGTGTTCGCCGAGGACGACTGGCTGCCGGACGCGCTCCCGATCGACGAGGAGACGCCGACTGAGCCGGAGGACCCCTACGGGCTCTCGAAGGTCGTCGGGGAGGAGGTTGCTGCGCGCGTCGTGCGGCGGTACGGCGTCGGCGCGGTGTCGCTCCGCTCGTCGTGGGTGACGTATCCCGGCGAGACGCGGACCCGCGAGGCGCGCGAGGGGTTCGACCCGGAGACGGCCGCGCTGAGCGGCAACGGCTGGAGCCACATCGACGTGCGTGACCTCGTTCGCGCGATCGAGGCGGCGGTCGACGCCGAGATCGACGGCCACGAGGCGGTGCTCGTCGCCGCCGCGGAGAACTTCCTCGGCCGCGACACGGCCGCGACGATCGAGGCGGTCCACGGCGAGTTGCCCGCGACCTGTGCGATCGAGGGGACCGAGTCGATCTTCGACTGCTCGAAGGCGGCGCGTGTGCTCGGCTGGGAGCCCGACCACACCTGGCGCGACGCGGAGGACGCGTCGGTGGCGGGGCCGGCGTTCGTGTAGGCGGTCCTCGCGGCGCTCGCGGCCGACCGTGAGCACGTCTCGTCGCTTTTAGAGGGTCCCTCGTCGGGGTTCAGGCCGGGCCAGA
>JARVCL010000046.1:0-2866 GCA_040405695.1 Halorubrum sp. | reverse complement strand
CACGGCGACGCCGATCGACGCGATAGCCAGACTGGGGAAGGACCACGACGCCGTGGTGATGGGCGAGACCGACCCGACGGTGACGACGTTCGTCTTCGGAATGCCCTCGGAGCAGGTCGCAGAGCGGTTCCTCGGGCCGGTGCTCGTCGTTCAGCGCGAACGACCGACCGACGGCGGCGCGGGGAACGAATCCGCGGAGTGAGTCAGCGGTATCGGTCGAGGTTCGGACGGGTGCGGCGCGACCCGCCCGCGGCTTCGTCCGGCCGTCGTGACCGGATTCGCCGGGAGACAGCGACACGAACGGCGAGGAGCGCGGCGAGCACCGGCAGCAACGCACCGGCCACCCCGGAGCTTCCGGCGACGGTTATCGCGCTCAACGCGAGGACACCGCTGAGCACGGCCGCGTACGTCACCGTCGCCGCGACGATTGTCCCGACCGTCACGACCGCGGAGAACGTCACGAACGCGACACCGTACTGCGCCGAGCGGCCGGCTAGACGGAGCGCGCTGGCCGCGCCGTGGCCGATCGTTTCTCGCGAGAGTTCGGGGATCGCTGCGCCAGCGGCAGTGTGGCCCGGCGACTGCTGGTCGTCCGGGTCGAACACCGGTTCGGGGGTGGTGGCGTCGACGGGAGGATCAGCGTCGTCGGTGAGTTCGACGGGGAACCGCTCCCCGACGAGCAGCGCGATCCCGCCGGGGCCGTACCCGACCGACTCGACGAGCCGAACGATCGGGTACTCTTCGGACCACGTGGCTGGCTGGTCGAACGCGAGCGTGTGACGCTCACCGGTGGTCAACACCTCGATTGGAACGCGGATCCGTCCTCCCTCGACGTACGGTTCGTCGACGACCTCCGCGGTCGCGTAGCCTCGGTCGTCGGTGAACTCGTGAGCGCGGACGATCTGCTCGGTCGCGGCGTCAGTGGTCACCGGCCGGACACCCCGCCGAAACGACGGCCCTGCGCGTCGATGACAACTCTCATGAGACGGTAACTGTACACACACCACGTGGCCTGTGCGGTTAAACCTCACCCCGAATCGCGGGGGATACGGGGAGAGACGACCGAGAATGGGAGCGAATCGAGTCGGCTACGCGGGGTCGTCGTTCGTGTCGTCTGAGGGGTCGGCGGACGGCGTGCCGGCGCCGGTGTTGGGGGCCGACACATCGTCCGCAGCGGCTTGGGCGTCCCGAAGCGTGAATCGCCCCTCGTACAGCGCGGTCCCGACGACGACCGCCGCCGCCCCCGCTCGCTTCAGTGCGACCACGTCGTCGACGGTCGCGACCCCCCCGGAGGCGATCACGGGAACGTCGACCGCGTCGACGACCCGCTCGACCGCGTCGCGGTCGATCCCGTCGAGTTGGCCCTCGACGTCGACGTTCGTGAAGAGGATCGCGCCCGCGCCGGCGGCCTCGTACCGGGCCGCGGCCGTGGCGGGGTCGAGCCCCGTTCCCTCGGTCCAACCGGAGACGACCACCTCACCGCCCTTGGCGTCGAGACTCACGACCACGCTTCCCGGGTGACTCTCGGACAGTTCCCCGACGATCGCCGGCTCCTCGACGGCGGCGGTGCCGAGAATGACACGGTCGATTCCGGCGTCGAGGAGGCTCCGCGCGTCTTCGGCGGTCCGGATCCCACCGCCGAGTTGGAGTCCGATGTCGTCGTCGGTGGCCTCGACGACCGCCGCGATGGCGTCGGCGTTGGCGCGCTCGCCCGCGAACGCGCCATCGAGGTCGACGAGGTGGAGCGTTCGTGCGCCGGCGTCGACCCACCGCGACGCCGCCTCGACCGGATCACCGTACTGCGTTCCCGTGCCGCGTTCGCCGCCAACGAGCTGGACGACCGAACCGTCTTGAACGTCGACGGCCGGGATCACCTCGAACGACGGGAACGACTCGCTGTGGCTCATGCGTACACTCGCGGCCTGCCGCCGATT
The DNA here is from genome assembly GCA_040405695.1 of Halorubrum sp. Classification (GTDB taxonomy): domain Archaea; phylum Halobacteriota; class Halobacteria; order Halobacteriales; family Haloferacaceae; genus Halorubrum. The sequence continues at coordinate 932 of JARVCL010000046.1, read as the reverse complement.
AAACCGGTCGATCGGCAGCGACGCCGACACGCCGGGCCGCTCCGCGAGCGCTCGCTGTACAGCGGGAATGAGCGCCTCGACCGCCTCCGCGAACGCCTCCGGCTCGGTCGCCAGCGCCTCGCTGCCGTCGACCAACTCGTCGACGACAGCGTCCGCATCGGCGGGAGCGTCGAGTCCGCGCTCGACGACCGCCGAGAGCGGTTCGGTTGGGTGCGCCCCGCCCGAGAGCAGCACGTCGGTCCCGTCGTGCCAGACGGCGAGTCTGGCGGCCATCTCAGCAACATCGGCAGCGGTCGTCGTGGACCCGTCGGCCAGCGGCACCTCCCACTCGAGCCCGAACCCGGCACGGAACGACGTGGTCGTGGCCGTGTGCCCGCCTTCGGTCGTCGTCTCGCCGGTGTCGACCTCCTCGATGTCGGTCACGCCGCTCTCGCGGAGTTGCGCGCGAAACGCCGTCTTGGCGGCGGTCTGGACCTCCGTCATCAGGCGGCCACGGCCGACCCCGGCGGGAAGCCGGTCGATCGCCGGGCGGAGGTCGATCCGCGTGGCGAAGAATACGACCGGCGAGCCGTCCGCGTCGAGCGTGTCGGCGACGGCCGCTGCGATGTCGACGTACTCGTAGACGGCGGTTCGTTCGAGCGCACGAACCGTGACCGGACCGTACGACTCCTCGAAGACGATGCCGTCTGTGGTGTCGACCAGCCGCCAGTCCCGGTCGATGCTGTCGTGCGTGACGACCGGTTCCGGTACCTCGCCGTCACGCGTCCCGAGACACCCAGCCGTCGCGAGCGTCCCGGCGGCCACGCCCGACGTCAGGAGCCGTCGTCTGCTGAGGGCGGCCGCGGTCGCGTCGCCACGTGCCGCGTCCCCGCCGGTCGCGTCGGCTTGCGTCGCGGCCCGGTCGGATCGGTCGCCGTGCATGCCGCCCGCCA
>JARVCL010000045.1:0-16206 GCA_040405695.1 Halorubrum sp. | reverse complement strand
GTACAACCCCTTTTGTGCGTACAGCGAGACGTTCGCGTGTCCGCTCCCGCCCGAGGAGAACTGGCTGGAGACCGTCGTCCCCGCCGGCGAGAAGGCCCCCGACATCGAGTAGCGACCCACGTCTCGCCGTGGTTCGGCCGGTCCTCAGTCTCCGGGTTCTGGGTTCGGTCTCTGGCCTCTGGTCTTCGCGCATCGGGTCCAGCACGGAGCTGTGGCCCACAACTGACTGACGGTGTTCAGAGGGGGCCGCGACTGCAAAACGAGACGAAACGGATCGGCGAATTAAAGCCGGCCGACGTTCTCGACGGCGACGGACTCGACGTTCTCGACGTCGGCGAACGCCTCTTCGACAGCCTCCGTCCCGCCTGCACCGTCGGGGACGATGACGGTCGGGAGCAACGCAACCAGCCCGAAGGCGACGTCGTCGCGCTCGAAGCCACGGATCTTCGCACCCTGCGGCAGCGACTCCTCCAGTTTGTCTTGGAGGTCGTCCAAGTCGACCTCTGGGCTGTTCGGCATGACCTTGATCTTGGCGGCAACGTCGCCCATCTTACGGCCCCCGGAAGCCGCAGTCGCGGCACTCGTAGAGGTTGCTCTGTTTCCGACACTTCGAACATCGGTGGATGGTCGCGCCACAGTCCGGGCAGGCGAACCGCGCGGCGCTCATGCCGGACACTTGGATGCCACAGGAGACACACTGCTGTGTGCCTCGGCTTTCGGTTTCGCTCATACCTCAGAGGAACGGCGCGTGCGGTTTAACCGTTGTTCTTTGCTGCCGGGTTCGAGGCGTGTGCCGACGTGTCACGGCGTGTCGTTCGACTTCTCTCGTACCGACGGACCGTCCCCGGCAGTTGGATCTCGCTGGCTCGACGTGACGGCCTCGTCACAGCCGACGCGGCGGCGTCTCTGTCCACGTCGGGCCGTGCGCTCGAATCACGACAGCATCAGCGGCCCAATCAGCACCCCCATCAGATGAACTCGGCGGGCACCGAGCCGTGGCGGGACGAGTCCCAGCGCCGCGGAGACGACGAAGACACCGACGCCGAACGTCCCGGCAAAGGCGAACGACACGCCGACGAGCAGCGTCAACACCGCGATCGAGAGCCGGGTGTAATCGGCGTTCCCGACGACCCGCAGGTACCCGTCGCCGACGAGGAGCACGAGGGTGAACCCGCAGACCGCGGCGATCGCGACCGCGACGAGTAACACCGGCAGAGCGAGCGGCACACCTGCCTCCTCGATCGCCACCGTAACCCCGGTTCGGGGCGTGCCGAGCGCGGCGAGCGCGAACAGCGCGAACACGGTGTTCGCCGTATTAGCCCCGCTCGTCGCGACGATGAATCCGCGGTCGGCCTCGCGCCGAGGGACTGCCGGGAGCGCCGCGACCGCCGCGATCGCTGCGGAGACGCCAGGGACGTACCCCACGATCGCGCCCGCGAACGATCCTGCAGTCGCGCTGATCCCCAGGTCGCGTTTCCCCATCGTGATTCGTGCGTCCGACTGCGGTGGAACTCCTTTCCCGCCGAGCGCGTCGATGAGCACCGGCGCGCCGAAGAGCCCGGTGAACAGCGGGGCGAGCACTCCTCCCGCATCGAGCGGCGCGGCGGGCGTCACGTCGAGAGTGGCAGCCCCGAGGACGGCGCTCGCGAGGAACGCGCAGAACCCGCCAACCGCAGACCGCCTCGACGACTCGGTGACGACGAGGAAGACGACGACGCCGCCGAGAAGCAACGGGAGGTGTGCCCTGACGGTCGGATACCCGCGCACCATGAGCCACGTGATCGGCACGGCGAGCGGCACCGCGAGCGCGACGGCGAGCCCGGAGCCGACGGCCGAGAGTCGGAGTGCCTCCCGGCCCCGCCCCGCGACGACGAGCCGGTGGCCGGGCAGCGCGGCGACCGCGGTCGCGGCGTCCGGTACACCGAGCGCGAGCGCAGGCACGATATCGAGAAACGAGTGAACCACCCCCGCGCCGAGCATGGCGACACCGACGAGCAGCGGGTCGGCCGGAATCGACGGGGCGATCCCCGCGAGCAGCAGCGCGAAGTTGTTGGCGTGGAGTCCCGGAACGAGCCCGCTTACCGCCCCGAGCGCCGCGCCACCGAACAGGAACGCGAGCGCCGCCGCGGCGAACGTCGGATCGAGTACCGGCCGGACGAGCGCGTCCATCCCGACGAGGTGGCCCCGGCATCGGTGATAAGTCGTTGGGCGAGACGCGGTCGTCGCTCGTCGGACGCCGATGGCACTCACGGACGAGCGGACGTGACGACCCGACGCACACAGAACGAAGCGAACGGAGCCCGATCAGGCCGCGGCGGCCGCCTGCGACTTCTTCTGGGTGATGTACCCGGCGATCCGGTTGCGGACGCCCTTCGATTCGACGGTCGTCAGCGCGGCGACGCTCTCCTTGTTCGTCTCGAAGTCGGTGTTGAACGACTCCGGGTACCGTTCCAACAGCACGTTCGCGAGCTGTTTGATGTACTTGGGTTTGATGGCCATACCGAGCGCTACCGGCGGCGCGGACTAAAAGGGTTCGTTCCAGCCTGAGCGGTCGGTACGACGCGTGAGCCGTTTCAGACAGCCCCCACTCGCCTCTTCGGCCGTCCGCCTCGTCACGCGGCCGCAGATCACGAGTCGCCGTTTTGCGGATCCGCGTCGACTCGACGCTGGTCACCCAACGCACGCCACCCGGTCGCCTCGTCGATCCGTGCGAACGCCTCGCGTTCGGCTGGACCGCCACAGCGTTCGACGACCTCCGCGGCGTACCGGAGCCGATCGAGCAGTTCGGCCGTGTCGTACGTGGGCACGTCGAGCCGTGAGGCGGCCACCGTCGCGTCGACCACCGCGCCGAAGCCGCGGTTCACGGTCGGCACGCGCTCTGTGCGAACCGCGTGTTCGACCGGCGTCAACGCCCACGTTCGGACGGTCGTCCCGTTTCGATCCTCGTTGTCGACCTCCTCTGCACGCACCTCGACCCACGCGTCCGCGTTCGGCAGCACCGGCTCGGCTTCCTCGCGGACCGTGAGCGCCGCGTCGACGAACTCTCGGGGGTCGACGGTGAACTGGACGACGCCGCCGCCACGTTCGGTGAAGTTGCGCCACGTTCGAGTTCGCCCGAAGGTGCGAGCGGTGACGAGGTCGTCAACTGCGGACGCATTCTCGCCGTCATCATCGCTCTCGGCCGGCGCGTGGAGCCCGAGCGCGGCCATGTTCCACCTCTCGTTCGGTCCGAGCGTCGCGACGACCGACTCCGTCACGCCTCGGAGCGCCACGGGCCACTCTGTCTCCGTCATCGGCTACCCTCCGGGCCCTGATCCGGTAGCCCAACGTCCCCTACCGACACACCGTGTCTGAGCGCCACGTACAGTGCCGCACACGTCAGGTCGGCCGTGGTTCCCGGGTTGATCCCCTCGTCCACGAACGCCGTCGCCAGTGACTCGGCCGCATCGAGGTCGATCGCGTGGACCGCCTCAGCGTCGGGTCGTCGGCCGTCGGCTCCGGGCCCGACCTCGCGCGGTACATCCGCCTCTATACGTTCGGCCGCCCGGGCACTCGCTTCGCGCGCCGTCTCCGGGTCGTGTGTGGTCGCGACGAGCGTGTCGGGCTCGGTCGCCAGCAGCCCGAGAAACGCTCGGGCGGCCCGGTCGGCGATCGGCCCCACGTCCTCACGGATCCACGCCGCGGCACGGAACGTCCGTGGAAACCCTTCGATCCACTCCTGTGCGTTGCGGTCGGGAACTCGACTCTCCCCGGGGCTCGCAGCGGTCGCCATGACGTCTCGAAGCGTGAGTTCTCGGTCGCGAAGCGTCGGCTCGACGGCCCTACCACGGCGAACGTCGAGGTCGGTCGCGTCCGGCGGCGGGTCCGCAACCGCGACGTCGACGCGCTCGAACGCCCGGTAGAACCTGACGGCGTCGTCGACGGTCGTCTCGCGGGTCACTCGTTCGACACCCGTCGGCGAGAGGTCACCGTCGGCGGTCGCCCGGAGGAGGGGGACGAGCAACAACAGGCAACCGAACTGCGTGTTCGTGCCGGCACGGTCGGTCATGCCGGCGACCGCGCAGTCGAACGCGTGACCGACGGTCGCCCCTCGCGCGGCGCGAGCGAGCCCCTCACGCGCCCCGACCGCTCCGCCGAGGAAGGCCTCGAAGTGAAGGTCCGCGAGGTCGCGCCGCCGGTCGACGTTCCCCGGCTTGGGCGTCCCGGCGACTTCCAAGAGAAGCGCGAGCACCGCGTCGTCGACGACCGTGCGGTTCGGCGTCATCCCGAGGCCTCCGGCTCGACACGTTCGCCCCCCGAGGGGGCTATCCGCCCGTCTTCGTCCCTGTCGCGCCACGCGTCGACCGCCTCGGCGATCCGCGCGAGCGTCTGCGGGTCGTCGCTCGGTCGGCCGACACTCACCGCGTCGGCACCGTACTCCGCGTACTCGGCGACCGATTCGCGCCCCCGCACCCCGTTGTTGGCGACGACTGTCACGTCTCCCGCGGTCCCGTCGGTCGTGAGACCGTCGACGACCTCCGCGATGGCAGGTTCGCTGTCCATCGCGTCGACGTGGAGCCAGTCTGCGCCCGCGCCAGCGACCGCACGAGCGACTTCGGGGAGGTCGACTCCGGCGACCGCCGCGCGGATCTTCACGCTCGTGGTCGCGCCGGCTCCGGTGGCGGCTGCGACGTACTCGGCCAGCCGGTCGGTGTCGGCCAACAGCGTCTCGCCGCAGCCGACCGCACACACCTCCGGCTGGCGGCAGTGCGCGTTGAGTTCACACACTGCGCCGTGAGCGGCACAGACGGCGGCCGCCTCTCGCACTGGTTCGGCGGTCGCGCTTCGAACGTTGACGCCGGGGCGAACGGGGGTATCAGCCAGCGCACGAAACTGCTCGTCGATCCAGCCGACCGGATCTGCCGGCAGGAACTCCGACCGGCCACGCTCGACGAGGTCCCGCGCGGCGGCCCGACTCGCCGGGTCGAGTGCGATCCCCCCCATCAGGGCGCAGTCGACGTAGGGGGCTGCCCCCCGCGCCCACGCCGCGTCCGCCACGCCGCTGAGGCTGGCGGCGACGACGAAGGGGTCGGCGTCGGTCACGACACCACCTCCAGCGCTCGATGGCACGCCCGCGAGACGCGTTCGGCGTCCGCCGGACCGTCGATCCGCGTGTCGGTCCGCTCGACGTGCCGGGAGAGGTCGGTGGGATCGTCGGCGTCGAGAACGAAGGCGTCCGCGAACGGATACGCGTCGGCGACCCCTGCGGTCGACGGGTCCTTGCCGACCCCGGCCATCAGGTCGGCGGCGGGGCCAGAGAACACCTCGTCGCCGACGAACGGTGAGACGGCGACCACCGGCGTCGACTCGAGGGCGGCCTCGACGCCGGATACGGCGAGCATCGGTCCGATGCTCGTCACCGGGTTCGAGGGGCCGATCACGACCGGCTCCGTGAGGGCCGTCTCGACCGCCGGCGTCGGTGTCGCGGCGGTCGCCCCGCGGAACTCCACGTCGGCGACATCGGGCGAGCCGCGGCGAGCGACCCAGTACTCCTGGAAGTGTATCGCCTCTTCGTCGACGGTGTGGACGAGCGTCGCCACGGGGTCGTCGGACATCGGGAGTAGTTCGATTTCGAGGCCGAACGCCGCCGCGAGCCGCCGGGTGACAGCGGTGAGCGTGTGTCCCTCGTCGAGGAGGCTCGTGCGCGTTACGTGGACGGCGCGGTCGCGGTCGCCGATTTCCATGAACTCTGCGACGCCGGAGAACCGCCGCCAGCGGGCGATCTCGCGGCCAGAAACCTGTGCCGCGTCGTCGAGATAGCGCGGGCCGGACGCCAAGCCGGCCGCGTCTGCGATCCGGTTCAACTCCGTGTGGGTCGCGGTCGTATCGCCGTCGATCCCCCACCACGTCTCTCGGTCGAGAACATCGCCGCCGGCGAACAGCACGGTGTCTACGTCAGGACAGACGAGGAGCCCTCCGAGCTCGACGTCGTCGCCCGTGTTGGCCACGACCGAGATGTCATCGGGCTCCCAGATCCGGCTCGCGCCGTCGAGCAGCTTCGGCGTTCCCGTCCCGCCGGCGAGGAACGTAACCATACTGATGACACGCGACGCCCGGGTTTGTATCCTCCCCTCCGTCGGCGACCCGCCCACGCCACGGTGGCCGGACGGACGAGATGGGTGAGAGAGCCGAAGCGAACGCGACACCAGGTGCGGGCGTATATCCGTGCGTGTGCCGGCCATCATCTGACCGAGGCGGACCGCTGGGCCTCTGTCCGACCGAGGCGAACCGCCATCTCCCAATCTCACCCGGCGGCCAGCAGCTTCAACCGAAGCTCGCGCTCCTCGATCTCGTATTTAAATGCCGGGTGGCCATCGATCAACACGTACGGGACGCGCTCGCCGTACTTCGCGGCGAGTTCCGGATCGGTGTCGACGTCGACGAGGTCGAGTTCGATTGCGACGTCGAGGTCGGCGGCGACACGTTCGATCGTCTCGCGGGCGACGACACACAACGAACAGTCCTCTCGGGTGTACACGGTGACGGGAACCGAGTCACCACCGGCCGCTTCACCTTCACTCACTCTCTTAACCTCTCTGCGCCCGCTCGGCTCGGTATCGACCGATCCGTCGCCTCCCAGGTCGCCGTCGTTCGCCTCCTCGTCCGTGTCGCTCACGGTCGAACACGGGTCGCGGGCGGCGAGAGAATTTCGATTCTGCGCTCCCGAGACACCGTCAGCTCACTCGCCGTCTGGCTCGGCGAGAAACGACACGTCGCCCGCGATCACCGCGCTCGCGACGACGCCGCCGCCGACGAGCAGCGCGACGACCATCGTCGTCAGCGTCACCGACAGCGGGTCCCCGCCAATCGAGACGCCGACGAACGCCCCGACCGCGCCGCCGACCCCGCCGGCGATCACCGCGAGCGTCTGTGCCTCGCTCATACTTCACCGTTCTCTCAAACCGTGTATAAGTGTTCGTTCCGGGTTCTCTCCGATGATAACCAGATAGTGGACTGAGGGTGCACGATGGAAGACGCGCGGGGCAGGTCAGCGTGGGTACTCTCGCCCGAGGTCGAGGCCATCGGTTCGGCGCTCCGTCGCCGTGTCCGACCCCGTGCCGGCAGGCTCGGATCCCTGTGCTGTTCGTTCGTCGCCCCCGGCTTCGTCGCGTTCAGTCTCGTCGTCTTCAGCTCTTGTTCTGCCGCCCGCTCCGACTGTATCGCCGCTTTCGTCTTCGTCTCCGTCGGCTTCGTTTCCGTCGGTTTCGTCTCCGCCGGGGCTCACGCTTCCGGTTCGGTAGCCGGCCATGTCGAGGGTGACGTATTCGAACCCGAGGTCGGTCAGGTGCTCGTGAACGGCCGCCGCGAACGCCGGATCGAGCGCGCGCTCCAGTTCGTCCGGAGCGATTTCGACGCGCGCGAGCCCGTCGTGATCGCGGACGCGAAACCCGGCGAAGCCCCACTCCCGGAGCAGCCGCTCGGCCTTCTCGACACGCGAGAGTCGCTCCTCGGTCACCGCCAGCCCCGTCGGAATCCGCGAAGAGAGACACGCCATCGACGGCTTGTCAGCCACCGAGAGTCCGTACGCGTCCGCGATCGACCGCACCTCCGGCTTGGTGATATCGGCATCCAACAGCGGCGAGACGACGTCGAGTTCCTCGACCGCGCGGAGTCCCGGTCGGTGTCCCTCGCCCGGATCGTCGGCGTTCGTCCCGTCACAGACCGTATCGATCCCGAGCTCACGAGCCCGGTCGTACATCCGACCGAGCCGCATCGTCCGGCAGTGATAACACCGATCGTCGTCGTTGGCGACGAACGCCGGGTCGTCGAGCTCCGAGAACGTCACCGTGTCGTGACGGATCCCGATCTCCTCCGCCACACGCGTCGCGTCGTCGAGCTCTGCGGCCGGGAGCGTCTCGCTGCGGGCCGTACACGCGACCGCGTCTGCGCCGAGCGCGTCGTGTGCCAGCGCAGCGACGACCGAGGAGTCGACGCCGCCTGAGAAGGCGACGAGCACCCCCGATCGGTCGTCGAGCGCGTCCCGAGCGGCCCGCGCCTTCGCCGCGGTGTCGGGGTCGAGCCCGTTCGTCCGCGTCTCTCTCTCGCCGTCGGCGGCCAGCGGGTCGACCGCCCCGGCCGTGGAACCATCCTGACTCATAGTCCGCGTTCGGCGGCGGCGGGAAAAAACGCGTCGCCCCAGATGAACGCGGCGTGGACCGCTGTGCCCTCGTCGGACGCGACGCGGATGGGAGGTGACGCACGGGGGCAGCCTGCCGACCCTCGCCTGCACCGCGCCCGTGCCGGCCACGCGTGAGCCGCGGGCTCTGCGGCCGCCGACCGTCGGCTTTGACCCGCATCCTTTTGCGCGTTGCCGCGGTAGCGGCGAACGAATGCAGCTGGAGGCGATTCCCGGCGTCGGCGAGAAGACGGCTCAGGCGTTACGCGAGCTCGACGACCCCGAAGCGACCGTCGAGTCGGGCGACGTCGCCGCGATCGCCCGTGCGCCCGGCGTGAACGAGGCCCGAGCGGTCCGCGTGGCTCGTGGCGCGATCCGCAGACGACACGACGACACCGGACGGGTGCTCGCAACGGACCGCGCACGAGCGGTGTACCGTGACGCGCTCGACCTCCTCAAACAGCGCGCGGTCACCGACTACGCCGAGAAGCGGCTGGAGACGTTCTATCCGAGCAGCGCCGGCTCTCGGATCGCAGAGGCGCAGGCGTACGTCGCCGACGCGATGGAACGCGACCCCGACTCCGCCGTCGTCGACGCGCTCACGGGGGTCGAGCCGCTCTCGGATCCGCCGACCGTTCGCGTCCGCGACCGCTGTCTCGCGACCGCCGACGCCGAGCGATATGCGGAGGCGGAGGCTGCCGTCCCCGAACTGTCGGTCGAGACGGTCGAGGACACACGGGATATCGCCGAACTCGCCCGCTCGTACGCGACCGTCGTCGTTCTCGACGAGACGTTCGCGGGTATGGATGTCGAGGGTGACGTGCAGGTTCGCCCGGACGCCTTAGCGACCCCTGCAGAGACGGTTCCGGAGCGGCTCCTCGCCTTCTTCGCGGAGAACCGCGACCAGCTGGAGGCAGCGATGGCGGTCCACCGGGCCGCCGACCGCCCTCCGGCTGCCGACCTCGACGCGCTCCGCGACGCGCTGGCACGGGTCGACGACGACGGAACCATCGTCGGTGACGCGGAGCTGGAGCGACTGACCGACGCGGTCGCAGACCTCGACGCCGCGGTCTCGACCGCCGAGTCGGTCGCCGACGACCGCCTCCGGGAGGCGATCCGCGAGCGCGACGTCACCATCGAGGGCACCGACTTCCTCTCGCTCGTCGAGCAGGGTGCACGTGTCGACTCACTCTTGGACCGCGAGCTCGCCGACGAGTACGACGAGGCGGTCGCACGTGCCCGCGAGCACCTCGCCGACGCGCTCTCGTTGACGCCGGCGGAGGCCGATCTCGCCGATCGTGTCTTCGGCGGCGACCCTTCGTTCCCGGTCGATCACGACGCGACGGCGGTGTCACGGCTTCGAACGGAGCTGACCGCGGCACGCGACCGTCGGGCGGCGCGACTTAAATCCGACCTCGCTGCCGACCTCGCCGACCTTCGGGAGCCGGTCGAGACGCTCGTACGCGACGCCCTCGAACTCGACGTGGAGCTCGCAATCGCCCGATTCGCCCGCGACTTCGACTGCGTGCTGCCAGAGGTGATCGATCCGGACACGACCGCCGCAGACGCCGGCGGCACCCGGGGGTTCTGCATCGAGGGCGGTCGCTCGCCGCTGCTCGACGTCCCGTTCGAGGACGTGGAGCCCGTGGAGTACGCCGTCTCGGGCGCGACGCTGCTGTCCGGCGTCAACTCCGGTGGCAAGACGTCCACGCTCGATCTGGTGGCGCTCGTCGTCGTCTTGGCCCAGATGGGACTCCCCGTTCCTGCGGCGTCCGCCACGGTCGAGCGCTTCGAGGAGATCCACTACTACGCGAAGTCACAGGGCACTCTCGACGCCGGTGCCTTCGAGGCGACTCTCCGGGACTTCGGCGACCTCGTCGACGGCGCGGACGGTCGACTCGTCTTGGTCGACGAGCTTGAGTCGATTACGGAACCGGGCGCGTCCGCGAAGATAATCGCGGGCATCCTCGAGGCGCTCGACGACCAGGACGCTACTGCCGTCTTCGTCTCCCATCTGGCGCGTGAGATCCGTGACGCCGCGGCGTTCGACGTCGCCGTCGACGGTATCGAAGCGGAGGGGCTCGTCGACGGTGAACTCCGTGTGAACCGCTCCCCGAAGAAGGGACACCTCGCGCGGTCGACGCCGGAGCTGATCGTCGAGAAGCTCGCCGCCGACCGAGATACGGCCTTTTATACCGACCTGCTGGAGAAGTTCTGAGCCCCTGGGCGACGCGAACCCACGACGAGGCGGGAGCCCCAACACGAACCACCGCCTCGCAACGCGTCAGGCTGGCCGACGAACGTGGGTCGGCGAGCGCTCAGTCGTCACCGGTCGCTTTCGCCGGCTTCCGGCGGTCGTCACGGGGACCTTCGAGGTCGACGTCGGGAAGCAGATCACGCAGGTACCGTCCCGTGTGTGAGTCGTCCTCGTGTGCGACCGCTTCCGGCGTCCCGCTCGCGACGAGTTCGCCGCCGCCCTCGCCGCCCTCGGGACCGAGGTCGATGATGTGGTCGGCGTTTTTCACCAGGTCCAGCTCGTGTTCGATGACGACCACCGTGTTGCCGCCGTCGACGAGCCGGTGGAGCACGTCGATCAGCTTGCGCTCGTCCTCCTTGTGGAGTCCCGTCGTAGGCTCGTCGAGGAGGTACAGCGTGTCGCCGGTCGACTTCTTGCCGAGCTCCTCGGCGAGTTTGACACGCTGGGCCTCGCCGCCCGAGAGGGTCGTCGAGGGCTGACCGAGCTCCATGTAGCCGAGCCCGACGTCTTTCAGCAGCTTCAGGCGGCGCTGGAGTCCCTGGTGGCTCTCGAAGAAGTCGTACGCCTCGTCGACGCTCATATCGAGCACGTCGGCGATGGTCGCCTCCTTATACGTGACGTCGAGCGTCTCGTCGTTGTAGCGCGCGCCGCCACACTGCTCACAGGGGACGTACACGTCCGAGAGAAAGTTCATCTCGATCTTCACGGTTCCCTGTCCGCCACACTCCTCACAGCGGCCGCCTTTCACGTTGAACGAGAAGCGGCCCTTCTCGTAGCCTCGGCGCTTGGCGAGTTTGGTCTCTGCGAACAGCTCGCGGACGTAATCGAACACGTCCGTGTACGTCGCGGGGTTCGAGCGAGGGGTCCGGCCGATCGGCGACTGGTCGATGAGCCGTACCGTCTCGATATCCTCGATCCCCTCGATGGCGTCGTGCTCGCCGGGGTCGACCGAGGTGTTGTCGTTCATCTCTCTGGCGAGGCCCTTATAAAGAACGTCGTGGATCAGCGTCGACTTTCCGGAGCCGGAGACACCCGTCACCGTCGTCAGCGTGCCGAGCGGGATCGACACGTCCAGATCAGACAGGTTGTGCTGGCGCGCCCCTCGAACGACGAGTTCACCGTCGGGCTCACGACGCTCGTCGGGCACCGGTATCGTCTTACGTCCCGCGAGGTAGTCGGCCGTGATCGACTCCTCGGCGTCGACGATGTCGTCGAACTCGCCCTGTGCGACGACCTCGCCGCCGCGCTTGCCGGGGCCGGGACCCATGTCGATCACGTGGTCGGCACGGCGCATCGTCTCCTCGTCGTGTTCGACGACCACGAGCGTGTTACCCAGATCGCGGAGTCCCGTGAGGGTGTCGAGCAGGCGGTCGTTATCGCGCTGGTGGAGCCCGATCGACGGCTCGTCGAGCACGTAGAGCACGCCGACCAGCCCCGAGCCGACCTGCGTCGCGAGTCGGATACGCTGGCTCTCACCGCCGGAGAGCGTCGACGCCTCCCGGTCGAGCGTGAGGTACTCCAGCCCGACCTCCTCCATGAAGCCGAGGCGGGCGCGGATCTCTTTGAGGATCTCCTCTGCGATGGTCGTCTCACGCTCACCGAGCCGCGCTTCCATCCCCTCGAAGTGCCGTCTGGCGTCGCCGATCGACAGCTGGTTCACCTCTGTGATCGGCGTGCCGTCGACGAGCACGTGTCTGGACTGCTCTTTGAGCCGTGTCCCGTCACACTCAGGGCAGGTCGTCACCGCCATGTACTCCTCGATGTGCTCGCGGGTCGACTGAGAGTCGGTCTCGACGTGCCGGCGTTCGAGGTTGGGAATCACCCCTTCGAAACGCTTCTCCTTGCGTCGCGTCCCGTTCTTTGTCTGCCGGGTGAACACGACCTGGTTGTCGGTCCCGTAGAGGAACTGCCGCCGGATATCCGCGTCGAGTTCGTTCCACGGCGTGTCGACGCTCACGCCGAAATGCTCGGCCACGTTGTCGATTCGTGTCCGGTAGTACGAGCGGTTGTACGACCACGCCTCGAACACGTGTTTGAGCGGCTTCGAGGGGTCCTCGATCACGAGGTCCTCGTCGACTTCCTTCGTCGATCCGATTCCCTCACACTCGGGGCAGGCCCCGTACGGGCTGTTGAACGAGAACGACCGGGTCTCGATGGCGGAGAACTGGAAGTCGGAGTTGGGGTTGCCGAGCTCCTCGGAGAACTCGACGACGAGGCGGTCGTCACCCTCTGCGTCCTCGGCGAGCGACCCGGTCGAACGGGTGTTGGAGGCGAACGGCACGTCTGCTGGCGGGTCGGGAACGATCAGCTTGAGCGCGCCGCGCGCCTCCTCCAGTGCGGTCTCCACCGAGTCGGTGATTCGTGACCGAGCGTCCGGTGAGACGCGAACCCGGTCGACGACGACGTCGATCGTGTGGTCGTAGTTCTGATCGAGATCGGGGTCGTCGAGCGTCAGATCCATCGGCTCCCCGTCGACTTCGACCCGGCTGTAGCCGTCGGCGACGAGCTCTTCGAACAGGTCCTCGAACGCCCCCTTCTGGTCTCGGACGACCGGCGCGGCGATCTTCGCTCTCGTCCCCTCGGGGAGTTCGAGTATCTGTGTGACCATATCCTGCGCGGACTGCTCGCCGACCTCCTCGCCCGTAATCGGGTCGTACTGGGTACCGATTCGGGCGTACAACAGGCGGAGGTAATCGTGCAACTCGGTGACGGTACCGACCGTCGAACGGGGGTTGTTGGCGGCGTTCTTCTGGTCGATGGAGATGGCGGGCGAGAGCCCCTCGACAGCTTCGACCTGCGGCTTGTCCATCTGTCCGAGGAAGTTCCGGGCGTACGCCGACAACGACTCGATGTACCGGCGCTGTCCTTCGGCGTAGACGGTGTCGAACGCGAGCGACGACTTACCCGACCCCGAGAGGCCGGTGACGACCGTAAACTCCTCGCGCGGAATCCGGACGTCGAGGTCCTTGAGGTTGTGCTCCTCGGCACCGCGGACCTCGATGTAGTCCTTGCTCATTCTGGTCTGTCGTTACGCCCGCGCGCGGGAATACCCGTCGGTTTCGACCACCCTCTCCGGTCTGTGGCCGCCGTCAACACGCTCCAGTCACCGGCCGACGATGTCCGCGGGCGGCGAGAGGTTGCGCCGCCCTCCGAAGGTGACGAGGAACAGCACGCCGATGCCGACGCCGTACGCTAGCATGATCGGCACCGTCGCGAGGAACATCGTGATCACGTCCGCGGGGGTGAACACCGCCGCGAACAGGAGGATCCCAACAGTGACCTCCCGCCAGCGGCCGCGGAACCCATCGTAGGGAACGCCCGCCTTGTTCATCAGGACCATCAACACGGGAATGTCTGCGAGGAAGCCGATCCCGATGGTGGTGAAGATGACGAGCCACATGAAGTCGCTCACCTGATAGGTGATGATCATGTCGGCAGTGGCGGCGTCGGTGATCAGCCAGCCGATGAGCGCGGGCGCGATGTAGGCGTAGCCGAGCGCGAAGCCGCCGACCAGTCCGGCGAACAGCGCGCCAGCCCACACGTAGACCTGCCGTGCTCGGCCGGCAACGAATCCACGGTCGCGCAGCGCCGGCCAGGCGTAGTACAGCGCGACGGGGAACACGGCGACGGCCCCGAGGAGGATGGAGAACTTCACCATGAAGATCAGCGCCTCGACCGGGTGGAGCGTGATGATGTTGATTCCCCCGTCGATCGCCTCTGGGACGCGCGATTCGAGGTCAGCCCGGACGGTCCGGAGTCCACCGAGGTACAGCCACGTGAACGTGAGCGCCATCACGCCGCCGAACACGACCAGCAGGCGGAACGACCGCGACCGCAAGGAGTCGAAGATGAACTTCAGATCCTTGTAGTACCCGCCGATGTCGTCCTCGGCGTCGTCACCTTCGGTGAGCTCCGAGAGGAACGTCGACGACGCCCGAGAGGAGCGGTCGCCGAGCGTTTCCATCAGACCACCGTCGGTTGGGTCGCCGCCTCCGCTTTCCCCGCCGCCGGACCCGTCCGCGTCGGACGCGCCCGACGCTGCGGCGTCGCCGGACCCGTCCGCGTCGGGGTCGCCGTCGCCCTGGTTCGCCTCGTCGAACCGGTCGAGAATCGCCTGCGCCTTCTCTGGGTCGTCGTCGTCGATCGCTGCCTGTGCTCGGGCCAGCGACTCCTCTTCGTCCATCGCTTCGAACGGCTCGGCGGGGGCCGCACGCACTCCCGCCGCGTCGAGTTCGTCGAGATCGATCGCCGTCGGATCGCCGTACTGATAGCCGGCACTCGTGGTGTCGAGGTCCGTGTAGACGGCCCACAGCGTCCCGAGGACGCCGAAGACGAGTGCCCAGCCGACGGCGTAGATGGCCGCCGCGGTCACGGGGTCGACGCCGAGCCCCTCACCAGGCGCGAGAAACCGCCAGTCGCTGCCCGCCCACTGGAGGAGGTCGTTGACACCGGTTCGACCGCCGTACTCGTAGAACGCGTACACGAGTCCGCCGCCGAGCACGCCCGCGCCGAGCACGACGTTCCAGTGGCTCCGGACCGCGTCGCTCACGTCGATTCGGTCGGAGCTCCGCTTCGCGGTGACGACGAGCTTCGCGAGATAGAGGCTGAAGCCGTACAGCGCGATGAGCGGGAACGCCCACATCAACTGGGTGAACGGGTCCGGTGGTGAGAAGAGCGCACCGAAGACGAAGATGCCAACGACCGCGTACTTCCACTTGTCGCGGAACGTCTCGTACTGGACGATCTCGGCGTATGAGAGCCCGGTGACCAAAAGCGGCATCTGTCCCGCCAGCCCGAACGACAGCGAGAGGAAGACGATGAACTCGGTCCACATCACGATGCCGTAGGTGGGCTGGATCCCTGCCTCGAGTCCGAAGCCGGCGAGGAACGAGAACATGATCGGGAAGAAGGCGTAAACCCCGTACCCGACCCCGACACTGAATAGGCCCATCGCGAGCAGGCCGATCGCCGCGAGTTTCCACCGTGGAACCGGCGACTGCGGCCACATCCCCCGGGCGCGAAGCTCGTAGCGCGCAACGAACACTAACGCGGGGATGGCGATGATCGCGCCGACGATGAGCGCAATCTTCGCCTGTAGGAGGATCACCTCGAACGGTGTGGTCGCGATGACATCCAACTCCTCGGCGACGGCCGCGGACATGTTCGCCTCGGTGATACCCTTGAGAAAGTCCCAGATGTACACACGGAGCGCCCAGAACGTGAGGAGAAAGCCGATGAGGAA
The DNA here is from genome assembly GCA_040405695.1 of Halorubrum sp. GTDB lineage: Archaea > Halobacteriota > Halobacteria > Halobacteriales > Haloferacaceae > Halorubrum. The sequence continues at coordinate 552 of JARVCL010000045.1, read as the reverse complement.
GACGACGAACACCTTCTGCAGGTCCTTCTGAATGGAACGAAGGAACGCTTTCGCCGAGTCGCGGCCCTCCGCGATCGACTGTTGGGTGTCTTCGTCGAGGGCGCTCGCCATACGGACATTGATGAGTGTCGTCGTTATCAACCTTTTCGACTGCGCTCGTAGACGGGATGTCGACGCCGACTGAGGACTCCGTGACAGGCCGCTCCGTCGCGGCCATCCGAAAAGGCCTATAATGACCCGGTGGCGTACCTAAGGTGAATGGACGACGCCGACCGGTCGCGTGACGAGCCGTCGGATCCGAAAGAGTCGCCGCAGTCTGGCGAATCTGGACGCCACGACGACGCCGACCGACCGGACCGTCCTGCCGATGGGGTGTCGACCGACGAGGTTCCGACCGACGAGACTCCGACCGACGAGGTCCCGATCGACGAGGTCCCGACCGACGAAACCGGTCCCGTGTCGCCGGAGGACCCGACGGCCGACTTGGCGGACGGATCGAGCGCTGACGACGTGGACGGCGACACAGTAGACGGCGACACAGTAGACGGCGAC
>JARVCL010000044.1:0-2877 GCA_040405695.1 Halorubrum sp. | reverse complement strand
TGTCGCCGAGCGCGACACGGAGCATCTTCGTGACTTCCTGGAGCTGTTCGTCACGACCGACGATGCGGTCCTCTTCGACGACAAAATTGGGATCAAGCAGTGATCGGTCGCGGATCAGCCCCTGCTGTTCATCGAACTCCAGTAGCATCTCCTCGATCGATTGTTGGGACGGGTCAGTCGATTCTGTCGCCAACTGGTCGGTATCGCTTCCGGCACGAGATTCCGGTGAGGATTCTGCCTCCGCAGTACTTGCCATATCAGAATGTGCCGGAGGGGTATCCTCCAGCGATCCCGAATCCTCGGAGGGGTCATCGGAACCGTCGATATCCATGCTCGAGATGACACGGGCTCGTATGAAAAAGGTTCGCACCTCTATCGAAGTGTAATTTCGCGTTTGAGAACGCGTACTCGCTCGATGCTTTCCGTTTGGTCAAGGAGCACGGCAGCTGTCCGTATGCCAGTGACGATGTGTTTTCCAAGGTTCCGATGTGGACTCGAAGAGACACACCCCTCTATCGATGTGTTCGATGTCTTCACGGGGGAGGGGGGGCAGACAGGGATCCCGAATCGAGTGGCCGACGTAGAGTCCCGAGAGACCGTTAATTGACGGCATATCGCTTCTTAGGGATTCTCCATCCGCGAATGAGAGCAACACCTCTCTTCTCTTCTTCTCTTTCTACAAACAAACAACACACACACCCCTCTATCGATGTGTTCAATGTGTATTCCTCACCAGATTCTGTGCTCCTATAGACGACACTATTTATTGTTTCTTCGGCCGTCCTAAACACTGTGTAGACAGCCGCTAGACGCCCATTTTGAGGGTAAATCCGTTAACATCATCTCATGTGACGGAGTTCTCCCTTCGGAGCATCACGAAGGAACACATCGATAGAGGGGTGTGTGTCTCAGGAAACGACAAGCGGCCACAAGGAGGTAGGCTGGCCTCAATGCGCAAGCCGTAGTCGCCACAGAGAACGATCGGTACTGTCGACTCACGCTCTGTTGCGACAGCAGGCCGTGAACACATCGATAGAGGGGTGTCTCCTCGACCACGGCTCATACGACCTCGTGTCGACTCCCAATTTGTTTAACCAACAACGTCCTTTCTAACAACGAAATGTTGGTTAAGAACGCATCCCGTTCGCGAATGACCCCAGCTCCGGTACCCGAGTTCCCGTCAGTTCGCGACGAATCTTCGAGCGATCCCAGCCAAGCGGTGACAGCACACTCTCGACAGCTCTGACGAGTTCCGTTTCATAGTACGACGCGTCGTATGATTTGATCTCTTCGTGAGCCAGAGCAACCCGTTCTCGCGAGGACTTCTCGTCGTCGACGACTACGTACTCGATGTCCTGTCCAGGATGAACAGCGAGGTCCTGGTCCCGAGCTCGTTTCAAAGCTGCCACGTTCCGTGTCCTTTGCGTGTATCCCTCGAGTGGCTTGGAGACGCGATTCCGTTCGACGAGCTGCTCGACCGGCACCGTTCCAGCGTGGAGGCGCTTGATCGCGTCCTGAAGACAGTCGAATACGGTGTCCGGTGACCGCGTGGCATCGAGCCGGTCGAGACAGTCCAGCTGGACATCCTCGATGAACGGCGGGGTTGAGCGTTGCCGGGCTTCGATGCCTCTGATCTTGAAGTCGTCGTCGCCGGCGACCTTCCCGAAGTACTTCGTCAACGCCCCGGCGTCGCTCTCGCGCTGCGGGACGAACGCCACCCAGTCGTAGTGGGCTTCGTGTTCGAGCCGAATCTCGACGCGTTCCGTGATCTCCGTCGCGAGCGTCTGGAGGTCCTCGCGGTCATCGTCGTCGACGTCGGGGTCCGGGGTCACCCAGATGGAGTCGACGATGCCGTGGACGACGCGCCAGCCGCCGGCTTCCAGTCGCTGTTTCGCCGTCAGCAGAATCTCGCGAGCGAACGCGTTAATCGCCTCGTGGCACTCGATGCGGCCGAACTTCGCGTTGCTGAACCCTTGATAGCCGAAGCAGGCGACGAGAATCCACTTCAGCGCTCCCGACCGCCCCTCGAGTTCCGCCAGCCGGTCCTCGTCGGGGTCGTCTCGTTCCGTCTCGCGACGGATGGCCGCCTTGATCTCGTCGCGTGCGTCGATGATCGGCTGCAGCACGTCGACGAGGTAGCCCCTGTCGTCACAGATCGAGTACCCGAGGCCGGGGACGTTGTCGCGATCGCTATGGCAGTCACACCGGATCACGTCCGGTGAGACGTTTCGGGTGCAGATGATGTTCGGATACAACGACGAAAAGTCGAGTTCGTGGACGTTCTCGTGAAGGCCGACGTCGGGGGCGAAAATGAACCCGCCGCGATCTGCGTCGTGGAGCGTCCCCATCGGCTTGAAAAATTCGTGGCGCCACGAGCTCCACGGGACGAGGACGCCGCGGTCGTGGGCCTCGCAGATCTGGATCGCCGTGAGGACGTTCCCGATCGACGCCCACGCAAGCTCCTGAACGGGCTTTTTCGACCGCGACACGAGGTCGAGGACGCCCTCGAGGTTCGTCTCTCCATAAAAGAACGTGTTCGACTCATCGATGATCGCGCGGCCGGGCACATTATACCGCGCCGGCGAGTGACCAACGCGGCCGTAGCTGGTGTATGTGGACCGACTGGCAAGTTGCTGGGAGTCGACCTCGGGCCACCGACTCAGCGAGAAGTCGTCGACGCCGGCGTCCATCGCCATCTCGTACAGGGTCGGGACGATCTCGCTGGTTGAGCAGACCAGGACATCCGGATTGTGTCCGTCGAGTGCTGTCTGCACAGCCGACAGGATGTCCGTCGGCGAGCCGGTGACGGTGTCGCCGGCGACGGACAGTTCCTCGTAGACGTCGTTGCTCGTTTCGGTCACCGGAACGCTGAGCCGG
>JARVCL010000043.1:0-2888 GCA_040405695.1 Halorubrum sp. | reverse complement strand
CCCCGAGGGGTGATAGAGCGGGGCTGTCGGCAACGCACTCGCTCGCCCGCCCGCTGCTGGTCGGTCAGCACTCGAATCCGACGGCGTCCTCGTCGGGGGTGAGCGGGCTCTTCGGGTACGGTGGCGAGGCCTCTGGGTCGTTGAACACCCGCGGTGCGATATCGTTGGGGGCGTCCGGATAGAACAGCGCGGCGAGCGTCTGGATCGCGGTCCGCCCACTTGCCAGTTCGAACTGCCCGCCCCCGTACATCGAGATATCCTCCTCGCGGCAGTACGCGATCGTCTCGAACAGCGACTCGACCGTGCCGAACCGAGAGGGCTTGATGTTACACCAGCCTGGTTCGACAGGGAGCGACCGCAGCGCGTCGACGCCGTCGATCGGGTAGTCGAACGCGAGTCGGTCGGCCTGTGGCTCCAGCAACGGCGTCGTCTCTGGTGTGAACGCCGCGTCTTCGACTATCGCCGTCGGAAACGCGGCGAGCACGTCTCGGTACAGCTCCGGATCCGCCGGGACGTCGACATCGGTCCCCTCGTACCAGGCTTTTAAATCGAGGACGCGAACCGCGTCGGTCTCTCGAAGCGTCACGAACACCGACTCTGGCCAGTCTGGCGTCGGGTCGAGTTTGAACTCGAGGTCGGCGTTCTGCGCCAACAGTGCCTCGATTCGGTCCGTCGTCGGTGGGTCGCCGAGTCGCGTCGAAACGACGAACCGTGTCGGTTGCGCGTCGACCCCGAGGAACCCCCCGAGACTCTCTTCGGCCTGTCGTAATCCGAGGTCGAGTGCGGCGCTCTCGACCGCCCACCGACGGTAGTTTCGGGACATCGACTGTTCAGGAGGCCCGGCGGGGAACAGGTCTCTCTCGTCGAGCGCGGTAGACAACTCGTCGAGCGTCCACTCGCCCTCGATATCGAGCGGATCCGTCCCCGCGAGTGTGTCGTGATCGGCCGCCTCGTAGGTGACATCTTCCCCACGACCGACGACTCCGTCTCCGGACAGCCGGAACTCCGTCGTCGTGCGCTCGAAGCCGCTCGTCGTGTTCGCGGCGTAGCGCCGTCTGTCGACCGTCTCTATCGTGACCGACAGGTCTCCGAGGCGCTCGTAAAAGCCCATGTCAGGTTCACACTCTGGCGATACTTAAGTAGTGACCGGGCCATCACCCCCTGTCGGCCGAACGACATGGCTGTCTGACGGGTCCTCAGACGACAGCATCGTCGACGCGGCAACGAAGTTTAGCGACGCGGGTGCCGAGCGACAAAACCACCGGGAGTACGGTGAGCGTGACTGCGCCGGCAGCAGCGACCTGCAGGACGGTCGTGGTGAACCACGGCGTGCTGCCGGCGTACGGCACGGACGTGTGAGTGACGTCGCCGACCAACGGAACGAAGTAATCCATGAGCAGGTCGACGGTGTACCACGTCGTCGCGATGACGACCGCCTTGACCGGGAAGTCGGTCATCCGGTGTAAGACGAACGCCTGTACGACCATCCCGAGGTGGCTCACGAGCAGGAACGTGTACATCGCGGGCCCCGAGTTCGCGAGGAATCCGGGGTAAAAGACGACGAGAACGTACGGCGTCCACAACCCGAGTTTGATGTTGCCGAAGAAGGCCAGCGCGGCCAGGGTGTCACTCGACCGGCCGATCGCCCACGACGCGAGCGCCAGCGCAATGAACAGCGTCGCCAGTGGACTGTCGGGAATGAAGGGCCACATCTCGATCGGGTGGCGACCAAACTGGAACCGATAGTACCAGAAGCCGAACGCGGTGCCGAGGAGGTTGATCGCGACGATGACCCAGACGAACCGGTAGGCGACATCTTCGAGCCGCTTCGGCAGGGGCGCGACCCACCGTGGCAGCGACTCACGGTCGGGCGGTTCACGACCGAGCGCGCCAACGATATCCATGTGGGCGGCTGGCACCGGTCGGGCAAAGCGGTGGCGGTCGCGGATGGCTTCCTGGTCACTCACCCGGGTGTCGTCGTGCTCGCAGTCTCTCGCGTCACCCTCGCGGTCTCCCGTAGCACGTTCACACCGGCGGCCGCGACGAAAAGGGCTATGAATGCCCGGCGGGAATCGTGAGACATGCGCCCGCGAACGCTGCTCGCGTTGCTCCTCGTCGTTCCCCTCGTGGACGCGTTGTTCCTCGTGTTCGTCGCGACGCGGCTCGGGTGGGTCATGACGGTCGGGCTGGTGGTGTTGACCGCGGTCCTCGGAATGCTCCTGTTGCGTGCCGAAGGGCGCGCGACGCTGGCGCGAGTGCAACGCAAACTCGCGCAGGGACAGCCGCCGACCGACGAACTGCTCGATGGCGGGTTGCTGATCGGTGCTGGTGCGTTCCTCCTCACACCTGGCTTGGTGACCGACGCCATCGGGTTCCTGCTCGCGCTGCCGCTCACGCGGGTGCCGATCCGCATCGCCGTCAAAAAGTACGTCGTCGTGCCGTACATCGACCGCGAAACAGGTGGATTCGCCACTGGGAACGTCTACATCGGCGGGTTTCCAAACACGGATGACGACACAAACGGGTTCGACGACGCCGAGGGGTTCCCGGGTGACGGGTTCCCCGGTGGGTTTCCAGACGGCGACGACGCCGACGGTGGATTTACGGGTGGCGGCACTACGGGTGCGTCTGACGCGGACGACGATGTCGTCGACGTGGATTACACCGTTGAGGAGGACGGCAGCGAGCGAACCGGGTGACGGGAGGTGGACGACACAGTCCAGCGGTTCGGTGAAAAACCGCCGGACGGCGACCTGCTCCCCGAAAGGAAACCCTTAAAATCCTACCCGCGGAACTACTGAATGCGCTCACCTGGGCCAATAGCTCAGTCAGGTTGAGCGCTCGGCTGATAACCGGGAGGTCCACGGTTCAAATCCGTGTTGGCCCAC
>JARVCL010000042.1:0-2891 GCA_040405695.1 Halorubrum sp. | reverse complement strand
ACCCGAACAGGCGATAAAACGGCCGCGTGAGGAGGAAGTGGTAATCTCTGTCGGGCGTCCAGCGACGGAACGCTAAGCTGTTCGACATCACCGACACGGACGACCCGGCCATCGCGAACCCGGCGAGCGCCGGATTGAGGAGTCCGAGAGAAGCGATCGGGATCAACGTAGTGTTGTACGCGAACGCCCAGAAGAGGTTCTGGCGGACCTTGGTGATCGTCGCCTCCGAGATCCGGAGCGCCTTCAGAACGTCCCGTGGATCGTCACGCATCAGCGTCACGTCCGCGGACTCGATCGCCACGTCGGTACCCGAGCCGATGGCGATCCCGACGTGGGCGGTCGTGAGCGCCGGCGCGTCGTTGACGCCGTCGCCGACCATCACCGCCCGACTCCCGTCAGCCTGAATCGCGTCGATCGCGTCCGCTTTGTCCTCGGGAAGCACCCCTGCACGCACCCGGTCGGGGTCGATTCCGACCGCTTCGGCCACCGTGCGTGCGGTCCGAGCGTTGTCGCCGGTGAGCATCGACACCGCGATCCCACGGTCGCGAAGCTGGCTCACGGTCTCGCGGGCGCTCTCGCGGACCGTGTCTGCGGTCGCGAGCACCCCGGCGAGGTCACCGTCGACCGCGACGAGCATCGCGGTCTTTCCCTCGCGTTCGAGTCGTTCGAGCGTCTGTTCGGCCGGGTCGGAATCGACACCGTGTTGACGAAGTAGTGCCCGGTTGCCGACGAGCACGTCTCCCGCTCCGGTCCGAGCTGTCACGCCGTGCCCGGGAACGTTGTCGAACCCGTCCGGCTCGTCGACGACGATTCCGCGGTCACGGGCCCCCTCGACGATAGCTCGCCCCAGCGGGTGTTCGCTGCCGGACTCCGCCGTCGCGGCTGCACGGAGGAGTCGTCGTCCGGGGTCGTCGATATCGAGCGTCTTCGACGGGTCGTGATCGGGATCCGTCGCGTTCCCCTCGTCGTCGAAATCTTCGACGGCAACGCCGCCGTCGGGAGTCACGTCCGGGTTCGTTCGGCCGTTCTGATCGTGGACCGGCGCGCCGTCGTCGAACGGAACCACGTCCGTTAGCGCCATCTCGCCGTGGGTCAACGTCCCAGTCTTGTCGAAGACGACGACGTCGACGTCGCGAACACGCTCTAAGATGTCGCCGCCTTTGAAGAGGACGCCGTTGGTCGCGGCGATAGTCGACCCGACCATCGTCGCCGCGGGCGTTGCCAGTCCGAGCGCACAGGGACACGCGATGAGCACCGCGGAGGCGAACACGACCGTCGAGAACTCCAGTACGCTCACACCGCCGGCGACGGGGCCGCCGCCGACCGGGGTCCACAGCGGAAGCCAGTTCACGAACGCGGCCAGCGTCTCTGGAAACAGCGCCCACACCGTCGCCCAGAGGAGGGCGTTGGCGATGACGACCGGCACGAACACGCCAGACACCCTGTCGACGAGCCGTTGGATATCTGGCTGGCGCGACTGTGCCTCCCGAACTCGCTCGACGATCTGCTGGATCGCGGTGTCTTTGCCGACCTTCGTCGCCTCAACGAGGAGTACGCCGTTCTCGTTGACTGTCGCACCGACGACCTCGTCGCCCGGCCGCTTCTCGACGGGGACCGACTCACCGGTGAGCATCGACTCGTCGACCGCGCTCTCGCCGTCGACGACGACGCCGTCGGTCGGCACCTTCTCGCCGGGACGGACTTTCATCCGGTCGCCGACGGCGATCTCCTCGACCGGGACGGTCCGCTCGCTCCCGTCCTCGTCGACGAGGGTCGCCTCGTCGGCGCTCATCCGCAGCAGTTCTCGGAGCGCGTCGCTGGCGCGTGCCTTCGAGCGCGCCTCCAGCCAGTTTCCGACAGTGATGAACCAGAGGATGAACGCGACCGCCTCGAAGTAGAAGTCGCCGACCAGCGGATAGCCGAGAAGTGGCCCGATCAGGACGCCCGTACTGAACAGGTATCCGGCCGAGGTACCGATCGCGACGAGCGTGTCCATGTTGACATCGCGGGCGTTCGACCACGCGCGCCACGCCCCAGCGAGGAACTCCTTGCCGAGTGTGCTCATCAAGACGCTCGCGACCACGAACTCTATCCACCCCACGCCAACGCCGGCGATCGATTCGGGAACGGCGTAGAGACCGAACATCCCGCCCATCAGGTACCAGAACGGAATGGTGAGTACGCCCCCACCGACCACGAGCCGTCGCTGGCGGACGAGTTCTCGTTCGGCCGCGCTCTGTCGTGCACCGCCTGCAGGCGCGTGGGCGGCCCCGGACGGGCCACCGGATCGCCTCCCGTCAGTTTCGTCAGCCACACCCGATTCGCGGATCGCGTCGAACCCGGCGTCCTCGATCGCGGCGTACACCTCGGTCAGGTCGGTATCGACCGGGTTGTACTCGACGCGCGCCTCGTCCGTGGCGGCGTTGACAGTCACGTCGATCACGCCGTCGACGCCGCCGATCGCCTCCTCGTTCGTCGCGGCACACGTCGAACAGGACATCCCGCCGATGCCGACGGTCGTCGCCTCCGAGACGGGGTCGTACCCCGCGTCGCGCACCGCGTCGTACAGCGCTGCGAGCGTGACACGTTCGGGATCGTACTCGACGCTTCCCTCGTCGGTCGCGAAGTTGATCGCGGCAGACTCGACCCCTTCGAGCGACTCCAAGGCGTCCGTGACGGTCCCCGAACACGTCGAACAGGACATCCCGCCGATCTCGAGGTGTGCGGTACGCGCGCTCATGATAGAGAGACATACGGCCTCCCTACTCATGCGGGTTGTGGTTACGATACCACCGATCGGTGGCCGACTAAACTTTGGGATCGAAAGTAACCGGCGGGTGACACGCATCGATCTGCGGCCCAGGACGGGGCGAATCGCCGGTCCGTTGGGT
>JARVCL010000041.1:0-16300 GCA_040405695.1 Halorubrum sp. | reverse complement strand
GGGTGGAGCGGTTAGTGTGTGGCATACGTGTGGAGGGCTTCGATCAGTCTAAAAAACGCTTCCCCTGATACGATCTGCTTGTGGTAAAATGTCGTGAGTGAACCGTCGCCGAGGCGATGGTTGAACTCGGCGAGGACGAGGCGACGGAACTCGCCGACCGGCCGACGCCGCTGACCTCGGTAACCCGACCGGACAGGACGCAGAGATAGGCCGGCCGTCGGTGCTGCAAGTGACCTTCTTGACTCCCACTGAAATCAACGAACGGGCTCGCAACGAGTTGGACCTCGCGCTCGCCGCGCCGAACGACGCGGCTCCGCCGGAGACGAAGGTGGTCGAGTACTTCCGAAACCTCGCTGAGTTCGTCGTCGTCCGCGAGGGGTGAACGCCGGAGCAGCAGCGCGTCCGTTGTGATTTTCTCGTCTCTTCGGCTGATACCGCTAACTCTTGTGTGTATTGGGACTCGATCCGAACGATCCAAGAACGATCGGCGTTCTCGGTAAAGGAACAGGTATATATAATAGATCAGCAAATAATGTCACTATGCCGCAAGGATCACGCTTCGACCTGCGTCGACGGGATGTCCTGAAAGCCACCGGCGTTGCCGGTGTTTCCATGGCCGGACTCGCCGGCTGTCTCGGTGAAGAGGCACCGGACGAACTCACGATCACGCTGACGCAGTTCCCCGACACGATCGACCCGCTCGATCACATCACCGGGGACTACTTCGACGTGTTAGACCACATCTACGAGCCGCTGTTCGACTTCGAGCCCGGCGAGGGGATCTTCCCGCGGGTGGTCGAGGACACGGAGATTCTCGGCGACGGAACGACCGAGCTCCAGCTCCGCGACGACGTCGTGTTCCATAACGGCGACGAGATGACCGCGGAGGACGTGGCGTGGACGATCAACCGGACCGTCGACAACGACATCGGCGTCGCCAGCGACATCGGCGCGTTCGGGCTCGGCTCGATCACCGGTGCTGAGGCGATGAACGACACGACCGTGGAAGTGTACTACAGCGGCGCGCCTGGTCTCGCCGAGTTCGAGTTTGGGAACTACGCCCGCGCGATGAACCGCGACTGGTCGATCGAGAACCACGACGCCGATCAAGAGGGCGAGTCGATCTCCGGTGCGGACCCCGAGGACTTCAACGGGACCGGCCCCTACGAGGTCGTCGACTTTACCTCCGGCGAGGAGGTCGTCTTGGAACGCTTCGACGACTACTGGGGCGAGGAGCCGCCGTTCGAACGCGTCGTCTTCAACGCTGATGGCGAGTCCAGCGGCCGGGTCAGTTCGCTCGAAACCGGCGAGACCGACCTGACGATCAACATCCTCCCCGAGGACGTTAACACGGTACAGAACGCCGATGATGTCGAGATCCGGCGCGTCACGAGCTTCCGGAACATCTTCCTGCCGATGAAAAACACCGTCGAACCGTTCGACAGCCAGGAGTTCCGGCAGGCGATGAACTACGCCGTCGACAACGCGGGGATCGTCGACTCCGTGCTCAGCGGGTTCGGCGAGGCGCGGGGCCAGCCGGTCGCGCCCGGGATCAACGGGTTCAATCCCGATATCGAGCCGTACGAACAGGACATCGGGATGGCCGAGAGCCTCGTCGAGGACAGCGGCTACGGCGGGATCGAGATCGAGCTCACCGTTCCGCAGGGGCGGTATCTCAACGACGCCGCGGTCGGCGAGACCGCGGCCGACCAGATCGACCAGCTCGACAACGTCGACTGCGAGGTAAACATCGTCGACTTCGGCGTCGTCTCCGACGCGAACTCCGCGGGCATCGACCCCGACGTGATCGAGATTCCGTTCTACATGATCGGCTGGGGGACGATCACGGGCGACACCGACTACGGCGTTCAGGGCTTCTTCAGCCAAGAGGCGGAGACGCGGACGTTCGACGATGAAGAGCTCAGCGATGCGATTCTGGCGAGTCAGTCGATCGAGGACCCGGACGAGCGTCGCGAACAGCTCGAGGAGGTCAACCGGCTCGCCCACGAGAAGGCGCCGTTCGTCTTCTTACACACCCAAGAGAGCATATACGGCGTTCGCGAGGACATCCAGTGGGAGCCGCGCGAGGACGAGACTGTGTACGTCTGGGGGATGAACCAGTAAGCTTCGGGCCCCGAACGCGGCGGCCCAGTGGCCGTGTCGAAAGCTAATTATCGCGGGACGGGTTTCGAAGACACATCGACATGTCGACTGTGAAGTTCCTCCTACGGCGGACCCTACAGGCGGTGTTCGTCGTCTGGGGTGTCGTGACTATCATGTTTGGTCTCCGGGCGGTCTCTCCCGGCGATCCGGCGACGCTGATGCTCGGCGAAGGAGCGACCGCCGAGACGATCGCCCGGGTGCGGGCACAGGAAGGCCTCGACCAGCCGATCTACGTTCAGTACCTGGAGTACGTTCAGGGGTTGCTCGTCGGTGACTTCGGCTACTCCTGGCGGTCGAACCGGGAAGTCGAGATGATGGTGATAGAGCGGATACCCGCCACGCTCGAGCTGGCGATCGCGGCGACTATCGTCGCGCTCGTCATCGCGATCCCGCTCGGCGTGGTGTCGGCGACGCGTCGGAACCAGCCGTCGGACTACGGGGCGACGCTGTTCTCGCTTTTAGGGATCAGCACGCCGAACTTCTGGCTCGGCCTGATGTTGATCCTGCTTTTCGGCGTCTGGATCGGTGTCCTTCCCACCGGGCGCCGTCCCGTCGGCCTCGGCGAGGCGATCTGGACGCTCGTCGCGTTCGGCTCCGTTGGCGACCTCCTCACGTGGCTCCGGCATATCACGTTGCCGGCGCTCACGCTCGGGACGTACTTCACCGCGCTCATCACGCGACTGACCCGCAGCGGGATGGTCGACGAGCTCGGGAAACCGTACGTGACGGCGACCCGTGCGAAGGGGTTGCCAGGGGTCCTCGTGCGGTACAAACACGTCCTCCGAAACACGATGATCCCGATCCTCACTGTGTTGGGGCTCCAGATGGGGACGCTCATGGGTGGGGCGGTGATCACCGAGACGGTGTTCAACTGGCCGGGACTCGGGCTCCGGTTGATAGACGCGCTCGACGCCCGTGACTGGCCGCTGATGCAGGGGATCATCGTGTTCATCGCGGTCGCGTTCGTGACGATCAACATCGGCGTCGACGCGCTGTACTCCGCTCTCGACCCGCGGGTGAGCGACGAATGATCTCCGACAGGATAACCTCGAATCTCCGACAGACGTTCCGCGAGAGCCTCCTCCCGAAGATCGGGATGGTGCTGCTCGTAAGTATCGTGCTGATGGCCGTGTTCGCGCCGTTGCTGGCGACACACGACCCGACACGAACCGGATACTACGACGAAGGTGGCAACGCGTACCCGCCGATCGGCTTCGATTACACCACGCAGGTGGCCGTCGACGGCGAGATACGGGAAGTGGAGGTGACATCGGAGTCCGCACACGTCCTCGGAACGAACAACGTCGGCCAGGACGTCTACTCGCGGTTCGTGTACGGGGCCCGAATCTCGCTGCTGGTCGGCTTCTCGGCCACGCTGATAGCGATGCTGATCGGCGTGCCGATCGGGTTGATCGCGGGGTACTACGGCGGCCGTGTCGACGACGCGCTGATGCGTGTGGCGGACACGATGTTGGCGTTCCCGGCGCTCGTGCTCGCGCTGGCGTTGATCGGGGTGTTCGGCGAGTCACCGGTGTACGTCCCCGACCCGATCGTGGCGCTCGGCCTCGCCGACGGGATGCCGGAGTCGATACCGATACCGGGGACCGTTACGATCGTCGCCGCGCTCGTAATCTGGGTGTGGTTCGCCCGCGTCGCTCGTGGGGAGGCGCTCTCGTTACGCAACGAGGAGTATGTCAAAGCAGCCAAAAGCTTCGGGACCACAGACCGTGACATCGTACTTGGACACATCCTCCCCAACAGCATCACGCCGATCATCGTGCTTGGGACGATCCAGGTGGCGGTGATCATCCTCCTTGAGGCGTCGTTGGCGTATCTCGGGTTTTCCGGAACGACGCTCTCGTGGGGGTACGAGATCGAACGGGGACAAGACATTCTTCGAACCCGTCCCTGGGTCTCAACACTCCCCGGTATCGGCATCGTACTGACCGTGATCGCCGTGAACCTCCTCGGCGACTGGTTCCGCGATGCGCTGGACCCGAACCTGGACGAAGGACAGCGGGGTGCCTGAGATGCCCGAAGACGTCCTCCGTGTCGAAGGGCTCTCGACCCGCTTTTTCACCGGTGAGGGACAGGTAAACGCCGTCGAAGATGTCTCGTTTAGTGTGCGGGAGGGTGAGGTGTTCGGGATCGTCGGCGAGTCCGGGTCGGGCAAAAGCGTCACCGGCCTCTCGCTCGTCGACCTCGTCGAGTCTCCTGGCGAGGTGACGAGCGGGAAGCTGTGGTATCGCGACGCCGAGCTGGCGGCGGACCTCCGACAGGAGTTCCCGGCGGCTGTCGACGACGACTACGTCGACCTCCGTGGCGTCCCCGAAGCGGTCCGGACGTCGCTGCGCGGCACGAGCTTCAGCATGATCTTCCAAGACCCGGAGAGCAGCTTCAACCCGAGCCTGACTGTCGGCGAGCAGATTGCGGAGGCGGTCGAGGTGCAGCAGCGTGCGAACTCACGACCGCGGTCAACCCGGGCGCGAACAGACTCGTCGGAGTACTCGCTGGGGTCGCTGATTCTCTCGTTCGCGCTCCCATCGCGGCGGTACATCAGCGAGGAGAGCCGGGAGCGCGCGGTCGAGCTGCTGGAGATGGTTGGGATCCCGGATCCCGTCGAGCGCGCTGACGAGTACCCACACGAGTACTCCGGCGGGATGCTCCAGCGTGCGATGATCGCCCAGGCGCTCGCCGGCGAACCAGACATACTGGTGGCGGACGAGCCGACAACTGCGCTCGATGTCACGATCCAAGCGCAGGTGCTCAACTTGCTGTCCGATCTACAAGAAGAGACCGGCATGACCGTCCTGTTAATCACCCACAACCTCGGCGTGATCGCTCGAATGTGTGACCGCGTCGGAGTGATGTACGCCGGCGAGATCGTCGAACGCGGGAGTCTCGCTGACGTGTTCCGTGACAACGTCCACCCGTACACAGAGGGGCTTCTCGGCTCCGTACCGGACCTCGAGAGTGTCGGCGGGTCGCTCGATCCGGTGCCAGGGAACGTTCCGAGCCTCCTCGATCACGAGATGGCGGACCGGTGTTACTTCGCCGATCGCTGTCCGAAGGCGATGGAAGCGTGTCTGGAGCGCCCGCACCCGAGGACCGTCGACGACGACGGTGATCACCTCGTGAACTGCGTTCTCGGGGAGGTCTCCTACGGTGACAGCCCGCCGCTCTCGGACGACTATTTCGACGACGACGGTGACGGGTCTTCAGGGGCGGCCACGGACGACGACAGGGGGGCGACGGCGGGCGAGGAACCGGCCTCGACCGATGGGGGTGCGTCGCGATGACCGACGCTGTCCTCAGCGTCGAGGGGCTTTGCAAGTACTTCTGGGAGCGAGACTCGATCGTTGACCGACTGCTCGGCAACGACCCGGTCGCGGTCCGTGCCGTCGATGGCCTCACGTTCGATGTGCGCCGGGGCGAAACCCTCGGGCTCGTCGGGGAGTCGGGCTGTGGCAAGTCGACGACGGGCGAGACCGTATTAGGGCTTCAGGAACCGACCGAGGGCCGCGTCGAGTTCGAGGGGCGAAACGTGTACGACCTCTCAGGGAAGGCGCTCGACGAGTTTCACCGGGAGGCACAGATCGTCTTTCAAGACCCGTTTTCCAGTCTCGACCCTCGAAAGCCGATCGGGAAATCCGTCCAGCAGCCGCTCGATGTCCACGACGTGGGATCGAAAGCCGACCGGGAAGCGCGGGTCCGCGACCTGCTGGAACGTGTTGGACTCTCCGGCTCACAGTACGACCGGTATCCACACGAGTTCTCCGGCGGGCAGCGCCAGCGGGTCGCCATCGCGCGGGCGCTCGCCTTAGAGCCGGAGTTCGTCGTGCTCGACGAGCCCACGAGCGCGCTGGACGTGAGCGTTCAGGCTCAGATACTCAACCTCCTAAACAATCTCCAAGACGAGTTGAACCTGACGTACTTGCTCATCTCACACGACCTTTCGGTGATCCGCCACATCTGTGACCGGGTCGCAGTGATGTATCTCGGCGAGATCGTCGAAATCGGGGAGACAACCCACCTGTTCGAGTCGCCGCGACACCCGTACACCGAGGCGTTGCTGGAGAGCGTTCCCCGAGCGTCACTCGCCGAACAGGACCGAAGCGTCGATATCCTCTCGGGCGACGTGCCGTCCCCACGAGACCCGCCGAGCGGTTGTCGGTTCCGCACCCGATGTCCGGAGGTGATCCCACCGGAGGGGATGGCTATCGACCAGGCGGCGTACCGGGAGGTGCTGGATCTCCGACGAGCGCTCGAAACACGGAGCCTCAGTGTCACGAAGGTGTGGGACCGTGCAGGGTACGGAACGCCCCCAGCGGAGCCGGATGACGACGCCGTCGAGGCGTTCGTTGAGGCCGCCTTCGAGCGATTCTTCGATCACGACGTGCCGACGACCCAGCGTAGCCTCATCGAAGACGCGTTCGCTGCCGTCGCACACGACGAGTGGGAAACCGCGCCGCTACACGAAGCGTTTGAGAGCGTCTGTGAGCGGGACAATCCGGCCCTCGACAGTCCCGAGCATCGAGCCGCCTGTCATCTTGAAAGTCGGTAGTCCGCACCACCGAGACGCGGACCGCCAGTGTACCCCACGTAACTGTATAACCGTAATCCGTCACACTTCGGTGTATTCATATTTGTGCGATCGCGATCACCCATATGAACCGCGCAGAGAAGGCGGCCCTCCAACTACGGGCCGTCGACGTGTTACGAAGCCTCAAAGAGACGCGAACGTACGAGGAGCTTTCCGAGGTGACCGGGCTGCCAGCGGGCGATCTCAACCGGTACGTGAACGGCCACGTGCTGCCTGGAACCGACCGCGCGCAGGCGGTAGTCGACGAGGTCGGTCGAGACGCGCTCGCGGACGAACTCGTCGCGCGTATCTCGTTTGATGGAGAAGGGTACGTCGACAACTCCGGCGTCGTCTTCGACCAGTCGTTTTTGAATCTCGTCGCGCCTGTCGCTGCTGAGACGTTCGGCTTCGACTCGCCGGACGTGGTGCTCACCGCCGCCACCGACGGAATCACACTGGGAGCGGCGATGGCGTCGTTCTTCGACGCGCGGGTGGCGTACGCCAAGAAGTCGAAAGAGACTGCCGTCGAGGAGTTCATCGAGTCGCGCCAACGGCTCGCCTCGGGCATCGAACTCACCTACTACCTGCCAGCGAGCGCCATCGACGCCGGCGATACGGTGCTGGTCGTCGACGACCTCATCCGGTCGGGTGAGACGCAGGAACTGCTCTTGGACATCGCGCTTCAGGCAGACGCGGAGGTCGGCGGCGTGTTCGCCCTCATCGCCGTCGGCGACGAGGGGCTCGGACGCGCACGGGAGATCACGGACGCTCCGGTCGGCGCGCTGACGACGTTCGAGTAGTCGAGCCGCGTGTTAACATCTATTATACGCAAATATACGCATTATATGTGCGTTTCACGGGTTACTCATCGAGATGTGATCCAATAATATGGATCACCTTCGACACGCATCAGCAAGGCTTATCACTTGACCCCGGAGTATCCACACTCGTTCAATGGGGCTTACAGACTCGCTGTTCGGGGTCACAGAGCACGACTCGGACGTTCGGACTGAGTTGATCGCCGGGATCACGACGTTTCTCGCGATGTCGTACATCATCGTGGTGAACCCGGCCATCCTCTCGGAGGCGATCGCTATCGAGGGGTTCGAGCGGGTGGAGGTGTTCCAGATGATCGCCATCGCCACGATCCTCGCGTCGGTCGTTGGAACCGTCGTCATGGCGCTGTACGCGAACCGCCCGTTCGGACTCGCGCCGGGAATGGGGCTCAACGCCTTCTTCGCGTTCACGGTCGTGATCGCGCTCGGCATCCCGTGGCAGACCGCGCTCGCGGCGGTGTTCGTCGAGGGAATCTTGTTCATCCTCCTCACCGCCGTCGGTGCCCGTGAGTATATCATCAACCTGTTCCCGAAACCGGTGAAGTACGCGGTTGGGGCCGGTATCGGCGCGTTCCTACTGTTCATCGGCCTCCAAGAGATGCAGGTGATCGTTGGCTACGAGGGCACCCTCGTCGAACTCGGCGACGTTGCTGCGACGCCCGGCGCGCTGCTGGGTGTGCTCGGCGTGCTGTTCACGCTGATCCTCTGGGCGCGTGGTGTCACCGGTTCTATCGTCATCGGTATCCTGACGACGGCGCTCGCCGGGTGGCTGGCTGCGGTCGCTGGCGTCGTCGCCCCAGCCGCCGTGGTCGACGAGGAACTCTACACGACGTTCGCAGAACAGGGGGTGGTCGACGGACTGCTAACGCTCGTCACCACCGTCCAGTTCGACTTCACCCCGCTCGCCGGCGCGTTCCTCGACGGTCTCGCCGATATCGACCCGGTCACGTTCGTCTTCGTCGTGTTCACCTTCTTTTTCGTCGACTTCTTCGACACCGCGGGCACGCTCATCGGCGTCTCACAGTTCGGTGACTTCCTCGACGACGAGGGTGAACTCCCCGACATGGACGAACCCCTCATGGCCGACGCGGTCGGTACCACCGTCGGTGCGATGCTCGGCACCTCGACGGTGACGACGTACATCGAGTCCTCGACCGGGATCGAGGAGGGCGGCCGCACCGGCCTCACGGCGCTCGTCGTCGCTGGCTGTTTCCTGCTCGCGATCCCGCTCGTCGCGCTCGTGCCGCTGCTCCCGGATTACGCCTCCTTCCTCGCGCTCGTGGTCGTCGGCGTGATGATGTTTCAGGGGGTCACCGACATCGACTGGAGCCACCCCGCGTGGACGATCTCGGCTGCGCTCACGATCCTCGTGATGCCGCTCACCTACTCCATCGCCGACGGCCTCGCCGCCGGGATCATCACCTTCCCGATCATCAAGGCTGCGATGGGAGAACCGGCCGACGTACACCCCGGTCAGTGGGTGCTCGCCGCCCTGCTCGTCGCGTACTACGCGTTACAGACCGGCGGATTCATTCTGTAACCCCGGTCGGGTCTCGCGCGCTTTTTGTCCCCTCCCCGTCATCAGCCGGTATGGAGGAGTGGGAGACGGTTCGCGCGTGGAAGCTCCGCGAACTGCCGGATCCACCGCGGCTCACTCTCTCACAGCTGTTCTCGAAGCTCTCTGAGAACGGTCCGCTGTCGTACCGACCGCCACAGCCCGCCTGGGAGACGAAAGCCCGTGTCCGCCTCCGTGACAAGTTCACGTGCGCGTTGTGTCCCGCCGGCCTGAACCGAACCTTGGACGGCGTGCACGTCTGGCGCGCCCGTGACGGGCGGCGACGGCGACGGCCGCCGGGAACGTCGACACAGGAGACCGCTGCCCGGGTGCTGGAGGTGCACCACGTCGTGCCGCGCGCTAACGGCGGCACGAACGACCTCTCGAACCTGCTCACGCTGTGTCCGGACTGTCACGAGGACGTTCACGACCGGCGAGCAGACCAGATTCCACGGGAAGAGACGCGGCCCCCGCTCGGAACCCGTCCGTGAACCACGCCGGCCGTGAACCGCGGCGTGGTATATAAGCGGCTGGCGGTAGTAAGAATGATACCGTGTCTGATCGACTCCTCGTGATCGCAGCAGCGGCCGGAGCGACCACCGGCGTTCTCGCGTTGAGCGGGAGCTCGATCAGCGTGGTGATCCACGGCGGCGGCGGGCTCCTCGCGCTCGCGCTAGTAGGGCTGGTCGCCGCTCGCGATCCGAATCGTTCGTCCCTCTCGTTGGTGGCGGCAATGGGAGTCGCTACTCTCACGGGTGCGGTCTGGACGCTGGGCGAGGCCACCGCCGCCGTGGTCGTGGCACACGTCATCACCGGCGTGCTCGCGGCCGCAGCAGTGCTGTTGTCTCTCACAGCAGACCGACCCGCCCGATCCGCCTGAGACGTCCTCGCCGACCGGTCCCCCGTGTTCGCGCAGGCGACACGCCCCCGTCGTCTGCGGAGACACCGCGACACCGACCGAGAGCCGCCTGCCGCTCGTGTGTTCTATACACACCAGCGGGCGTACTTCTTTATCCGTCTGTCTCTTATGCGTCATCGATGACGGATCTGATACTCTACGAACTCCCCGGCTGTCCGTACTGTGCGAAGGTGACCGACAAACTCGCCGAACTCGGCTTGGAGTACGAGTCGATCGAGGTCCCTCGATCACACGGCGAGCGAACCGAGGTCAAAGCGGTGAGCGGCCAGACCGGGGTTCCCGTGCTCGTCGACGAGCCCAACGGCGTCGACGGGATGCCAGAGAGTGACGACATCGTCGCGTACTTAGAGGAGACGTACGGCAACGCGAGCTAACGGGAGCTGCGGCCTGTGCGCCGACCGACGAGCTGCCTCCCCTCGGCGACAGCCGGAGGTTCCGTGGCCGGAACCGTTCTTCGCGACCGTCCGGACGAGTATTTACGTATCGCTCACGAGAAACCGAGCGTGCGACTGCTTCACCGCCCCGACGCGTCCCGCGACCGTGAGGCCGTTGTTCTCGCGAGCGACGTCGATGTTGCCCGCACGACCCTCGAACAGGCACGCGGGCTGATGTTCCGCCGATCTATCCCCGACAGGTACGCGCTCGTGTTTCCGTTCGACGGCGCGGAGCGTCGATGGCTCCACATGCTGTTCGTCCCGTTCGCCATCGACGCCGTCTGGCTCGTTGACAATAGCGTGACGCGGACGAAGCGGCTCGCGCCGTTCGTCGGACTTGGACGGGCTCGCGCGGACACGATCGTCGAGTTGCCGGCGGGCGCGGCCGACGACGTCGCCGTCGGTGACGAGTTCGTGCTCCGGGAGTGACGCTCCGCTCGTCGCTGTTGAGTTTGACTCCGCGTGTTTAGTTCGGAACGGTCTCGTCCGGGTCGGGGTCGTCCGGGTCGGGGTCGTCCGGGTCGGCTCTGCCTCCTCTGGCTCAGGTCGCGCTCGGCGTCCGTAGGCTGAGCTCTATCCGGGTTCCACCGCCCTTGCTCTCGGTGATGGTGAGCGATCCCCCAGCGGCGGTGACCACCCAGTTGACGTACCAGAGACCGAGCCCGCTGGCGTGATCGAGCGGCGTCTCTTCGCCGGTGAGCACCGCTCGCTCCGCTGGCGGGATCCCGGGTCCGTCGTCGGCGACGACGAGTGACACCCACGACTCGCTGGGGAGTTCGGCGGCCGAGACGTGCACACGGGGGTGTTCCGTGTCGTTGTGGCGGATCGCATTATCGATCAGCTCGGTGATCGCCTCCGACAGCTGTTCGACCGCTGATACCGTGATCCCCGGGGAGACGTCGGCGTCGATATCGGCACGGTCTCGGAGCCCGTGGGGCACCCCGTCCAGTCCGTCGGACACCACCGAGGCCAGCGGAATCGGTCCGGGCGTGGGCCGACTGGCGAGGAGACGCTCGACCTTGCGGGACGTTTCACCGAGGTGTAACAGCCGTCCGGCGGTGTCGACCACCCGGTCGAGCTGGGCGCGTGTTCCCGAATCGTCCACCTCGCGTTTTGCCTGCTCGGTGAACCCCATGATCACGTTGAGCTCGTTCCGGAAGTTGTGCCGGAGCACCCGCGTCAACACCGCGAGTCGCTCCTCACGGAGCGACGCTTCGGTGCGGTCCTCGCCGACGCCGACGACCCCGATGATCGACCCATCCGAGTCGGTCACGGGCCCGAGCGTCACCCGGTACGGCGTCCGCCCGCCGGAGCGCAACAGTAAGCTCGCCTCACACTCGGTCCGTCCGCTTCCTGCGTACACCGCGGCGAGCGCGTCGGCGACGGCCGACCGACTGTCGTCGTCGAACAGATCGGGGAGCGCTCGCCCGGAGAGTTCTCCGGTGGCGTACCCGGTGTCGGCCGTCAGCCGGTCGTTCCACCGGACGAGCGTCCCGTTGCTGTCACACTGGAACAACGACATCGGCACGGTCGACGCGACGGCGTCCAGCGTCCACAGCCGTTCGCGTGCGCCTCGCTCGGCTCTGCTGCGGGCGCTGGCGTCCGAGAGCGTCACGACGAGCCACTCCCGACTCGCGATCGTCGTCGTGTGCGCGCGAGCGTCGAGTCGACGCCGCTCGCCGTCGCCGGTTCGAACCCCCCACTCGAACGCCGCCGGCCCGCCGGTCTCGATGACCGACGCGAACGCCTCGTCGATGGGATCGCCGGTCTCGGTCGTCGGCGCTTCAACGTCGCTCAGCCCCATCAGCGTGAGCGTCGTGCGGTCCCGGCCGAGCAGCGACGCCGCCTGTTCGTTCGCCGCGTGCACCGCTTTCGTGTCGGGGTCGATCGCCAGCGCCGGTGCGGGCACAGACCCGACGAACGACCGCACGACCCCCACGTCGTCGTCGTCGACCGTGCCGCCGAACCCGCCCGTGTGACGCGTCGTGCCCGTCTCGTCGGGTCGCGGATCCGCCTCCGGTGTCTCGTTGCCGCTTTGTGGGTCGGCGTCGCTCGTCTCGTGGTTCTCCTCGACTGCTGGATCCGGTTCGTCCGGGCCGAGGGGGTCTCCTGGCTCCGTCGACGCGACGAACTCCTGGGTGGGGTCCGCAGATGCGTCCGCGTTGCTCTCGGCCGCATCGGCATTCGCGTCGTCTCGGTCCCCGTCGTTCCGGCCCATCGGTCACGTTACTGAACTGTTCCAACGCCTATCGGTTATGCGCTTGGGTTCAGTCCGCCTTCGCCTGCCAACTGCGGACCGTCTCGGGGCCGATCCCGTCGACATCGGCGGCCAGCTCGTCCGGATCTGCCGACTTCAGCTCGTCGATGCCGTCGATCCCTGCGCCGTGGAGCTTTTCGGCCGTCTTTTCGCCGATCCCGTCGACCGTCTCCAGCTCCGACCCGGCCTCGCGGGCCTGAAACTCTCGATAGTTACAGATCGGACAGCCGAGCTCCCACGGATCGTCGCCGGAGTTGATCCGGAGGTGCGGGAGGTCGTGTTCGCCGCACCGCTCGTCCGTCACCTCGATCTCGCCGCGTCTCGGGAGCGGCAGCGAGTAGTCGCAGTCAGGGTACCGGGTGCAGCCGACGAGCCGTGACCCGGAGCGGAGCTGCTTGATCGCCAGTTCGCCGCCGTGTTCGGCCCCACAATCGGGACACGCGCCGATCACCTCGTCGGCCGCTGCGTCCGCCTCGTCGGCTGTACACCGTGGGCATCCGTGGACGAACGTCTTCCGGCCCGCGAGCATCTTCACGTGGTGAAGCTCGTGGTCGTCACACCGCTCGTCGAGCAGCAACGGCTTGCCCGTCGAGGGGAGCGGCAAGGTGAACTCACAGCGCGGATAGCCGTCACAGCCGACAAAGTACGACCCGCCACGGGCCTGCCGGACGAGGAGGTCCGATCCGCACTCCGGACAGGGCCCGAGCGTCTTGTCGGCTTTCAGTGATGTCTGTAGCTTGTCGCCGATCGCTTCGCGGGACTCGGTGAGGTCATCGAAGACACGCCCGAGTAGCTCCCGGGACGCCGCTGTCACCTCCTCGTACGCCTTCTCGCCGGCGGCGATCGCCTGCATGTCGCGTTCGAGCTGGGCAGTCATCTCCTCGCTGACGACGTGGTCGGCGAACGTCTCTGCCGCCTCGACGACCGATTCGGCGAGTCGGGTCGGACGGGGTGGGTCGCTCTCGATGTAGCCGCGGTCGTACAGCTTCTCGAGCGTCCGGTGGCGTGTCGCCTTCGTGCCGACGCCGCGCTTCTCCATCTCCTCGATGAGCCGGGACTGACCGTACCGGCGCGGGGGTTTGGTCTCTTTCGCGTCCGTCCGGCGGCTCGACAGCGAGAGCGGTTCACCCACCTCGACGTCCGGGACGATCCGCTCGTCGCTGGAGCGGTACGGGTACACCTCGTGGTACCCCGGCTCTAGCAGCCGCTTCCCGTTCGCCTTCAGTCGGAGCCCGCCGTCGGCCGCGAGCGAGGGGGTTCTCTCGGCGCTCTCCGGGTCTCGTAGCGCTGCGGCCGGGTCGGCTTCGCGAGCGATCGCGGTCGCATCCCCGTTCGCGAGTGCGACCACGCGGAGCCGCTCCCACTTCGCGGCGGGCGCACAGGTGGCCATGAACCGCCGGACGATGAGCTCGTACACTTCCCACTCGTCCTCCGTGAGGTCCCCGGCGCCCGGGAGGTCGCCGGTCGGGTGAATCGGCGGGTGGTCCGTCGTCTCCTCGTCGCCCTCGGTTGGCGCTATCTCCGCGTCGGCACTGAGCAACGCGGCGGCGTCGTCACCGAACCGGCTGGACGCAGCGAGTTCCTCCAGCAGCTCTGCAGGGTCGAGGTCCGCTGGATACACCGTGTTGTCGGTCCGTGGGTAGGTGACGTAGCCAGCCGTGTACAGGTCCTCGGCGATAGACATCGCACGCTGTGCGGAGTAGCCGATCGACCCCGCCGCACGAATGTACTGTGTCGTGTTGAACGGCGCAGGCGGCTCGTCCGTTCGCGTGCGGCGACGAACGTCGTCGACGACCGCGTCGTCGGCTGCGGCCAGCGCCTCGGTGAGCGTCTCCGCCACCGACTCGTTCCAGACGCGCTCGGACTCGTTGCCGGCGTCGTTCTCGAAGAAGTACTGCGCCTCGAACGGGTCGCCGTCCGCCTTCGAGAGCTCGCCGAACAGCTCCCAGTACGCCTCCGGGTCGAACGCGCGTATCTCGCGCTCACGGTCGACGATCAGCTTGAGCGTCGGACCCTGCACTCTGCCGACGGAGATGAAATCGCTGCCGAGCTGGCGGGCCGACAGCGAGAGGAAGCGCGTGAGCGCCGCGCCCCAGGTGAGATCGATCACCTGACGGGCCTCGCCGGCGGCCGCGAGGTCGAAATCCAGTTCGTCCGGGTCCGCGAACGCCTCTGTGACCTCGGTCTCGGTGATCGAAGAGAATCGAACGCGGTCGACGGGCACGTCCTCGTTCACCTCACGAACGAGTTCGTACGCCTCTTTCCCGATGAGTTCACCCTCGCGGTCGTAGTCGGTCGCGATCACGACACGGGAGGCGTCACGAGCGAGTCGGCGGAGCGCGGCGACGATCCCTTCCTGTGTCGGCTCCTTGGTGATCGGTGCGTCGATCAGTTCGACGGGCTCGACGTCTCGCCAGTCGCTGTACTCCGGCGGGAAGTCGACGCCGACGACGTGGCCAGAGAGTCCAATACACCGTTTGCCGCCCCACTCGTACACATTCGTGTCGTTCAGCCGTTCGGCCGTCGCCGAGCCGCCACTGAGGATGTCGGCGATCCGCCGCGCGGCGTTGTCCTTTTCGGTAATAATGACTTCGGGGCCGCGACTCATTGCCGCCGGCTACGCCGCTGGCCTGCGTAAACCTTTCGTGACACGAGATCGCCCGCTCGCGACGGGACCACCATCGGCTGAACGGCCCATCACGGTGAGCGGCCTGCCGCGTCGAGAAAGCGCCGCGGGACCGAGCGCCGGTCTCGCCAGCGGGGCGTCGTGCTCGTCGTCTCCAGCCCGTGCCGTGGCGAGATGGGGGGACACGCCGCCGAAGAACGCCAGCGCCAGCCCGACGCCGTACCGTTCGAACCGGAGCGACCGCTCGAACAGCAGCGGCGACACGACGGCGACCCCGACGGCTTTGAGGATGAACACCCCTTCGGCCACCGCAAACAGTCGGACCATCCTCGCCGACACTACGGCGGGACCGGCGACGGTCGCGCCGAGGACGGGCGGCCGCGAATGTTCCGCGATGGAGGCCCGCCAACATCCTGATACTGCGGCTGTAATTCCTTCAAGAATTTTCGACGATATCCGGTTGGATACCGTCCAGAATCCGCTCTTTCGGACGGATCTGCGTTAGATAGCTACAGCCGGCAGTACGACCGTGACGGCCGCGAGCAGCAGCAGCGTGACGAGTTCCGGCCGGTTCCGCGTTATCGTGTCCGTAGTCATTGAGTCAGTCACACGTACCTGTCGGGTGACGACGGTACGAAGCGTTGTGGCCCGGTCGGCTCTGACACAGGACCCGAGTCGTCGCCGAGCAGCCGACCTCACAGAAGCAGAGCGACTGTCCGCTACTGTTCGTCCGGTTCGGTCGGCACGCCGCCGAGGTTCCCCGCGTCGTCGAACCGCTTCGCACGCAGGAACCGGGTCCGGTAGCGGTTCGCCGGGTCTTTCGTGTCGGCTTCGCGGATCTCGTCGATACGCCCGTCTGCGACCGCGTCGATGATCGCTTCGACCTGTTCTTTCTCGCTCGGCGTCAGTTCGAACTCGTAGGTTCGGG